>JAHFHG010000015.1:20903-40870 GCA_023247035.1 Candidatus Omnitrophota bacterium
ATCCAGCGCGGCGCGCAAAGTTCCGTGTCTGGCGATTTCCCTTTCCTGGAGATCGCCGCCTCCAAAGTCGCGCAGAATATTTCTCAAGCCGTAAGGCTTCAGGCCGCTTCCAAGCCGCGCGGTCATCAAAGCCGTATCCAAAAAGTTGAGTGGAAGGGTGTACGGCTCGCCGCCGGAGTCCGGAGGATTCCATTCGTAGACTGCGGATCTTCTTCCCTGCCCCGGAATCTCCACGATGAATTTGTATTCGAATTTCCGTTTGCCGTTGGCAGGCGGGATTTCAACAAACCGGACCAGGACAGGATGTTTCTTCTGGCTTTTCGCGTCCGGGGCTCCGAGCTCTTGATAAGCCTGATTTAAAAATTTGCGCAAGAATTTTTTCATTTTTCTGCTTCTCAAAATTCCAGTTTCGGCTTGCCCTGAATTTCCTTCCTCAGCGTCTTCGGGATGAATTTCGAAAAAATATTTTTCCATCTTTAGAAGAGTCGCCTCGCCGGACACGGTTTCCCGCAGTTCGGATTTTTTCGAACGTCCGGCCAGATTTTCGATAAAAATTTTCTCAACTGCGGGCGCGAAAAACATTTCCGAGCCGTCCGGAAGCGGAATCCTCTCAAGGCTGCCGTAAATTCCAAGCGCCGCTCGGACCTCGGAACGGCGGCTTTGGGGAAGAACTCCGTAAACGGGATACCGGCCTTCCTTTCGCGGAGGCATGACGAGAAATTCCGATCGGCTCTGCCTGAGTTTGCCGCCGGAAATCGAATAATAAGAGGCCCGAGTAAATGGCTCCGCCCGTTGAAAAAAAGCTTTTTGTTCCGCCACGTCGGGATAATTTTCCCGGATCGCGTCACGGATCCGGCTTCCCCCTTTTCCCTTGAAGCGTATAAAAAAACCAGCGAGCATAAGCTGCAAAGCTGCGCGCGCAACAGCCTGTTTGGCAACTTCTGGAGAAGGTTTGATATTCAAAAGGAGCGCCCTCGTTTCTGAGCGGGTGGGAATCATCAATTGGGCTGCGAGTTGGAAACGTGGGTCGTTGAGCGCCGCAGACTTTGGAGGATAATAGGATTCGAGAAGAGCTCTCTCAAGAGGGGCCGGCGTGTTGCGGAGCGCCTGCTCATAAAGCCGGGCCTCGGCCTTGCGATCACTTTCCTTGGAAATCTGGGGCGTGACCACCACATAAGAATAATCGTGAGCTTTAAGATAACGCATCATCCCGGGCGTGTGGAAACCTCCGGTCACGATCGCGGCAATTCCGGCGTCTTCCGAGCGCATTTTCCGTACGGCCTTTTCGATCAGAATCCGGTCGCGGGCCAGCGCGGCCGAATAAAACCGCTCCACGCGCGCCAGGTCTTCGTCAAGAATTTCCAACTGATCCGGCAATCCTTCCCGAAATTGGTATTTCTCCAAAAGGGGCTTCAAAAAGGAGCGGAACGTTGAGGCGCGGAACCGCCCGCGATGAGACAAAAAGAAATCCGCGTCCTGCGGGGCGAGCGAAAACTCGAAAATCTTCCGGCAGATTTTGAATAAATCCCACAGCTCGGCGAGATTCGCTTCTTCGCTGGAACGAAACAGCTTCCTTTTGACCTCCTTTTCTAAATTCTCCAGCTCGTCAAAAAGAGCGGGATCGGGCGAATCACTCAGCCGCCGGTAGCGCAAATAGCTCAGGACGTTGGTATAACGGGCAGGGTCCTCAAGGGTCCGGATTTCCTCTTCCAAGTCATGAAAGTAAGCCGCGCGCGTCATTCGCTCCGTTTGATACTGGACCGAATTAAAAAGGAAACGCGCAAGCCGCGCCGGCGGAAGCCTCCTTTTAAGCTCCGCACTCGCCTTTTCGATTTCCCCCTGCGCTTTTTCAAAATCAATTTTCTTTTCAAGAGCCGCGAGCGAAAGGAGCGAGCCTAGGCGCGGATATTTTTTCCGGCTCAGCCCAAGCCTTTTTCCTTCCCGGCTCAAAAAGCGCGCGTACGCGATGAATCCGCCTTCTTGATCTTCAAAATGCCGGCGCCGGCGGAAAAGCTCGCGCAGTTTTTCGGAAAAGACAAAACGAGAAACCCCGGCGAGCGCCTTTTCAAGCGCGCCGAGGACCTCTTCGTCCCGCGCTTTAAAATCAAGGGCCGCAAGGTATGCCGCGCGATTTTCACGGTAATGCCGCTCGTCCTCAATCCCATAAAGAAGAAGCTCGGGATGTCTGACAATGGCCAGATGCTCGGATCCGCTCAGCCGTCCCGCGCGCAGATAATAGTCCGCAATGTTCCGGCGCGTCTCAATATCCGGGAGAAAGGAAAAAAGCCGGGTATCAAGCTCGCCCTGCGCTCCTTCCAGAGCCACAAGGCGGAGCTTGTGATTCCGGATAAAAAATTCGAGGATCTTCCCGATATTCCGCTGAGCCTCCTCATTGACGTGGGCATCTTGAATGTGGACAAGTATCCGGTTTCGGCTTCCGCGGAAAACAGTTTTGATCCGGCCTATGGATTCGGGGAGTTCAAGTGAATCAAAAAAACCGCGGGCTGCGATGGATTCCGGCTCATCTGAGGGAGAAGTTTGCAGAGTTTTAGGCAAACTAAAAGGGCGCGCGCCCTCCGCCCAGCCGGTGTGAGTGGCGAGGAAGCAAAAAAGAGTAACCCATCCTGTCGCGCGAAGCCCATTTTTCATGAATGACGGCCGTCCCTTTTCAAAGGATGAACCTTGATATAAGAAAAAAAAGCGCTCAACCGAAGTTGAACGCCTTTGTTCGACTTTCAATTAAGGAAACACCCTTGTTTTCTTAATTGATTTTGATTGCGACGGGCAAAGTATAAATTCTCCGTCAGGCAATGTCAAATTTAAATTCAGGATACTTAAAAAGTATTTATGAAATATATCTTTAAGATTAAAAAAGTTATTAATTGTATTAACTTGAGTCCTGATTTAAAATTTCCGACTCCTTTCGGGAGATTCACATGGGTCGGATGTTCTTTTGAGAAACTTTGAGTCGTAAGCGGAGCGATAATCGTTGTCGGAGCCAAGGTATTTCCTGTGTCATTCTGAATGACCAGCGCCGGCCGGCGCCCCGATTGTTCAGAACCCTTAGAGGGACTCCGATTGACCCAGAAAAGATATCCGCGTTTAATCAACATATTTCACCGAGTCTTTATCCAGATCGGCGAAATCATCCGTCATTTTTTTTGAGACGCCGTACATTTCTTGATAACCTTCACGAAGCAAATTCTTGACGGTCTGCTGCTTTTTGAGTTGAAGGTAAACCCGCACAGCCTTTTGAATCAGCACGCTTCTAGAAGCATAGACTTAAGGCCGGCTTTATCAAATTGAATTTTGAGACTACGTACGGTGTCAATTTTATTTTTGTCATTCCCGCACGATGTTAAGCGGGAATCCACAAGCTTTGGATTCCCGATGAAACCATTCGGGAATGACAATTTTAAACTTGACGAGGTACTCGTCTAGAGTTTGGCAGGCAGGGGCAGGGTTCGGCGCTTCTCTTTCGGCAATTTACTTCAACTCATTATGAAGACTTCTGAAACCACTTCTGATTTTATTTTCAACCTCTTCAAAAATCATACTGCGCCCGCGCGATCCATAAGTGTTCTTCGCCTAGGGACCGGCTTCCGATCAAAAGCGGATTTGAAAAATCATTGAGCGTATAGTCAAAAATCATCCGAATGTGTTTGTTCAGCCACCCGTTCAGCCCCAGGGTGTAGGCGTTCACGCGGTCAACCCCTGTTGCCAGTCCAAGGTGAAAAGGAGAATCATTGAGGAAGAACTGCTCGAAACGCACCGCAGCCTCCCAGGCGCCCCAGCCGCCGTCTTGAATAGAAAAATTCCTTTTGGGAATAAGCGGTTTGTTCCGCTGCTTTCGCTCGCCGGTTAAAATATAGGTTGCGGAGGCATACCAGGAATTCACATCCACGTCCGCGATTTGTCCCGTGCGTTCAACGTTATCAAAACGCCCTCCCACATACTCTGCTTTGATGTCTCCCGGGCCGTAGATCCACTGGAGTTCTCCGCCGAAGCGGATTCGATTGCCGGCATGCCGCGTGTTTGAGGAGTAAGTCAGAAAGCGATTCCCGCTTGAAGTGGTAAAACCCGTGCTCGCCAGCGTTTCATCGGAATGTCCTGCAAGAAAAGAGCCGCCTGCATAAAAATCCTTCCAAAGATCACGGCCCGATTTGATAAAGGGAGCGAGCACAACACGCCCTCCAAAATCAAAGTTATCGTTATTGTCGTCCAAAGTTCTGATCCTGCCGTTAAAAACACCCCCGCCATATTCCACAATTCCGCCGAAGGGATTTCCAAAAACCATCAGGCCCAAATCTTCCGCGGGCTGAAGATTTGAAACTCCGATGCTTCTTTCGGCAAAATCGAGCCAGCGGGCTGAATACTGGCTTTCAAGACTAAAAGGCACGAGCACTTGCCCGAATTTGATTCGTGCCCAGGGAAAATGTTTGTACATCAGCCAAGCTTCCTGGAGATTGGCGGCTGAACCCGCAAACTGAGCGTAGAGCCGGTATTCAAAATCATTTTCAAGCGCCCCGCGAATATCCAGCCGCGCCGCGCGATTGCGGAAGCGGTTATTGCCTTCATTCCGACGGTCATAAAAAAGGGCGTCGGCCTGGTACCAACCTCCGATGCGAAGCGTGTCGTCCTTGCCTTTGAGATAAAATCCATCGTCGTAAATTGTCGTCAACCGCTTTTCTTCGGGAGTTTCCTTTTTCTCTGACAGACGAAATTCTTCAAAAACCTGCGCGACTTGTTCCCGAAATTTTTCTTTATCTTGAGGAGGAATGTAAGGAGTAACTGTCGAGTCGCGCCCTATAAGGTTTTTGAGGTCGGCGATTTCCCGGCCTTGAAGATCGATGATTCTTCTCTGCTCCTCGACTTTCTGCCGATCAACCGCCATTTGAGCCCGCAGCTCGTCAACGACTTTATAAACGGATCGAATATCCACAGACTCCGCGCGCAAAAGCTTCGGAAAAGCCGGGAGGGTGAGGCTAATAAGAATGAGTGAAAAAAGCTGGAGACGATTGGCAGTCATGGTTTCCCTCCCAGAAAATGAAAAACGGGCGGCCAGACGAGCGTGGTTGCAAGAGCGATTCCCGCCAAAAAAAGGCCGCACACGACGCTCTGATTCCACTCCCTTTTTCTTAAGAATCGATGAAGTAAAAACCAGCTTGCGAGCCAGACGACTAACGCCAGCGTTTCTTTGCCTGAATAAGGCCCGATGCCTTCAGCCCCCGGCATCCAGAATTTACCGGCATCCTGCACCCATTTTTTGAAAGAACCCGAAATCTCCGTCCCGAGATTGACGACACCGACGGTCAAGGTTCCAAGCATCGCGGCGAGAATCGCTGCCTGAGCCGCTCCCAGTTTTTCTCGATCGACTTTGCATATCATTACGGCCTCCTTAAACGGATTTAAGTTTGGTGATGGCGGCGCCTAAACCAAAAGCCACCACAAAATAAAAAAAGTTGAGGACCAAAAGAAGTGCGGTTGTCTCCCGTAAAGCCTTATTCGCCTTCATCCGTTCTCCGTAAAGACAAATCAGATAAGACGCCGTGACCGCCAGCGGAAGCGTAAAAAGGGCTGTGAATTCTTTGAACTCAAAGAATATCCCGTGGATTTCGGGAAGACGTTCAAGAAAATGCGCGCGCGGACCGCCCGGCGCACGGTAAGGAATGTAGAGCCAGTTTCCGAGGATAATGGTGAGAAAACAGGCGAAGGCATTCACAATGCTTCCGAGTTCCAGCTCCCGAATATTCAAAGGAATGCCCGACCAAAGCCGAAGGGCTTGGTAAAGGCCGATGGTTGCGGTCACCATAAAAATCCCTGCAAACAGACCGTGGAAAGCGCTTCGGACACTGTAGGCGCTATCACCCAGCAATTTCTCGGTCGGCGAACTGACCCAAAGAATCCCAGCCGCAATCACGATCATCACCATCAAAGAATCAAGAATCACGGTATGACTTGATCTTTCCGCTTTGTTCGAGACTTCTGTCATAAGCTCTTCTCCTTTTTACAGGGTTTTTTGATAGGACTTGATTTGCGGCCGCTGGATTTTCTTCGGCAATCAAGATCAACGCCGTAAGAAAACCGCAGATCGTATATCCGCTCGTTGTGCCTTTAGGCCGATCTCAAGGAGCTTTCAAAGTAACGGAAATTCCCTGCTCGCCTTCTTTGACATTTACGGGTTCCCGATGCCTCCCAAGCCACTCTTGCCAGACTTCCATTTCGTAATCATCTGGAGGGATACCTTCCAAAGTAAAATTGCCGCCGGCATCCGTCACGGCATAATAGGGTGTGTCGGTCACCATCACATAGGCGCTCATCCAGGTATGCCCGGCATCACAGCGGAGCTTGATAAGACCCGGCTGTTTTGTTTTGAAACCAACTTCCATCCCGACGATTGGGACCGCAAGATTGAATGCGGTGGAGCCGTCCTCATAAAAACCGTGGGAATTGTGAAGCACGCGATCGCTGGAGGTAATCTTGAGCGTAGAGCCAAGAGGAACCACCTGAACATGCGGGACAAATTCACACTCGACTTGGTCAAGGTCTCCATCCTTGGGTTTCAATTCACCCTTGCCTCCAACGAGCGTCACAACGGCATTGGCTATACCTTGTCCTTCACCCAGCATAAGTTTTTGAACCTCTTTTTGATTGCCGCACGTTGAGACATCACTTTTGACTTCCACTTTTTCAGAAGCAGGAGGCGTTCCTTCAAAAACGACATGCCCTTTTATGACGCCCTGAGCATAAGCGAGGCAAGGAATAGCCAAAATTCCGAGGCCAAAGACAAATATTTTGAAGCTTTTCATGGATTGCTTCCCCTCTTTTATTGAATCTTCTTAAGGATTTCAGGATTCTCAGGGCCCTCGATATGAAGCTGCCCCATAGCGCCTTTGTTGATCCGGAAAATGCTGTGATCGACCAGGGTGTAATCGCCCGGGACTTCGACTTTAAATTCGAGCGCACTTGCGCCCCCGGCGGGAATTAATGTGGTCTGGACATTATGCGCCGGCTCCGAAAGCGACCCTTCTCGATAAACGCGGTCAAATATTTCGCCTATCAAATGAAAGGAGGAGACAAGATTCGGCCCGATGTTTCCGACAAAAAGCCTTACCGTTTCGCCGGTTTTGGCTTGAAGCTTCCCCTCGCCCAAAAGCGCGCCGACTTTTCCGTTGAAGACAACATAGGTCGGATTTTCATCCATGCCTTTCTGGGAGGAAAACACCGCAAGCCCTTTTGTTCCGATGGATTGTTCGGTATAAAATTCGCTCTGCATCACGTAATATTCGCGATCAACTTTCGGAAGGCCTCGATGGGGCTCAACCAAAATTAAACCATAAAGGCCGTTTGCAATATGGACGGGGATCGGAGGAGCTGCGCAGTGATAAACATAAAGGCCGGGATTAACGGCCTTGGCCCGGACAATGGATTCCTTGCCGGGCTCGGCCATAAGAATGCAGGCGGCTCCGCAAGGCCCGGTCATAGCATGGAAATCCACCGTATGGGAGTTTTTGCTTGAAGTAGAATTTTTGAAATGAAATTCAAGGGTATCCCCTTCACGGACACGGACAAAAGGTCCCGGGACACGGCCGTTGTATCCCCAGAAATCGTATTCCACGCCCTTTGAAAGTTCACTTTGATATTCGGTCGCTTCAAGCGCGACAATCACTTTGGCTTCATAATCACGGTTGACGGGCGGCGGAACATGAGGCGCAAAAGTTAGATCGGCCTGAATAATAGGCGGACCCTTTGTATGCCGGTGTTTGGCATAGGACATAGGCATAGCCGCCCAAAATGCCATAACGCCGAAAAGGATTATTCTCCCTAAATTATATTTTCTCATCGCATTCTTTCTTCGGAAAATGAATCATTTCTTTTCTTTCGCCTCTTTCGCCTTCACTATAAATTTACGGCGGAAACATTTTTTTCGCTGTGACCGGCGTCACTTCATGGCCCAAGGAATCCTCAAAGTGAAAGGGCTGAAATATCAGGGTGATTCCGGCGGCATATTTTGATCAATTCCACAGCCAGCCGCTCGTGGGAGCGCTCTTCCTTAACCAGCTGAGCCAGAAGCCTGACCGTCTCATCCTTCCTGCCGAAATCCATAAGGCATTGATCCAGAATCTCCTGGTATTTCCAGGCCGCGTCTTCCTCATTGAGCCGCATTTTTTCAAACCTAAGCATCCACAAGGTCTTTAGATATTCTTCTTTCATTTCGTCTATGCTCCAGATTCGCAATGATTTTTTCTAAAATCTTCTTATGATTTCTGCTGTCCTCGGAGAGTTTTTCCAAAATTTTAAGCACCCTTTCACGGTCCGCTTCGCTGAAGAAACTCAATTCTGTTTCCATAGGGTAAAAAGTCGAAAACAGGCTGATCCCGATATCCTCTTCTTCGATCTCCTTAAGCAGCTTTTCGATGATTTCCTTGACCTGTTTTTTTCTCATAGGCAAAAGTCCCCGTTAAGTCGGAATGTCTTTCAAACACTTCCGTGATGAGACGGGCCAGCTTTCTTTTTTCTTCTTTTTTCAATTCCCTGCCGAGGCATTTAAAAATCAGGCCTTTTTCCGCGCGGAGGTGATTCCTTAGGCAATAAACAAGGTACGTCCCGCTCTCTTTTATTCGAGGAGCGGCTTTCAGGCGTTCCTGAGAGCCCTTTTGCCGCTTGGGAAAAACGTCCAGCCGATTTTCAAAAATTTCCAATTGGGTTTTTAACTCTTCGTGCTCCGCCTGCAAGAGATCAAGGGCGCAATTTAATTTTGGAATATGTTTTCCCAAAAAAGGGAAGATTGCTTTTTCTTCGACTGCAAACTGCGCGGAGAGCGATTTTTTGAGCCCGTTGAGAAGGGCGCGCGCCTCTTTAAGATTCTTGCCCAGGCGCGGCTTGCCCTCGTAATTCAAATTCGTCAAAACCTCCTGGAAACGGTTCGCCCGGCGGGCGATCTCATCATGCCTTGCCTCAAAAAGCCCGAGCGTTTTCTTAAAATAAATTTTGGCAGGTTTCATCTTTTCCCCCTATTGAAACGTTACGGAAAAGAGGCGAAAAGTTCTGTGACTGCCGTCACTTTGGCGGGATGCCCTATAAAATCCATAGGGTCGAGACGCCGGATTCGGATCGCCGGAGAAAAAGGGCCGGCGCTTACTGAATGAGTTTTTCTAAGCCCGCCTTATCGAGGATCATGATTTCATGAGGCCGGATATCGATCAGCTTCGCGCGTTTCAATTGATGGAGGTTCCGGGCTACCGTTTCTCTGGCTGTTCCGATGCGCTGGGCAAGCTCTTCGCGTGTAAAACTGATCCTTAACGCCTCTTTTTTACCCGCCGTCGGCCCTGTTTTATGGAGCATATCCAAAAGAAATTTTGCCAGGCGTTTTTTGGCATCCTTCAGCGAGACCTCTTCAATAAGCGCGCCCAAGCATTTCAATTTATCCGCGAAAAGACGATTCAAGGCCCGGCTTGCCTTGGAATTCGTTTGAACCATTCGGACATAATCGGCCCGGGATAAATACCAGACCTTGGAAGGAGTTGCGGTTTCCGCGGTTGCGTTGCAGGACCATTCTGCTGCGCCGGGATTGCAGGCGCAAGTATCTCCGGGGCCGAGCATTTCCAGGATCTGTTCCCGCCCGGAGGAAGTCATCCGGTAAAGCTTGATCCGGCCGGTTTGAACAATAAACACGCGTTCACAGGCGGATCCTTCCGAAAGAAGGATCTGGCCTTTATCGTAGGCCTTTTCCCTCAAGCATTGTTGAATTTGAGCGAGCTCGCTCTCAGAAAAACCTTGAAACAAAGATATATTTTTAAGAGAAGGGGGAATCGAAATAGTGGCTCTCCTCGGCGGTTATTTTTCAGGCCTTGAGGGCCGCCTTCCGGTCGGCGGAATTTTTTTCAGATTGGGTCCGCGTGTGAATATTTGAAGCAAGCCCCAAAAAAGCCATGAGCCGCACGGCGAGGTAGGTCAAATCGATTTCCCACCAGCGGTGATGCCCGTGGTTGGCCAACGCCGGGTAAGCGTGATGATTGTTGTGCCAGCCGTCGCCGAAGGAAAGCAGGGCAATGAGACCGTTGTTGCGGGAATCATCATCCGTAGGATAATTTTTATACCCGAGGCGGTGCCCCAGGGAATTCACAATCCAGGTGAAGTGATAGACGACCACCGTCCTTACGAAAAATCCCCAGACTAAAAAAGGAACCCCGCCGGCGGTGAAAAGCGCGGCTGCAAGAAGGACCGGCCATAATTCATGCGTTTTTTGGATCCAGCGGTGGCCCGGGTCGCGGGCAAGATCGCCGGCGTATTTTTGATAAAACTCGTTTTCGTCGGCGACGCGCAGGTCCATCATCGTCCAGATCATATGCGCCCACCAAAAGCCGTGGCGCGGAGAATGCGGATCGTTGTCGGTATCGGATTCTGCGTGGTGAAGGCGGTGCCGCGCCACCCAGTAGACCGGGCTCCGCTGCGCCGCCATACAGCCGAGTATCGCCAGGCCATATTCAACGGCCTTGGGAGTCTTAAAACTGCGGTGCGACAACAAGCGGTGGTAGCACATTGAGATGCCGAGGCCGCCGGTCAGAATATAAAGCGCGATAAAAATCCAAAATGCGGGCCAGGTAAAAGTAAAGGGAGCGGCTAAACATCCGAGGTGGGTGAAGGCCAGCCAGAAGGTTGTCTTTTTATCAAATTGACAGTTCCGGTGAAGGCGGCGGGCTGAGGCTGAGTTCAAATTGGATCTGTCCGCGGCGGCGTCCCGGATCATTCAAATGCTTTCTCTGTTGAGGAACGATTCAACTGCTCGATCAATGAATGATGCACTCTATCACTTCCGCAAACACAAGCCAACATTTATATGTCGGAAGGTTTGAGCATTAAAAACAAATAAATCTTTTGTTGCTGGATTTTATAACCTCATCGACTATAATTCTTCAATCTTCGGGATGTAGCACAGCTTGGTAGTGCGCTCGGTTCGGGACCGAGAGGTCGCAGGTTCAAATCCTGCCATCCCGAAAAATCGCCGAGGCCTTTTGGTCTCAACGATTTTTCTGATTGAGGCAGGGAAAGAAGAATTTTCTCTTGGGGATTAAGCGAAAAATAATCTCTTGATAAATGTATCTTGGAGGGCAGGCATGGAAGAAAACCACTTTGATTTAGTCGAGATTGGTGCAGCAGGAACGGCTCGAATTATTGAATATAAGAAATTTATTCCACCAAAACAAAACTTTTTGACTACTGTGGCCGCAATAGCCAATTCCGGCGGCGGCACAATATTTATTGGCACCGACGAGAGGTCGCATGAGCCGGTAGGGATTAAATTTGCAGATGAGAACATTAAAGCTTTGAAGACAGCTGTTGAAAACCAATTAAATTTAAAACCTCCTCAGGTTGATTTTAATGTCATCGAAGATCAGGATAAAAAATTAATACGAGTTGACATTGCAAAGCAATCAGATGTGGTTCTTGATAAAAAGGATGGTGCAGTATATGAGTATAAAAAAGGAAAAAAAGCCCGCCTTCCTGTTAATGAAGCAAAGGAAAAAATTCTTTCTTCGAATGAAAGCTTAGCGCCTATCATAGGGAAGCTGATTGAAAGCAATGACAATTTAATGAAGGAATTGCGTTATAGCAATAGTTGGCGAGGACAATGGAAGAAATCGCTCATCACATTTTTATCGGGCGCATTAATTCCTTTTACGATACTTTTTCTAACCACCCGAAATGATCGAGAGGCTGAAAAGCGCCGTGAACAGTTTGAAGCTATTAAGCTTGCCTCTGAAGTAAGACCTTTCATTGAAACCAATATTAAAGTTGATTTTCGAGAAGCCACTCCTATTCCAGCCAAAGCCGGCGAGGCTTCAAATTTCTGGGAAAAATTTTTATTCGAAAATAATTTTCAAGGAAAATTACCAACAAGAGTTGCTTATGTTTCCGTTTTTAATCATGGGAAAGGAAAGGCGATCGAAGTAAATGTCCCTTTAATTGTCAAGGTCTGGGGATTGGGAAAATATACGCAACAAACACCATATCAGTTTTCTTATGAGTTTTTTTTCGAAACTTAGAGCCTGGGCAAGAAGCTATAAGTAAAGAAGGGATCAATGTAACCTTTTTTCCAAATTACCGGATTGAGAAACTGCCTTTGAGAGTCATAGGTCTTCCTGAAGTCAATGCAATGCATAGTCTGGAATTCGAAGTAAATCGTGAATACGCATTTGAGTCTGGCAACTCTCTTATCAGGAGTAAATAACCGAAAGAGTCCCGGCTGTTGGAGGGACAGATACCCGCGCCAAAACCATTGAGGGCAAATTCAAAAGCAATCGTGGTAAATCGTGGGTGATTGCGGACAAAACCGGCGTGAAGGAATTTTTCGCAACGAAAGAAATTTGAGGCAGATCGGACAAACTTGGCGCAAATTGGAAAACCCAACGGTCGCCCCTCATAACCTCCGCCACTAAACCTTTGGCGGGCAGGCATAGGCGCAGGTTCTTCACCGTCCCGATTTTTCCCGCTCACACAATACTCAGCCGGCGGAGGAGGGCTTGAGGATCTTCCTTGAGTTCGGTTTTCCAATCCTCAAGAAGGAAATCGGCTGGGGATTTTCCCGCCTGGGCAAATTTGCGGATCCTTTCAATAAAGACGCATTCATTTTTGGAGTCAGGAGCTTTTTTCTGTTTCCCCAAGCCTTCACACGCAAGCTCCGCCAGCTCCTGAGCAATCGGCAAAATGGGTTTCCCGCCGAGCATTGCCCGGAGCCCCTGCCCGGCAATGGACGAATGAAGATTCAAACGCTCCTTCTCTGAAGCGAAAGCCACCAGACTCCACGCCTTTTTCTGGATCTCCGCGTCATAAAGGATTCCCTTCCAAAACGCCGCCACCGAAGGAATAAGCTCGGGGCGCTGGCAATCGGCCCCGCGAATTTCAAGGTACTGCTTCAACCGGACCTCGGGAAAGGCGGCGCTCAAATGCAGTTCAAAATCCCCCAGCGTGGCCTGAAGCCCTTGATAACCGCGCTTGATAAAATCCCGGAACCTCAAACCCTCAACGGGAATCCAGTTCCTTTCCCGAAGAATAAAAATCATCGGCATATTCAATAAATATTCCAGATAATCGCTGAATTTTTTTCCGGGCTTCGTAAATTCAACAATCAATCCGGAGCGGTCGGGATCCATCTGATTCCAGACCTCCATCCGGCAGCTCAGGAACCCGTTCGGCTTGCCTTCAGTAAAACAAGAGTTCGCGAACAAAGCCGAAACGATCGAGGTCAGGCCGAGGGCCGTGCGCAGGCTCGCCATTGCGTTTTCCTCGCTGGTGTAATCCACATTGATTTGATTCGTTGCCGTGCGCCTCATCATTTCGCGGGAAAGGGCGCCGCGAGTTTTAAAGCGCTCGGCCATAATTTCGTAGCGTTTCTTGGGAACCCAGGCCGTCTCTTCGAGTTTGCTGAAAGGATGAAAACCGGAGGCAATCCAAGTGACTTCAGGGAAATCCTTTTGCAGAGTTTTGAGCTCATCTAAAAAGATCCGGATTTGTTCTTCGATCTCAAAAACATTAAAGACCGGCGGCGCGCTCAGCTCCATCTGCCCGCCCGGTTCGAGCGTGATCTGCTGTTCTCCTTTCTGGAGAGCGATAATGTTCCCCTCTTCCAGGACCGCTTTGTAGCCCAGCTTGCGGGCCATTGCCTTGAGGAGTTCGTGAACGCCGGAAGGGCCTTCGTAGGCCGCGGCCCTGCCCGTCTTCCGGTTGACCGGAAAAAATTCCGCCTCAATCCCGACGCGGATACATTCCCTCGGCTTGGCAAAGGCGTGGAAATAATATTCCAGATCTTTCTCGGATCTTAAAACTGCGGAACGCCCCTCACGGGTTAGCGTGCTCATAAATGAATTGGCCTCTCCGTCATTTGTGTTTTACAATACACTGATTTCGTTTAAAACAAAATTGTTTTTAAGGAGCAGCGATGCGATTTCTATTCGTCCTCGACCCGCTCGAAAAGCTGGACTTGAAGTGGGACACTTCCCTGACGATCCTGAGAGAACTGAACCGGCGCGGGCATAAAACTTTCGCGGCGGATGCTCCGGACTTCCGGATCGAGGGGAAAAACGTTTGGGTGCGCGCGAATGAGGCAGCGACGAAATTTGTCAAAACTTCTCACCGCTACATTTACTCCGCGGCGAAAGTTTATAATGCCGGCGAATTCCATCTCATTTTCATCCGCAAAAATCCTCCCTTTGACGGCGCTTACCTCAATCTGACTTATGTCCTTGATCTAGCCGCCCGGCGGGTTCCCGTAATTAATGATCCTCAAGGCATCCGTGACACGAATGAAAAACTTTCCATTCTGCAATTCCCCCGCTGGATTCCGGAAACGCTGGTTGCAGGCAGTCCGCAGCAGATTCTGGAGTTTCAGCGGAAAATCGGATCGGCTCTGGTCATAAAGCCCTTAGATGAAAAAGGCGGGAAAGGGGTTTTCCTCCTCAAGCCCAAAGAACGCGCCGGACGGCTTAAACTTGAAAAGGCGACTGGGGAGGGGAAAAAATTTGTCTTGGCCCAAAGGTTTCTGAAGAATACGTTCGCGCCGGGCGAGAAGCGAATTCTGATTCTTAACGGAAAATTTGCGGCGGTTTATGAAAAACGCCCGCCCGGCGACGATTTTAGGGCCAATCTCGGTTTATCAGGTTCGACTTTTCATTCGGCTTCGCTGACAAAACGGGAAGAGAAGCTGGTCCGCGACGTGGGGCCCTTTCTCCTTAAAAGGAAAATTTATTTTGCGGGAATTGACGTGCTCAACGAGCGGTTAATCGAAATCAACGTGACGTCGCCGGCGGGAATTACTGAAATTATGTTTTTGCAGCCAGAGACTCGGCTCGTGGAAAAAGTGGCTGGCTTCCTTGAAAATTGCGCAGCGCGGGAATAGGTTCGGCAAGCCGCTCAGCATTTTCCGGCACGTAACCCGCCGCTAGGAGCACGGACTCCGCGACTTCTTTGAAGACGGGCGCGGCGACCGTTCCTCCGTAATAAAGCGGCCTGGGATCATCCAGCACGACGGTCATCGCGAGCAAGGGTTTTTCGGCTGGCGCAAATCCCACAAAGGAAGACATAAAGTTGCTGTGGGAATAGCCTCTCCCGTTCGGCAGTACTTTTTGCGCGGTCCCGGTCTTGCCTCCAACCGGGATCCCTTTAATCTGAGCCTTTTTGCCCGTCCCTTCTTCGACGACGCGCACCAGGATTTCCCGCATTGCCGCGGCGATTTCAGGCCGTATGACCCAATCCTTCACAAAAGGTTTTTTCTGGCGCAGCGGAACGCCGGCCAAGTCTTGAATCTCTGAAATAACGTAAGGCCGGACCAGCTTTCCGCCATTGGCAATGACCGCCATTGCCGTGGTCATTTGAAGCGCGGTCACAAGGATTTCCTGCCCCACCGGAATATTGTAAGGCGAGGTCTTGGACCATTGCTTCGGAGGGCGCACGTAACCCGGCGCTTCGCCCGGCAGATCAATGCCGGTGAGCCGGCCGAAACCGAATTTTTCGATGTAATGATGAAAAACTTCGGGCTCAAGCAGCGCGGCAATTTTCACCGTGCCGATATTGCTGGATTTGACCAACACGTCGGCAAAGGACAGTTTTCCGTAGGGATGAACATCGTGAAGCGCGTGCGAAAAACCGTAATGGTAGGCCCCATTTTCGCAATCAAAAATAGTCGTGGGAGTGGCGACGCCTTCATTAAGCGCCGCGCTGGCCGCCACAATTTTAAAAACCGATCCGGGCTCATACATATCCGCCACCGCGCGGTTGCGCCGGGAATCCGCATTCGAAGTTTCGTAAGCGTTGAGGTTAAAGGTGGGCCGGTTCGCAATCGCAAGAATCCGCCCGGTCTGCGCTTCCATGACCACCGCAAAGGCGCCTTTAGCCTTCCATTGGCGGAAGGCCCGGTCCAGCGCTCTTTCGGTCAGGTATTGCACGTATTGGTCTATGGTCAATGTCACGTGACTGCCGTTGACCGCGGGGAATTGTTTAATCTCAAAGGCCTTGATTTCGCGGCCCAGCGCGTCGCGTTTCGTGTATCTTTTACCGGCCGCCCCCTGAAGAACCTTATTCAGGAGAAGCTCGATCCCCTCGATTCCGCGGTTGTCGATATTGGTAAATCCGAGGACCTGGGCGAGCAAATCGCTCTGAGGATAAAACCGCCGGTACTCCTCCAAAACTCCGAAAGCCGGATGCCTCCATTTTTTTATTTTCTTCGCCTCTTCCAGGCCGGCCCTGCGTTTTAACCAGACAAAGGATTTTTCGCGCGAGATCCTGTCGAGGATAAAGGCCTGATCCAGATTCAAAACCTTATGAAGCTGGGCGGCAAGCTGTTCGCGTTCGCCGGATTCGATCAGCCGGGGCACGGCATAAAGAGAAGGAACTTTTAGATTGGCCGCCAGCTCTTTGCCCTTCCGATCCAGAATCTGCCCTCGAAGGGACGGAATATCCACGCTCAGCAGGTGCTGGCGGTTGGCAAGCTCCAGAAGGGCTTGCCGGCGGATCAGGGTAAGCTGGACACATTGGTAGGCCAGGATCAAAAAAAGAGAGAGGACAAAAAAATTCGTAAACCAGAATCTTTTGACAGAAAGTACGGACGGCATCAATTTTCTGTCTTGGCTTGCGCGATATCCACCCAGCGGCCTAAAAAGTTCAGAACCTTGTCGGAGATCGGACTGACGGACATCGGCTCAACAGGGTTCAGCGAAGGGCGGAAACTCTGAGGAATCCGGACCACGCGGATTTCCTGAGGAAGCGCCAGGTTGAGCGAAAGCTCTTTGATTTTTTCCTCAAGAAAGCGCGGGCTCTTGAGCTGGTCGACTTCAAACTTGAGCCTTCGATAGGCTTCAGACTTTTTGTTCAAGTCCGAGGCTTGATCGTCAAGCAGGTAAGAAATATGAAACAAAGCGACCTGCTGGTGCACATAAAGCAGCAGCGGTAAAGAACCGATCCCGATCCATAAAATAATCTTCCCGAGATTTTTCATACGATTTTCTCAATCGCCCTCAGTTTTGCGCTTCGTGAGCGCGGATTGTTTTGCCGCTCTTCAAGGGAAGGCGTGATCGGCTTTTTAGTCGTGGGAAGCCCTTCTTTATTTTGACGCCAAGAACGGAATTGCCCTTTGACAATCCGGTCTTCAAGGGAATGAAAGCTGAGGACTGCAAACCGTCCTCCCTTGGCGATCCGCTTCCAAATCCGCGGGAGGCTTTCCTGAAGGACGTTCAATTCGTCATTGACCGCAATCCTCAGGGCCTGAAAAACCCGCGTGGCGGGATGAGGACGTTTTTTACCCGAGGAGGCATACCTTCCTCGATAAGGAAGCGCTTTTTCGATAATGCCCGCAAGGTCCTGGGTGGTCTCGATCCGGCGGGTTGAGCGTTGGCGGCAAAGGGAGGCTGCGATCCTGCCTGACCATCTTTCGTTTCCGTACCGCCAAAAAAGATCTTTCAATTCTTTTTCGGAAAGCGTATTGACAAGATCGGCAGCTGTGAAATTGATTTTTGGATTCATCCGCATATCAAGTGGCCCTGGCCTTTCAAAGCTGAAACCGCGGTCGGCATCTTCAATCTGATCGCTTGAAAAACCGACATCCAATAGTACGGCATCCACGCTGGAAATGTTTAGAGCATCAAGGACTTTTTCAAAATCCGAGAAATTTTCAGCGTGAAGCGAAACGTTGGAATACCCTTCAAAAATCTCGCGCGCGCTTTGGATACTTGCGGGATCCTGATCAAGGCCGAGGAGCCTCCCTGTTTCGCCTATCCTTTTCAAAATTTCAGTCGCGTGCCCGCCGCTTCCGAGCGTTCCGTCAACGGCGATCGAGCCCGGCCGTAAATTCAGGCACTCCAGGGTCTCTTGAAGAAGAACGGGTTTATGCGGCAAAGCTCCGGATCGCCTCTTCCTCGGAACGGAATGATTCCATAAGATCGCTCACTCCAATCATGCGGAAAGTCTGTTCGACTTCGGGGCGCAGATTGCAAAGTTTAATGTCTCCCTTCCGGGCCCGGACTTTCATGAGGCGGTCCACCAGAATGCCCAGCCCGGCCAGCTCCACGTGCCGCGCGTCTTTCAAATCAAGAAGGAGCTTTTTGTGATTTTTATTCAAAAGCCTTGTCACCCGGCTTTTCATTTTGATCATTTCCGTTGCATTCAAGTCCCCTTGAAACTTCAGGATATCGACTCCCATTTTCAGTCTCGATCGATAGGCCATTCTCAAATCCTCCTTAAACGGTTAATCGGTCACCAGCTTTTCTGCAAGTTCCTCAAAATTTTGTTTGTTTTGATCAAAAAAATCCGTCCACTTTTCTTTGGCCCAAATTTCGATGCGGTCGGAAACGCCGATAATCACGACCTCTTCTTTAATGTCTGCATACCCCTTCAGGTAATCGGGGATCAGGATCCTTCCCTGTTTGTCGCAGATCACTTCACAAGCTCCGGAAAAAAAAAGCCGGTTGAATTTTCTGGCCTCGCTTTTGGTAAAAGGAAGGTCACGGAATTTTTTTTCCTGGAATTTCCAGGTTTCTTCGGTGAAAACGAAAAGGCATTGGTCCAAGCCTCGGGTAATGAAGAATTTCTCCGCGTAATGTTCTTTAAAAATCTCACGGAATTTGGCGGGAATAATGACTCGATCTTTGTTGTCGAGACTATGTTTGTATTCTCCGTAGAACATCCTTCACCCTCGCTAATCCCCACTATCCACCACTTTTCACCACTTAATTATCGGCATAAGTATATTCAGGGCTGAATAGAGTGTCAACACGATTTTTAGAAATTTTCGGGAATACCCGATGTAATCCCTTAGCGGGAGGGGAGAAAGGATAGGAGCGGGACGGGATTCCCCCGGCGGCGGCGCAGATAAGCGGTCTTGAAAAACTCGATGGGATTCTTATTCTGAATCCGCAAATCTTAGAGAAGAGTTTGTCATCTCCTCTTAAATCTCAGCTCAACTCAGAAACAATTAACCCCGCCTCTCTAATAGCTCCCTCCAGCTAAGGGAGTACGAAATAAGGCGCGAAAGAAAAGAGGATGAAACGGCTATCCGTTCTGAACGTAAGGACTATCGCGGAGTTTCTTCTTCAAGATACAAAATGCGGGAGCAGTTCTCACAGACGATCAAATCCTGCGCCATTCGTAATTCATTCAGGACTTGGGGCCTTAACTTCAATTGGCAGGCGCCGCAGTTCTCGCCTTTGACCTTCACAAGGCCCAGGCCCTGTTTCTTTTGCACGATCAGATCGTAAAGATTTTTGACCTCGGGAGGGACTTGTTTCGCGGCTTCTTGCCGACGCGTTTTGAGGTCCGCAAGCCCGGCCAAAAAATCCTTCTCTTTTTGAGCAAGATGTCGATCCTTTTCCTCGTAACTTTTTTCGACTTGTTTGACGCGGGCCTGTTCTTTTTTGATCTCTTCTTCAACGGCGGCCACCTGGTCAAACAGCCGGAGGATTTCTTCTTCAAGGAGCGAATTGTCCGCCTTCAGAGAGGCTATTTCCTGCTGGAGCGTACTGTATTCTTTATTCGTTTTGACCTGCCCTAATTGCTGGTCGAATTTTTTGACGCCGGCTTCCCTCTGCGCCAGCTCCCCTTCCTTCTCTTTTTGTTTGAGCTGAATTTTTTTAAAGTCCGCCTCGAGTGATTTTAAATGGGTCTGCTCCGATTCCATCTCCTTTTTGAGACCTTCTCTCTGTTCGGGGATTTCGGCGCACTGACGCTGGATGGCATAGAGTTCCCGGTCAATTTCCTGGACTTTCTTCAAAATATCGATGTTTTCTTTGACAGACACGCTCATAAGGGTACCGGTAAGTGTGTAAAGGACGAATTATAGAAGAGAATAAAACGCCCATCAAGCTGAAATAAAGTAATGGGGTGCATGACCGTAGCTACGGACTCATGCAACGGGGTTAAGATTAGGCCGCAGGCGATTCTGACCGACGGCTCTTCCGAGCGATTTGCGATTTTTCCAGAAT
>JAHFHG010000016.1 GCA_023247035.1 Candidatus Omnitrophota bacterium
CTGCGGGTCAAGCTCCGAAGCCGCCCCTTCCACCGCCACAACATCGATCCCGTATTCCTTCTCAAAATATCCGATGATCTTCCGAATATTCCTCTGCGCCTCAGGGATCGAGTGCGCGTCTTGAATGAGGGCCACAACCTCTCGCCCCTTTCCTTGAAAAAATTCCTGGACTTTTCCAATAGGGCCGGGGACTTGAATGGCGGCTAAATCATTCGGAAGAGTTTTCGGATTCCCGGAAGTCTGTGCCGCATCAGCGGCATAAGAAGGAATGGAAATGCCGTTAGAAAAAATAAAAGCCGCTAAAACAAAAAAAGAAATGACGCGGTTTAAAAAAAAGTTTTTCCGTCCGGCAGGAAGTTTCTTTTTCATAAGTCTCTTTTGTGAAACTTTTATAAAGTAAAAATTAACATGCAAAATACGCAAAAGCAAATAAGCTTAATTCTTAAAATAACTCTTTCTAACATTGATGAATTTCTCAAGGCAAAAGGGAACAGGCTTTTTTAACAAAAACGCCCGAGTTCTAAGGACGAAAAGAAGTCTATCTCAACCTAATGGGCGCACTTATCCCTTGAATTCAGGTTCCTAAAATATTTTCTTTAGGGATGAAAATATTCCCGAACCCGGCGGGCGACGGCGAGATTCATTCCCGGAAGTCCGGCAAGCTGGTCCACCCCGGCGCGTTTTAATTCCGCCAGGGAATCAAATTGCTCAAGGAGAACCCGTTTACGCTTCTCCCCTATCCCGGGAATTTCGTCCAGCGCCGACCGCCGGAGGGACTTTTCTTTTAAGAAACGGTGGTAAGTGATTGCAAAACGGTGGGCCTCGTCTCTAACTTTTTGAAGAAGGTGAAGCGCGGGAGAGTCGCGCGGAATCTTCAAATCCCCGCCGGTTTTTGCGGAAAACACGGTTTCAAAGCGCTTGGCGATCGAGATCAGTTCCGTATTTTCAAATTCTTGCTCGCGAAGGACCTCCCAGGCTGCATTCAGATGGCCCTTCCCGCCGTCCATCATGATCACATCAGGGATAAAACACTCCCGGCCTTCTTTGATTCCGACAAGCATCCGCCGCAGCGCTTCCTGGATCATCGCGTAATCGTTGATCCCTGTGACGCCGCGAATTTTGTACCGGCGGTATTCGATTTTGTCCGGAAGTTCGCGGTAAAAACTGACCTTCGAAGCCACGGCCGCGTCGCCCTGAATATTGGAAACGTCAAAACAAACGACTTTTTCCGGCAGCTTCTCCATTCCCAAAATTTTCTTGAGTTCCAAAGTCGCCGACAGCGCAATCGCTCCGTCGGGCTTCTTCAATGAAAATCTTTTTTTACGGAGCCGGCTCAAGGCCTCGATTTGTTGCTTGAAAAATTGGGCGTCTTCAAAGCGGAGTTCGCGCGACGCTTCTTCCATCCGCTCCGTGAGGTATTCGATAAAACTCTTTTTACCGCCGCCGAGAAAATCCCTCACCTCTTTGACGATGTTTTGATAGCCCTCTTCCACTTCGGGCTTGATGCAAGGGGCCAAGCACTGCCCGATGTGATAATAGAGGCAGGCGGTCTTGGGAAGGCGCCGGCATTTCCGCAGCGGAAACAGAGTGTTGATCAGCGTAACGGCCTCGCGCAAAAGTTTCGCATCCGTGTAAGGCCCGTAATAAACGGCCTTTTTGTCATTTTTATTCCGCGTGAGGTGGATTCGCGGAAAACGCTCGGCGGTGATTTTCAATAAAGGAAAACTCTTGTCGTCTTTTAATTCTTTATTGAAATGAGGCCGGTACTTGCGGACGAGCTGGGCCTCGAGGAGCAGCGCGTCCACCTCGGTCGGCGTTTCCACATAATCGATGTCCGTGACTTTGCTCATCAAAACGGCGGTCTTGGCGAGCACAGCGAGCGCCTCCCGGTTGACAAAATAAGAACGCACCCGGTTTCTCAAGACGCCGGCTTTTCCGATATAAAGGATTTCTCCCTCCCGGCCTTTCATCAGATAAACGCCGGGCGCAAACGGCAGTTGATTGATTTTTTCACGCAATGAAGCGGAGGAGTTCATCGCCGGCGATTTTTTAGATTAGGCCTGCTCTTGAGAAGCGGGTGGCTGAATCTTTTTGCGCAAGGCCCATTCAAAAGCCTGGCGCATTTCGGGAACGCGGAAGATCAGACAAAAGGCGGCGTAAGCCAGAGTGGAAAGTAAAATGCTTCCGAAGACCTGAAGCGCCAACCGCCCCGCGCTTAGGCCCGGAACAGAGTGTTCTAAAAACCGAAAGCTAAGGATACAACATACGGCCATCACAAGCGAGGCAAGCAAGATCCGCGCAAAGGATCCCGCCATTTCGCGGAAAGGAAAGCTCGCGATTTTGCGGTGGTAGACATAGATCAAAAGTAAAAATTGCAGGATCCCGGAAAGGGAGGTCGCCAGCGCAAGCCCGGCCTCTTTTAAAGGAATCATCAGGATGAGATTTAAGAGGATATTGGAAATCAACGCAACGATCCCGAGTTTTACGGGCGTCCTCGTATCCTGGACCGCATAAAAACCGGAGACGATAATTTTCTGGCCGGAATAAGCAAACAGGCCGATGGAATAGCAGACAAGCACGGCCGCGGTCCGCGCGGTCGAGACGGCGTCAAATTCGCCGCGTTCGAAAAGAAGCCGGACGATCGGTTTGCTCAGAATCATCAATCCGATCGAGCACGGGATAATAATCAAGAACACGCTGCCCAGCGCAAAAGTGAGCGTTTTCTTCAGGGCTTCGAATTCCTTGCGCGCGGCCTGCTGGGAGACAGCGGGCAGGAGCGCGGTTCCCATCGCGACCGCGAAAACGCCCAAAGGAAACTGCATCAAGCGCGTGCCGTACCACAGGCTTGAATTCGCGCCCGCTCCGAGCACAAATCCTAATGTCATATCCACCAAAAGATTGATCTGCACGACGGCAAAGCTCAAAATGGCCGGCAAGATAAGCTGGAGAGTCTTTTTCAGCCCCTGATCCCAAAATTCCAATATCCATCTCGGCCTGAACCCGATCCGGTAAAGCGGCGGAATATCCACAGCGACCTGTACGATGCCCGAAATAAGGATCACAAGGGCAAGGATTCGGAGCTGATCCTGCGGAAGTCTGCCTGCCAGCGGGATGCACCAGAGCACTCCTGCAATCCAAAATAAATCCAGGATCACCGGCCCCAGCGAAGGAGAAAAAAAGTGCCCGTGGCAGTTCAGAACTCCCATCGCGAGGGCAAAAAAAGAAATAAAAAAAAGATAGGGAAACAAGAACCTCAAAAGGTCGAAGATGAGATGGACGCGCGGCGAAAAATTTCCGAAGTGAAAAAGGGCGTTCAACCCTCCTTCGAGGAGCAAAAAAAAGCCCAGCAAAACGACGCATAAAACCGTGGCCATCACATTGGCGAAACGGAACGCCTGGGCGCGGCCGTGTTTTTCGAGGATTTCGCTGTAAACGGGAATGAAGGCATTGGAGAGGGCGCCTTCCCCGACCAGGCGGCGGAAAAAATTGGGAAGCATAAAGGCATAAATAAAGGCGTCCCACTGCCAGCTCGTTCCAAAAGATTTGGCCGTGATCATGTCCCGGATCATTCCTAAAATCCTGCTGGCGAGGGTCATCAGACCGACAATGCCCGCCGCGCGGACGAGATGTTTCTTGGAGTGGGCTTGGGCCGGCGCGGACGCCGCACGAGCCTTGGCCGGGCCGGGTGAGGAAAAATTTGGGCTCGGTTCCGTGCCTTGAGTATCCCGATTGACAGGACCCGCGCCCTGTGTTAAAGTGTCCGCACTTTTTTCCAAATGAAGATTATCTGAGGTTAGTTTATCCATGCCCAATATTAAATCAGCCGCAAAACGGATGCGCAGTGACGCTAAAAAGCGTGCGCGGAATCAAGGCGTCCTCTCTGAGCTTAAAACACTCTGGAAGAAGCTCGTCCTTCTCGAAAAAGAGCCTGCCAAGGCCGAAGAATTTTCACGGGTCGTGATCTCGCATTATGACTGTGCGGTTTCGCAGGGGATCATGCCTCGCGGCCGCGCAGATCGAAAAAAATCCCGCATTGCGCAATTTCTTAAAAAATTAAATCAAACCCAGAAGTGAGCGGCAGGGAAAAAGCAGGGGTCGGCAACCTTCTTTTTTTAAAGGTTCTTACTTCGTTCAAGGAACCGTCTGCAATATCCAGCGTTCGATCCCCAGCCGTTCGTCCACCCGGCCGCTTTTGAGTCCCCAATCAAGCTGGAACAATCCTTCCAGCGCCTCTTCTAATTTGCTGCGTGAAAGCCCCCTGACCTGACGCATCAAAAAGCCGCTTTGTTTAAATGAAATCCGGCACTTTTTACAGATAAGCGTTTCGGAAACCCCTTCCTCAAGCAGCGCCCTTGCCTGCCAGAGCCTGCGGATTTGCCAATGCAAAAGGCCGATGAGCGAGGCCGAGTCATGGGCCTCTTCCTGGAAGATTCTTTCAAACAAAACAAGGGCGTTTTCTCTTTTCTTCGAGGCCAAAGCGTCTATAAATTTAAAAACCGAGGTCTCCTGCCATTTTTCCTCAAAGGCCTCCACCATTGATTCCTGAATTTCACTTTGATCGCCCGTGCAAAGGATCAATTGATCGAGGACGGAATCCAAAAAAGCAGGGGCTTCAGCCATTTGCTCTTCAAGCCGCCTTAAGGCCTCGGGAGAAATTTTTTTGCCTGCACGCGTCAATTTTTCCCGGATCAAGCGCGCCCCTGCGCTCTTTTTCTCGACGGGATCTAAAAAATAAACCTTGCCTTTCTGAAGGATCAGGCTGCCTAAAGCAGCGCCCTTTTCCAAAACAGCAGTTTTAAAAATAAGGAACGAAGCGGCAGGCGGATTTGAAAGATAGTGTTCGAGGACTTCAATACTTTTCTCTTTTAGGCTGTCGGCATTGTGAAGAAAAAAAACCTGCCCGCCGGCAAAGAAAGGAAGGGTTCTGGCTTCAGTCAAAATCGATTCAAGAGAGGTCTGGGCAAGGTCGGCATTTTTTACAGCCACTTCCCCGGCAAGGGTCTTGCGGATTTCTTCAGTGAGGGATTCAGACTTTTGCGCGACAAGAAAAGGATCGCCGACAATAAGGTAAACGAAAGGCAGGCCGTGGCCCATCACCAATCTTCGACAATTCGATCGACGACATTCCGCGCAAGGCGTTCCACGGCGCGCTGGGCGGCTTCTTCGCGGGAAATGGACCGGACCGTATTCACAAAATATTCGGCGTCCCCTGAAAAATTAGGTTCCTGCCAGAAGATATCCCCCGTCTTGCGGTTGACAAGTTTCATCGACAAAACGACAAAAAATCGGTACTCTTCAACGGATTCGAGGCTGGTAAAACGCAGGCCCTCCTGTTCAAAATTGGTAAGAGAACTTTCAAGGACGGCATCGGCCTGTTCTTCCGGAACGACTTTCAAATTTCCGTCCCGCTCGAGCCGGCGCGTCACGGCATTGGTGATCATCATCTCCAAGCCGGGCTGATAAACATTGACCCGTTCAATAGGGATTTCATTCTTAACCGTCGCGACGTAAATGGTCTTGATTCCTTGCGGCAGGACGGATTGACGGGTATAGCCGCATCCCGATCCGCCGAAGGCCAGGAAAAGACATGCGGAGGCAGCCAGAATCCTATTAAGAAATAATTTCATCATGCCCGGGCGGCGGATTCGACAGGTTCAAAGCGTTGGAGTTCTTTGATGAGGAAGTCCCGGCGCGACTGGAGCTGCGAAAGCCGGCTCTCCATCCGCTCCCGCTCCGTAAGCAAATCTTGCGAGAGCATCCTGGAATGCACCTTGGGAATCACTTGGTCTATCTTTTGTATTCTCTTTTCCAGGATCCCGTATTCCTGATTCTCAAGTTTCTTTTCCTTCTCGATCAATTCCACGAGATCACTTTCAATCTCCTGAAGTTCTTTATGGAGCTTCTTCTCGCGCCCGGCCGGAACCCATTTCAGCGGCTCATACCTTTTAGACAAGCTCTCAATCGTTTTAAGGCCGGTCTGCGAAATCACTTTCTCGCTCTCCAGCGTTTTTCTTTTGATCTCCAAAGTCTCGCTCAGAGCTTCTATTTCTTTTTTCAAGGTCGCCTCATCCGGCGCCGGCGCGGCCGAATCTTCCCGGGGAGAAACCGCAGCGGACGCCTGGGTTTTACGCGCTCGTCCGGAGGCCGGCCCGGCCCCCGATTGATCAATTTCTTTTTCGATCTCTTTGAGTTCCGCTTTGAATTCTTCAAGCCTTTGCGTTTCCCTGTGGAGCCTGTTAATGAGAATTTCAGCTCTATTTTTCCGAGGGATGATACGCTTCGCGCTGTCAATGGCTTCCCCGATAAAAAGGTAGGGAACGCGGACTAAAACCGATCTGAACTTGTATCCTCCCGCCAGCGAGGCTTTGGTTTTCAAAATTTCCAGCTCCCTTTGGCGGTTGACGATATTTTTGCTTTTGCCTTCGATCAAAAGCCCCTCAAGTTCTATTTCTTGACGGATTTTTTTGATCTCCTCAGTATTGGGTTTTTCAGTCAACTCTCTGGCGGCTTCGGTCAGCTCGACCTCGCGGTGCGGAAGGCCGAAAAGAAAAGACCGCACTAATTTCGCCCCGGCGAGGGCAGGCGCACCGGCCGTTTTTCCAGCCCGCCGGAAAAAAGTATCCTGGGATTTTCTTTCCTTAAGCAAGCCCTCAAGCTCGTCAAGAAGCTGCTTCTGGCGCCGGTGCCGGTCCTCGATTTCTTCATAGCTTGACCGGACCTCTTTTTCCAGCGTTTTAATCGCTTTACGCAGTTCCATCAAATTAACTTGGTCCCTGCTTTCCAATTTGAAAAGGAGGCGCCGGCGTTCTTCAAAGGCCAGCTGGGCGTCGAAAGCCTCCGTCAATGTTTGAACAATATTTTGCTGGCTTGCGGTCTTCTCTTTCAGGTGCATACGGCTTTCCAAAAGCCGCTGCTGCCTTTCCTCCCCTTGGGTTCCGGACCGGTCGAAAGGATTCAGGATTTCCCAAGATTTATCGATCGATTTTGTAAAAGCGTCCGCCGAGACATTGACCACTTGCGAAGGAATCCGCTTCCACGAAAAGCCGGCCGCCTTTCCGTAATGGGAACGGTAAGAAGCCGTCTTCTGATCCAGCTTCTTCTGGAGGTTGGCAATCTCTTGGCCCGCCTCTTGAAACATTTCTTGTTCCTTTTTAGAAATTTCCTTTTGCGGCTCTTCCCCGGCTTTCTTTTCCGATGGGCTCATGCCCTCCATTTCGATCTGCTTCAGAAGAGCGGCGCCTTCACCGTAGCGCTTATAAAGAAATTCTTTTTCTTCGAGAAGAGACTTTTTCTGTTTGGATAATTTGTAAAGATTCTTGGCTTGCATACGCCTGACCTTTTCCAGCTCCGTAGACCTCTCGCCCAGGAAAGGCACGAAATCAGGCACCCGGCTTTTATCCCGGACTCCCAATTCCTGCTGCCAGCCGGCAAGCTGCTCTTTTTCTTTATAAAGAGAGTCCTGCTCGCTCATCAGCGAAGCGTGCCATCTCTCCATCGCCCTTTTGAAATCTTCGGATTGATTTTTTGCCATTAGCTTCTTTTTCTTCCCGAGATTTTTAAACTTTTCCTTAAGCTCCCTCTGCCGGCGTGCAAGGTCATCTTTCCGGATTTTGAAGGTTTCCTTTTTACTTTTCTCAACAATCTTCTGGCGCTCTTTGAGGATTTTTCGCTCGGCCTCCAGCCCTTCTTTCCCGGTCTTTTCCGATTCCTTCTTCAATTCCGTATCGAGGGCCTGAAGCCGCTCGGACAATTCCTTTTCCTGATCGGAAAAATATTTTTCCGGCTCTTTAAGGGTTTTTAACTTCCGCGAAGATTTTTCGCCCCACTGAGTATTGGGATAACGGGTAGAAACGTCATTGTAGTAAATCAACGCGCTTTGCACATAGTTTTGCTTTTCGTAATAAGCCGCGATCCGATAATTCTTTTCCGCATTTTTTTCATCAATCGCCTGACGGAGTTTGGCGGCCTTTTCGGAGATATTGGAATCCGGATAACGGGTCAGGAATCGATTCACTTCGGTGGAGGCTTCATCCAGCGCGCGCTGATTGCGGAATTCCGTGGCCGACCTTAAATAAGAAGTCTCGGCAAGCTGATAACGCGCTTGAGAAACCAGCTCACTCTGAGGGTATTGATCAATCACTTCTTGAAACGCCTTGAGGGCCTCCGCGTAATGGCTCCATTTTCGATAAGTCACGCCGAGTTGAAATTGGGCCTTGCCGCCGTATTCGCTAAAAGGGGCCTGCGTTCCGATATGCTGGAAAACTTCAGCCGCGCGCGGCAACGAAGGAAGGATCTCCAGACCCGCGAATTTCCCTTTCTTGCCGGAGAGAAAAAGATTGCCGATGCGGAATTCCCGCTCGATGACTTCACTGAACCGATCGCTTTGAGGGTAACTTTCAACTAATTTTTTATACGCGCGGAAGGCCTTCAGATAATCCCCTTTTTCTTCATAAATGGTCCCGATCCGGTACTGCGCTTCCGGCGCGGTTTTCGAATTCGGGAATTTCTTCACGATATTCTTAAGCTGCTCGAAGGCCTCATCCAGGTTCTTGTCCTTATAGAATTTCATTGCGTAGTTGTATTGTTCTTCGGCGGAATCCTGCCCCTGGCTCTCCGGGTTGACGAACTTTCCGGCCTCCGGGGACCAAACCCAATATCCAAAACCCGTCAAGGAAGGCGCAAAGGCAATCAGGAGGGTTATCAAAACTATTTTGATTTTCATAACTTATTTTTTTAGCTTCACTTAGAGGAATTTAAGGAGGCCCAATATATCACGTCCCGACTTGGCCTGTCAATCTCGATTTGGGTTCAAAAAATGCTTGGATTTTACTTCTTTTTGCCGAGAGCCTGCTCCATCCAGCGAAGATAAGAAACGCTTCCGCTGCGGATCGGAAGAACAATGATTTCCGGGACCGAATAAGGGTGGCGCTGGCGAATGGCTTTTTCCAACTCTTTGAGGCGCGCGGCCTTTGTTTTAATAAAAAGAAGATGTTCCCGGGACTTTTGCTTCTTCCCCTCCCACCAATAAAGCGAATCAACGGCAGAAGAAATATTGATACAGGCCGCGAGCTTTTTATTTAAAAGGAGGGAAGCGATCTGGAACGCAGCTTTGCGGGAGGGGGCGGTCGAAAGGACTAAAGCGTAAGCAATGTTCAAATTAGCGGCGCGTTAAAGAAGCGCGGTAACCGGATTCAGGGCCGCTTAAGGTCACGTGCCCTTCTCGTGCCAGCCATCCGAGGCTCATTAAAAGAAGTTCGCGCGGTTTTCCGATCCCCTTGGTCAATTGGTCTAAAGTCGCGCTCCCTTTTTCATCCAGATAATGCCAAATATCGCCTGCGGCAATGCCTATTTCTGTGATCATCTTTTGTCCCCTTTCTACATTTCGTGCCGCCAGAAGGATACACCGCTTAAACTATAACAAATCAATTCCAGGCTTTCAAACATTTTCATTCTTACCCTCCGGCTGCCTTAGGTTCCGCGTCTAAATATCTCCGTAAGAACCTGCCGGTATAGGATTCTTTCACCGACGCGACCTCTTCGGGGCTTCCGCAAGCCACAACCCTGCCGCCGTCAGGCCCTCCTTCAGGCCCGAGGTCGATAAGATAATCCGCCATTTTGATGACCTCGAGATTGTGCTCAATAATGAGGATCGTATTCCCCTGATCCCGCAGGCCCAAAAGCGCGGAAAGAAGATTTTGAATATCTCCGAAGTGGAGCCCTGTTGTCGGCTCATCAAGCAGATAAAGGGTCTTTCCGGTTGCCTTTTTACTTAATTCCGCTGCCAGCTTGATCCTCTGGGCCTCGCCTCCGGAAAGCGTGGTGGAAGGCTGGCCCAGCGTTAAATAGCCCAGCCCGATGGATTTCAGAAGGATAAGCCTATCCTGGATCATCGAAAAGCTTGAAAAGAAATCGATCGCCTCTTCGACCGTCATCTCCAGCGCTTCGGCGATATTTTTGTCCTTATAACGCACTTCAAGCGTCTGCTCATTGTAACGCCTTCCGCGGCAATTTTCGCAAAGCACGTAAATATCCGGCATAAAACTCATCTGCAACTTTTCGCACCCTTCTCCGCGGCAATTCTCGCAGCGCCCGCCTTTCAAATTAAAGCTGAAACGCGACGGCGAGTAATCCCGCAGCTTGGATTCCGAAAGCGAGCTGAATACTTTGCGGATGAATCCGAAAAGGTCCGTATAGGTTGCGGGATTCGAGCGAGGCGTTCGGCCGATCGGCGACTGATCGATTTCAAGCACCTTGTCAATCTGTTCAGCCCCCGCAATCGCGCGGAATTTTCCAACGTGATCGTGGGTCTTCCAAATCCGATTGTGGAGTTCCTTATACAGGATGTCGTGAACCAGAGTGCTTTTGCCGGATCCCGAAACGCCCGTCACGCAAACCAGGAGCCCCAAAGGAATCGCGACGTCTATTTTTTTCAAATTGTGCTCTTCGCAGCCCTTGAGGATTAATTTTTTCGCCTTCGAACAATTTTTCCTTTCTTTCGGAACAGGAATCGTAAGCCCCCCGGATAAATATTGAACGGTTAAAGAGCGTTGATCAGATCCGTACCGGCCTTCAGAACCTTCGGCGACGATTTCCCCGCCCTGCCGGCCCGCTCCCGGGCCCAGGTCGATCAAATAATCCGCGCGCCGCATCGTTTCTTCGTCGTGCTCGACGACCAAGACCGTATTCTTCAGATCGCGCAGCTGCTCGAGGGTATTCAAAAGTTTTTCGTTGTCGCGCGGGTGCAGGCCGACACTGGGTTCGTCGAGGACGTAAAGAACTCCCGTCAGCCCGACTCCGATTTGCGCGGCCAGCCTGATGCGCTGCAATTCCCCGCCGGCCAGCGTTGCGACAGTCCGGTCCAGCGTCAGATAGCCCAGCCCGACATTGGATAGAAATTTCAAACGCGAGCGCACTTCTTTGAGAAGCGGGCCCGTAACCGGTTCTTTGCCGGGAAATTCAAGGGTATTAAAAAAACCGGCCGCGTCTTCAACCGACTGTTCGGTCATTTCAATGATATTTTTTTGCTGAATACGAACCTCCAAACTCTCTTTCTTGAGGCGCCTGCCTTGGCATTCAGGACACGTCTCCTCGCGCAGGAATTTCCGCACTTTGCGGCGCACTTCTTCGGAAGCGGTCTCGTGGAATAACCGGTTCAACTCCTCGATCAATCCCGACAAATCATTGTCTCCCCAGAAGAAAGCCTCTCGAGCTTCTTCGGGCCAGTCTTTCCACGGCGCGTTCCATTCAAAACGATATTTCTTTTTCAGATCGTAAAGCAGATCCTCGATAAAATATTTGTTGAAGGAAAAAAAAATCTCCTCATTGAGCGCCCCGCTCATCAAGGGCTTTGTCTCATCGCGAATCAATCCGTCCATTAAAATCTGGGAGAGCTTGCCGAGCCCCCTGCATTTCGCGCACGCGCCGTAAGGGCTGTTGAAGGAGAATACGTTCGGCGTAAGATCCGGCAGGCTCATCTGGCATTGCGGGCAGCTTCGTTTCGTGGAAAAAAAACGGACGGTATTCTTGCCGGCCTTGGAAAGCGGAAGGATCGAAAGAAAACCTCCCGCGAGATCGAGGGCCGTGTCCAGAGACTGCGTTAAAAGTTTTTGTTTTTTGGGATCAACCCGAAGATGATCCACAAGGACTTCAATATCGTGGCGCCGGTTTTTGGGAAGCTTCCATTGAGGCTCGATGCGCCGGAATACGCCGTCAATCCGGGCCTGGCTGAATCCTTTCTTAAGCGTTTCTTGAAATAGTTTCTGGAACTCCCCTTTGCGGCCGCGCACAAGCGGCGCCAGAATTTTAATTTCTTCCGCCGCATAAGATTTCAGAACCTCTTTAAAGATTTGCTCCCGGCTTAAGGATTCCAGCGCAATGCGGCACTGAGGGCAGTGCGGCGTGCCGGCCTTTGCGTAAAGGAGCCGCAGGTAATCGTAAATTTCGGTGACGGTCGCAACGGTCGAACGCGGATTGTGGGTGACCGATCTCTGTTCGATCGCAATGCTGGGGGAAAGCCCGGAAAGATAATCGACGTCGGGTTTTTTCAGTTTCTCAAGAAACTGGCGGGCATAAGAAGAAAGGCTCTCAAGATAACGCCTTTGGCCTTCGGCATAAATCGTATCGAAGGCGAGCGAAGATTTTCCGGATCCCGAAAGTCCGGTAATGACGACCAGCTTATTGCGCGGAATGCTCAAGCTTAAATTTTTGAGATTGTGCTCGCGCGCCCCGCGGATTTCAATCGTCGTGCTGGCCATCGCTTAGGTTCCGATCCGCACGTTCGAGAGAATTTTTCTCAAAGTGGCCACGGCCGAGCAGACCGCTAAAAGGCTCGTCTTGGGATTCCCGGGCGAGGGGACATTTTGTGTCAGCGTGCGGATCTCTCCGAAATCCCCTTTTAAAATAACCTCGTGCTGGTTGCTCAAGTAACGCTTGGAAGTCCAGATTTCGACCTGCGTCCTCTCAGGCCCGAGTCCGGCAAGACTGAGGATTGCGGCCACGTTAATATTTTGAGGAAATCCGCGGACAGCCTCAAGAGCGGATCCTTTAAAAACGCAAGCCTCTTTTCGCCCTTCTAAAGGAGGAAATTTTCTTTCGATAAAATAAGGCGCCCCGCGCAATCCCAGCGGCGGCTTTCGCGTGATCAGCCGGACCTGCCTGAGTCCGCCTTCCCTGGCCGCCAAAAGGGCGTCGATACCCGCAATCGCGCCGGAAGGGATCCAGAGCCTCCCGCGGCTTGGTTTCAGCGCATCTTTGACTTGATTCAATAAACCTCCGACACTCATAATCAAAACGTCTTTGTTTTGAGATAACCCTTGCTTTGCCGCTTCTGCCGCCACCGGCGGGGCGGCGGCTTCAACCACAATATCCGAAGCCTCGATCAATTTGGAGAGCCCGACGACCGGGAGGGATTTATTTTTTAATAAATATTTCAGCCGTTCGGCTTTTTCGGGATTGGGGTCGCATAAAAAAGACAATCGCGCTTGACGCGCAAACTGCCCAGCGACGGCTTGGGCCAAAGCAGAACCGATCACCCCGCAGCCGATGATGCCGACCTTTTGTTTTTTCATTGAGTTCTATGATTTTATTTCAGGGCAGGTTCAATCTTAGACAAGTCAACGGACTATGCGGTTATCGGCATCCACGCGGACAATGCGGGGCTTGTGCTGTTGAACCTCTTCGCCGTTCAAAACCACAAACGTCATAATAATGACAAGGTCCCCTTTTTTGCCGTATTTGGCCGCGCCGCCGTTCAAGCAAATTTCTCCCGAACCGGCCGCGCCTTCAAGGGCGTAACTTTCGATCCGGGATCCGTTGGTCAGATTGGCAATGAGGACCTTTTCGCCGGGCAGAATATCGGCGTGGCGCAAAAGATCGCCGTCAATCGTAATACTGCCTTCATAATCGATCCGGGCATCGGTCACCGTGGCCCGGTGGATTTTCCCGTGCAAAATTTGCCGCTGCATCTGAAATCTTCTCCGCTCTTTCTATTTTGAAATTCGAATTATAACATTATCGATAAGTCTTGTCTTGCCCACAAAACACGCGGCCAAAGCGACCATTTTCCCCTGAACTATTTTACAGGGTTCAAGAGTTTCCGGATCTGCAATTTCAAAATAATCCACCCGGTCCACCTTGGATTTGAGCCGGCGGAATGCTTCTCTTTTCAGCCGCCGGAGATTTTTTCTTCCGAACCGGATTTCTTTTCGAATCCAAAAAAGCGTTTGGGAAATATGCGAAGCCCTCCGGCGTTCCTCCGCGCTTAAATAAAGATTCCTGGAGCTTAAAGCCAATCCCTCCCGCTCGCGGGCCGTCGGAATGAAACGCAGGCGGAGGGGAAAATTCAGGTCGCGGACCAGGCGGCGCACAACCGCGCATTGTTGAAAATCTTTGAGCCCGAAATAGGCCGTATCCGGGCGGACGATATTAAAAAGTTTCGTGACGACGGTCGCTACTCCGCGGAAATGTCCGGGGCGGAATTTTCCGCACAGAACGCCGGTAAGCTTCGGATCCATATCCACAAAAGTCGAAAAACCCGGAGGATAAATTTGGCGGGCCGACGGAATAAAAAGATAATCCGCTCCGCCGGCTCGAAGGAGCGCCTTGTCTTTTTTCAAAGGCCGGGGATATTTTTTAAAATCCTCGTGAGGCCCGAACTGGGCTGGATTGACGAAGATACTCACCACAAGAATATCGTTTTCCTGAACCGCCTTGCGCACCAGAGCGAGATGCCCCTTGTGCAAGGCGCCCAGGGTGGGGACAAAACCGATCCTTTTATTTTTTTGTCTTAAGCGGGTTATTTCCCGCTTCAGGACTTCGGAGCTTCGTATCTCTTTCAAATTTTGACCAGACCTGCGCCTCGCTTCGCGCGCAAATCTCCTCCCAAAGAAATTTTATTGTTTTTCCTAACTCAGGGTGTATCCAATCCGGCGCAATGTCCGCAAGCGGCTTTAAAACAAAGGCCCTCTGGTGAAGCCGCGGATGAGGGACCTCCAGCCCGGGCTCATGAATCACTTGATTTCCATAAAAGAGCAAATCCAGATCGAGCGTCCGCGGAGCGTTTTTTTCTTTTCGCCTGCGCCCCAGCAAAATTTCGACTTTGAGAAGTTCCCCAAGCAGCTCGCGGGGCTTTAACCCGGCCGCGATCTCCCACACCGCGTTCAGGTATTTGCCCTGCGGCGGCCCTCCGACCGGCTCGGTCTGGTAAACGGGAGAAAGTTTCACGACCTTGATCCGCCTGTTTTTTTCAAGCCAACTTTTCGCGCTGCTGAGATTGCCCGATCGATTGCCCAGGTTGGAGCCGACTGCGATAAAGGCACGAATCATAGAACGGAAATTTCAAAAACCGCTGGATGTTGAATTATTTTTTGTGAGGATGCGTGTGGCTTTTGGCGATCCGCCCAACGGCTTCTTCCAGACGGGTTTCGGAAATCGTAAGTGAGATCCTGAAATACCCTTCCCCGTGAGGGCCGAAACCGTTGCCCGGCGTGACCACAATACTCATCTGTTCAAGAAATTGAAGGGCCAGTTCTGCGGACGTATAGCCGGGCGGAACGGGAATCCAGCAATAAAACGTGGCCGGCGGCGGAGCGAAATTCCAGCCGATATTCCGGAAACCTTGGACTAAAGTATCCCGCCTCTTTTGATAAATCTTTAAAAGCGCCTGATGCGCGCGCTCGCCCTCATCGAGGGCCTTTTTGGCAGCCCACTGAATGGCCTGAAAAATGCCGGAGTCCACATTCGACTTCACCTTTGCAAGGAGCGCTAAAGCCTCGGTATTGCCGGCCGCAAAACCAACCCGCCAGCCCGTCATATTGAAGGTCTTTGAAAGCGAATGAAATTCTACGGCGATCTCTTTGGCGCCTTCGATTTCCAGAATACTCGGCGCCTCATACCCTTCGTAGCCGACTTCGCAATAGGCGGCATCTTGAGCCACGAGGAGCTGATGTTCGTACGCAAAGTCGATCACATCCTCAAAGAACGCCTTGGAGGCAACCGCGGAGGTCGGATTGTTCGGGTAGTTCATATAAATAAGTTTGGCCTTCTTCAAAATATCGGAAGGGATCGCCCCGAGGTCAGGCAGGAAATCATTGGATTCCAGAAGGGGCATAAAATAAGGGACGCCGCCGGCAAAAAGGGTTCCCGACCTGTAGGGAGGATAGCCGGGATCCGGGATCAGCGCCACATCCCCGGAATTTAGAATCGCAAGCGGGAGGTGCGCAATGCCCTCCTTGGAGCCGATGAGCGGCAGGATTTCTTCGGCCGGATCGAGCCGCGCCCTAAAACGTTTCTGAAAAAAATCCGCAATGCTTTCCCGGAAAACAGGCATACCGGTGTCCAAAGCATACCGGTGATTTTTGGGATCCTTCGCCGCTTCAGAAAGGGCCTCGACGATAAAATCCGGCGTCGGCAGATCCGGATCGCCGACTCCCAGATCAATCACGTCCCTGCCCTTTGCGATCAGCTCGCGTTTTTTCCGGTCGATTTCCGCGAAAAGATAGGGAGGCAATTGCTTCAACCGTTCGGGAGGCTCAAAACGAATGATTTTCTTTTGCATAGGAGCGGCGATTATAACAGAGGAAATTAAATTTGAAAAGAGAAGCCGGGGTTCAAAAGACGGAGTTCGTAGGCCTTTAATCTTACTTCTTCTCTGACCCAGGAGCAGCGCGTGGAAATGTAGAGGGAATAAACGTCTAAAAACTCATCCTGCTTTTTTTGTATTTCTTCTCTCAGATCTTCTTCGTCCTGAATCTTTAAAATAAGGTACGGCGTTTTCATAGGAATGTCCCCAGACCTTATCTGTTAAAAAGCCTTCTGAAATTCCCGACGCAGGCTGAAATGCGGCTCCGCGGCTAAAATCTCACCCAGAAGATTGAGGCACCGGCGCTGGACATCTTCCCGGTGGGTTTCGTGCCATAAGGAGTAAAGCTGCAAGAGCTTCTTTGCCTTGATACGGAATCTACGCGCATTTCCTCTCATCGGTTCCAAACCTCCCGCGTTGAAATTCCCGGTCCGGATCAAAACCGAATGCCGGATCCAGGTTTTTGAGTTCCCCAACCAGAGCCGTAATTTTCCTTTCCAAGACTGGATTTTTAGTCTCCAGCCATTGGGCATAGAGATCCAAGAATTGATCCATTTTGCTCTTTTTTTGATGCTCGACTTCATACTGCCTGAACTCGCCCATAAAGTGATGAAAGACCTGATCGCGGAAATTCGTCACAAAGTCAAAATATTCCCGGCGAACGGTCCGGAGCAGCTCCTGGTAGGCGTCAAAATACCGCGAAAGCTTTTCAAGCACGTCGCCGACCCCGGTTTTTTTGCGGTAAATGCGGTTGTGGTACACGGCCGCTTGATCGTAATAAAGCTGGGCAAGCTCGCGAAAGTGCCTGCCGGAACGCTTGAAGAAAGCCTGTCTGGGTCTGCGGGTTAAATCATCAAACACGCCGGTGTGGATAAGGATGTGATCGGCATTGACCTTGAAGATAAAATAACGGATGGTACGATCTTCGGTTGCTCGCACCCATTTCAAAATATCGCTTGTATCAAGAGACAAATAGGGTTCGGCCATTTCGTGGTATTCAGGCAGCGAAACGGCAAACAGCAAGTGCGCCAAATAAACGTTTACGTCTTCATCAAAGGTGTAATAGTTGGAGGGAAAATTAGAATCACGGCGGCATTTAATGATCGCCCCTAACAGATAGCGGATCGCAGAATCCCTTTCCTGCTTTGTCATATCAAAATATAAGCTGTTTTCTTTTAAATTTTCTTTGGGATTGCTCATTTTCGTTCTCTACCCACGTTATTATTTTACTTAATACTTTTAAAAATATTTAGAAAAACTTTACAATTAAAGAGTCTCCAAAAACCTTAACATGATAACTTTATTCTGTCAAATTAGGGACGGATATAGTTAAAAATAGTTTTGAATAAAAATTGATATAGAAATATAGCTTTATATATCTCTTTATCATTGAACTTGGGCTGGATTACTGAACAGGAGAGTATGCTTTTGGGCGATCGAATTTCTTAAGAGAAAAGATTAAAGCTGGGAAAAGGCGGGTTTTAACTTCTTCAAAAAAACCTTACTCTTGAGCGGCCTTGATATCCTTTCCAGGAAAAATCGGTCCATCATAGTTTCAAGCTCCGCGCCCGCACTCGTCTTGACTAAAAACCGGCTCGACATTTCAAGATCATGCCGCGCGTAATAACGGATTGCGGCCAAAGTTTCTCGCTGGATCCGGAAGGCATCGGAATAGCGTCCTGCGCAGGCCGGGCACAAAAGAGCGCCTTGGCGGGGGGAAAAAAATCCCTCCTCCAAATGAGGGTTTGAGCAACCCAGGCAGCGGTCGAGGTACGGGAGCCAGCCGATCTCGTTTAAGAGTTTAATCTCAAAAAGCCGGGCGATCCGCCGCCCTGAAAGAGAAGCGAGGTAGCGGAAACAAAAATCAAGCAGGCTGAAGATGTTTTCGTGCGGATCATGGACCTCGCTGAGTTGATCCGCGAGCTCGGAAAAATAACTGGCGTAGGCAATCGACTCAAGCCGCGAGTGAAGGGACGGGTAACTCTCGAGCAAAAAGGCCTCGGAAATCAAATGCAAATCCGAGCGCGTTTTTTCGTAATAGACAATTTCAACCAGGGTGAATAATTCATAAAGCGCCCCCCGCGTTTCGCCGGCCTGCCTGACTCCTTTGACCAGCCCGCGGATTTTGCCGAAATCCCGGGTAAAAAAAGTGACGATCAGCGAGGTGGAGCGGAAAGGCTGGGTTTTTATAATGATTGCGTGGGTTTTTTGAATCGCCATTTTCTATAAACTTTGGGCGCGCTTTTTGAAGATGCCTAAGGACAAATTTCCAAACTCCGAATCAATCCCTCAATTCCAAATCAAAAAAAACCCTTAAAATTTTTTTCTGATTTGTCATTTCGTGATTCATGGCTCATTGGGACTTCCTTGCCGAATTCAATTTAATTTTTCCAAATCCAATCTTTTCTAACACAGCCTTTTGCCTGCGTTCCATCCGGAGGGCCTGTTTTTTCGTTTGATCCGAATGTCCCATCAAATGCAAAATCCCGTGGCAAAGATAAAAGGCCAGCTCATAAAAAAAGGGATTCCCATATTCCGGGGCCTGCCGGGCCGTTGTGTCCAATGAAATGACAATATCGCCTAAAAAAACAGCGCCGGCCGCCGGGGCCTTCAGTTTCTTTCCTTCCAACTGGCTGAAAGCAATCACATCGGCGGAGCGATCGTGTTTCAAGTGTTGTTGATTCAGTCTTCGGATTTGTCTATCTCCTACAAGCCAAAGGCTGAGGGCCGCTTTTTTCCACCCGAGCTCTTCAAGAATTTTCCCGGCTGTCATTCGAAGATGCCGCATCGAAAAAGGATATTTTTCTTTCAGAGTTTTTGCGCAGCGGATTTGAATATCAAAAGGAAGCTTAGCCATTAAATCCGTTCAAGCGTGACTCGAGCGGCCGGCATCCTAGATTAAAAATGCCGTTTTGGAAATCCTACGCGGAACTTTTCAAATTGATCTTCTTCAAAAAGATCCGGTTTGTTGAAGTCCGGCGGAGCAGGGGGGTAGCTGACGCGGGTATGGAAAATGGCCATCAGGTTATAAACAAAGCTTTCTTGGATCCTGTGAAGGTCTCCGAGCGTCAAGCCGCATTCGTCAAGCTGGCCGTCAATAAACCGGTCATTAATAATTTTCCGCACCAGCCGGCGGATGCTTTCAGGGGAGGGATCCTTGAGCGAACGTGAGGCCGCCTCGGTGGAATCCGCCAGCAGGGCGAGCGCCGTTTCGCGGCTCTGCGGCTTCGGTCCGGGATAGCGGAAATCGTCCGGGCTGATCCGCTCCCCCGGCTTGGCGTGATCCAGCGCCTTGCGGTAGAAATAATAAATAATGCCGGTTCCCTGGTGCTCCGGAATAAACTGCAGGATAGGCCTTTTGAGTTTGTATTGCCGCCCGAGCGCAATCCCGTCCTTGACGTGATTCATAATCACAAGCGAACTCATCGTGGGCGCCAGCTTTTCGTGCTTGTTGGAAAATTTGAGGTTTTGATTCTCCGTAAAAAATTCCGCCCGGGGGATTTTCCCGATGTCGTGGAAATAACATCCGACGCGGGCCAGGAGCGCGTTGGCGCCGATCGCTTCGCCGGCCGATTCGGCCAGCGTGCTCACGACCAGGCTGTGATGATAAGTCCCGGGCGCTTCCACAATCATGCGCTTCAGAAGAGGGTGATTCAAATCCGAGAGTTCAAGCAGCGTAATGTCTGTGGTCAAATCAAACACCGATTCCAGAAGCGGGAGTAAAAGAAAACAAAGGGGCATCGTAATCAAAAGGCCGCTGCCGAGTCCGAGCGCGCTGATCTGAAATGAGTCGACGAGCGGATAGTCGTGGAAAATACGGTAACTGAAAAGAACAAAGAAGGCGGCAAGGCCGACCGAGGAACCCGCTTTAAGGAAGTGAATGCGCTTTCTCACCTGCAGGGCGCCAAAGACCCCTGCCATTCCGGAAATCAAAACCGATAAAAGCCAGTCCCCTTGAAATTCCGCAAGCGGAGCGGCTAGAATCGTCATCATCGCGGCGCTCAAAAATCCGGCCCGGGCATTGACGAGAAGGCACATTAAAAGCGGCGCCAGGGCGGCGGGCATCAAGTAAATGGAAGAACCGGGCCAAATCGCGGTCACTTTGGAAAGGATCAGCGTGAGAGAAAAAATCGTATGGATAAGGATAACCATCCTCAAGGAAGAAATAATTTTCTTCTGAAACTGGGCCAGGTAAATAAAGCAAAGAAAATAAGCCAGCCCCGCAAGAATCGCCGTCCCAAGCCATTGGCTGAGAACCTTGCGTTCGGTCAGTTTTTTTTGAATGCGGTCCAGATGTTCTTTTGCCGCGGGAGTAATCAGCATTCCGTGCTGCACCAAGAGTTCGTTTTTTTTCACCTTCTCCTGCACCGGAGCCGCGGATTCCGCCGCCTTCTTGCGCCGGGATTGCGTCTCTTCTTCAGCAGGAACGAGGTTCGAGGCAATCACCGCATTGAAAATATCCAGGATTGAATTTTTTAAATGACGATTTTTATTCAACCTTTCCGGCAACATTTGAGCGATAAACTCACGCGTTTCGCCGGGAGTGATAAGCGTCGCAACTTGAACATTGGACTCTTCTCCGTCCAGCGCGCGGAGGAGCGTAATTTCGTGAATTCTCGTTCCCAGCAGCTCAAGCTTTTTGCGGTAATCAATCACTCCTTGGGAGGATACGCGCCTCAGAAGGGCCCGCACGGTTTCGCGGATTTGGAGGATATTCGCATCCTCAAGCAGGAATTTCAAAGACGGCTCGGAAACTTCAAAGGGAAGCTGGCCCGCCTCCGCCGGGCTTCCTTCTCGCCGGCTTTTGCGGACGTCTTGGACAGCCTCAAAAAAATGGGCGATTTTTTCCTCGGCGTTTTTGAAAACCGACGGATCAATAGAAAAAACCGGCGGGACGTTTTGCGCCTTCTCCTGCTGAAGAGACTCCGTGGCCCCCTCATTGACATAGGTGAGTTCAAAGGGAGAAAATAAAGTCCGCGGCGCAGGCTCTCCCACTATAAATTCACGGCCTTCCATTCCCCGGCTCCACTCCAGGCCCAAAACGGCCGTGGCTAAAATCCACGAGAAGACAAAAATCCCGGACACGGCCCAGGGGACCGGGCCGAAACTTCCCGCCTTCCCCTGATCCGGATCCCTGCCGAAGGATTGGATAACTTTAGTCCTGATTTTTGCGGCTGTATTTTTCATAGGCCTTAATAATTTCCTGGACCAAGGGGTGCCTCACCACGTCAGTCTCATCAAAATAGATAAACTTCATGCCGCGCACGCCGGAGAGCACGTCCCGGGCTTCAATAAGCCCGGACTTTTTACCGCCGGGAAGGTCGATCTGGGTTATGTCGCCGGTCGCCACGGCCTTTGAGGACTGGCCCAGGCGCGTCAGGAACATCTTCATCTGGATGTGCGTGCAATTCTGAGCCTCGTCCAAAATCACAAAAGAATCGTTCAACGTGCGCCCCCTCATATAGGCCAAAGGTGCCACTTCGATGACGCCCCGGTCAATGAGCTTGGCGACTTCTTCATAATCCATCATATCGTATAAGGCATCGTAAAGGGGACGCAGGTAAGGATTGACCTTCGCGTAAAGATCCCCCGGCAGAAAACCCAAATTTTCTCCCGCTTCCACCGCCGGACGGGTGAGGATGATCCGCTGGACCTGTTTTCTTTTCAAATAATCAATCGCCGCGGCCATTGCCAGGTAGGTTTTTCCCGTGCCGGCCGGGCCGATGCCGAAAACGATATCAAAATCGCGGACAGCCTCCAAATAATCCGATTGATTTTTGCTTTTGGCTTGAATGACCTTGCCGCGATGAAAATAACGGACAGCGGAGAGCGGCTTTCGTTCAGGCTTTTCATCCGATCCCTTGAGGCCGACCGTGCGATCCCGTATCTCTTGAAGATGGTTGAGAAAGTACCGGTAGGCCTTTTCAATATTCGCCTTTTCCCCCACTATTTTGAGGCGGTAATTCCGGGCCGAAATCCGGACGTGGTATTCTTTTTCCGCAAAGCGGAGATTTTCATCAAGGCTTCCGTAAAGCGCGATCGCCTCGTCATTCGAATTCAATTTAAGTATTTTTTCCAAGGATATTGCCTCCCCATCCTCAAGAGCAAGGGCGCGCAGGCGCACCCTTACCGGAAATTGCCAAGAAACCTTTTAATCTGGGCGCGGCTTTAAGTTCGTATATTTAAATTCAATTCCTTCAACTGCCTCGGGCTGACACTCGAAGGCGCCTCCGTCATCAAGCAAGCGCCCTTTTGCGTTTTGGGGAAGGCAATCACTTCCCGTATCGATTCGCGGCCCAGCAAAAGCGTCACGAACCGGTCCAGCCCGATCGCCAATCCGCCGTGAGGAGGGGCGCCGAAACTCAATGCTTTCAAGAGAAACCCGAATTTTCCCTCCGCCTCTTCGGGCCCGATGCTGAGCGCTTTGAAAACTTTCTCCTGAATCTCCCGGGAATGAATACGGATACTCCCTCCACCGATTTCCGTGCCGTTCAGCACAAGATCGTAGGCGCGCGCCCTTACCCTTAAAGGATCCGTTTCCAGAAATTCCATATCTTCCGGTTTGGGAGAAGTAAAGGGATGATGAAGAGCCTGATACCGCTTGTCTTCCTCGTTCCATTCCAGCAGAGGAAAATTTTTGATCCACAAGATCTCAAATTTTCCGGGCGGAAGCGCAAGATACTCCTCCGCCAGGCGGACGCGGAGCGCGCCGAGGGAAATCGCCGACGTGGAAACGTCGCTGGCGACCAAAAACAAAATATCGCCGGCCTTCGCGCCAAAGGCATTCACCATTTTTGCAATCCGCTCCTCCTCGAAAAATTTTTGGATGGGCGATTCCACTTTGGCCGGCCCTGCGACCCGGAACCACGCCAGCCCTTTGGCCCCGTAATTTTGGATCCACTGCGTCATCTCCTCAAAATCTTTGCGCGAGAATTCCTGTTTGTTGGGCGGAGTAAAACAGAGGCCGCGAATTTTTCCTTTTTGGGACAGGCAATCCTCGAAAATCTTGAACTTGCTGCCTTCAAAAACAGGGTTCATGTCCCGGAGTTCCATTCCGAAGCGCATATCCGGCTTGTCGGAACCAAAACGCGAAAGGGCCTCGTCATAATTTAAGGAGCGGAAAGGCCGTTCCAATCGAACCTGAAGGGCCTTTTCAAAGACCTCGGCCACCATTCCTTCGACAATTTTCATCACGTCGTCCTCGTCCACAAAGGACATTTCCAGATCAATTTGGGTGTGCTCGGGCTGCCGGTCGGAACGGAGGTCTTCATCACGGAAACAGCGGGCGAGCTGAAAATAGCGGTCGTAGCCGGCGACCATCAAAAGCTGCTTAAAAAGCTGCGGCGACTGGGGAAGGGCGTAAAAACTTCCGGGATTAAGCCGGGAAGGAACGAGAAAATCGCGCGCGCCTTCGGGCGTGCTGCGCGTCAGATAAGGCGTTTCTATTTCAAGGAATTCCTGGCGGTCCAGATAATCGCGGACGATTTTTGAAACGCGGTAGCGAAAACCGAGCGCCTCGACCATTTCCTTGCGCCGGAGGTCAATAAACCGGTACCTCAGGCGCAGCTCCTCGCTGACCAGCTTTTCACTGAGTTCAAAAGGCGGCGTGGGGCAGGGATTCAAAATTTTCAGCTCGCTTACCAAAACTTCCATTTCCCCTGTCTTGAGTTTTTTATTCACCGTCCCTTCAGGCCGTTTGCGCACGACTCCCTTGATCTGGATCACGTATTCGGAACGCAAATGCTTGCCTCTCCGGTGCGCTTCCGGCTTTTCCGAGGCGCTGAAAACAATCTGCGTCACTCCCCAGCGGTCGCGCAAATCGATAAAAATAAGATCGCCGTGATCCCGATAAGTGTCCACCCAGCCCGCCAAGATCACCTCTCGGTCCAAAGATTTCAAGTCGAGCTGGCCGCAATTCGAAGTCCGCATCATAGGCCTAGGACTCCTTCCAAATAGGAAACAAGCCGTGCTTTTTCCACTTCAACTTGTTTTTTTTCATTCAGATCTTTAACCGCCCATTTGCCTTTTTGAAACTCCTCCGCGCCGAGGATTAATGCAAAACGAATGCCAAGCTGATTGGCTTTCTTCAAATGCCGCGACAAAGAATTCTCCCCGTGCAAGGTCTCAATCCGGATGCCTTTTGCCCTCAATTCCAGAGAAGCTTTTTGGCATAATCCGAGAATCTCACAACTGGATTCAAGCGGCGCCAGATAAATTCTCCGGCTGTCTAAAATTTTGGAAAAGGCCCCGCCGCTTTTTTCAAGGGCCGCCAGCAGGCGTTCGATTCCGATACTAAAACCCGTGCAAGGCGTCGGCGCCCCGCCCAATTCCTCATAAAGCCGGTCGTAGCGGCCGCCGCCGGCGACGGCGTCCTGCGCGCCCAGGCCTTCGGCCGACGCTTCGAAGACGCTTCCGTTATAATAATCCAGGCCGCGGACAAGGCGGCGCTTGATCTCAAAAGGAATGCCGTGGGTTTGCATCTGGTCTTTAAGATGATTGAAGTTTTCACTTTGAGGCGCGATTTTTTCCCAAGGAGCGGATTGAATGACCGGCTGGCAGCTCTCATTTTTGCAGTCGAAAATCCGCAGGACATTTTTTTCCAACCGCCATCGGCAATCCTCGCAGAGTCTTGATTTTTCGCCTTGAAAATAATCTTTCAGCGCCGCCGCCCTTTTCCCCTGATCTTCAGGAGCTCCCAAATCATTCAGCCGGAGCATTGGATTTTTGATGCCTGCGTAATTCAAAAACCGGTAAAGGAGCGCGACCGCCTCAAAATCTGCAGAAACCCCCGGCTCATTGATGATTTCAATCCCGATCTGATGGAACTGCCGTTTTCGTCCGGCCTGCGGGCGCTCGGCGCGGAACATAGGCCCCAAATAATAGAGCCGCAAAGACTTGGCCTGGCGGAGCAGGCCTTTTTCAATTACGGCGCGCGCGACGGAGGCGGTCATTTCCGGGCGAAGCGAGACATTCCGCTCACCGCGATCTTGGAAACTGAACATTTCCTTATGAACAATATCGCTCGACTCTCCTACCGAGCGGACGAAAAGATCGGTCAATTCCAGGACGGGAGTGCGGATTTCCTTAAAGCCGGCGGCCTCGAAATAAATGCGGGCCTTTTCTTCAATCCACTGCCATTTTTCCACCTCGCCGGGAAGGATATCTTCCATTCCGCGAAGGGCTTCGTATTTCTGCGCCATTTTATCTTAGGATTTCACGGATTCGTTCGGCGGGGCGGGCCAAGATTGCCTTGGAGCCTTTTTCCACAATCGGACGCTGAATGAGGTCAGGATGCTTGGTCATCAGATCAATGATCTCGCTTTCGGAAAGTTTTTTCTTGGCCAGATTGAGTTCCTTATAGAGGGGCTCCTTGGCACGCAGAAGCTCGGCGGCTGGAATTCCCATTTTCCCCAGGAGTTCTTTAATTTTGGCCTTGGGCAAAGGATCGAGGTAATAATTCACGCTGTCAAAATCCACGCCGCTTTCTTTGAGGACATTGAAAACGGTGCGGCAGGCGGTGCACGTTGGTTTTTGATAGATCGTTATTTTCGTCATCATTTACTCCGAAAATTTTTCAACTTCGTAACGGTAAACTTCCGCCCGCGCGCATTCGTCAGGATCAAGCCCCGCTTTTCCCTTCGCGCAATAGGTCACGAATTCAGGAACGGTCCATTTTTGTTCGACCGCCACTTCAGGAAGAAAAGTCCCAACACGCGAGTCCAGTTTAACATAAATGCCATGCCTGCCTATTTCTATTTCTTCTAAAGAACGGGCCTTCTCCAGCGCTCCCAGCACGGAAATTTCAATCCGGATCTGATCTAATTCCTGCTTCACGATCGGAGAAAAGCGGAGGTCCTGAAACGCAGCGGCAATCGCCATCCGGATGAGATTTTGGGAAAGAGGAAACTGGGTATCAAACGTTCCCACGCAGCCCCGCAACGCCCCGTTTTTCTTCAGCGTGACAAAACACCCTCGTTTAAAATTGCATTCCGGCGATTCCGTTTGGAAAGCAAGATGATCTCCCGTTTCAAGGTAGTTTCCAATCGCCTTTCGGGCGAGTTCCAGAAGTGATTTTTTGCTATTCGAAGATAAATCCGGCATACCCGACAACCCGCTCCGTATCTCCTGTAGCGTCCGCACTGGTGGTGTAATCCACAAGGGTTGCGCTTTTGATCCCCAGCGCCTCCTTCATCACAAGAAGCATATAAACCGGCACAAAACCGCACATCGTAACGCGGTATTTCTTGACCGCTTTCACGAGAGCTTCCTCATCCAAATTTTCAATAGCGTCCAAGGCATACCGGTCTTTTCTCCGCGTGGCCTCGTCGGATTCATAATGGCTCATATCATTGGAAATGACGGCGAGAAATCGTTCCTTTCTGACGGCAAGCATCGTCCCGATCGCCAAAGCCGCTTCACGCGCAAGACCGAGATCCAGGGTTCCCACAATCAAAGGCGCAATTTGAGCCGCAGGATTTTTGAATTGCAGGAAAGGGATCAGGACCTCCAAAGAATGCTCAGAACCGTGCGCCTGCTCGTCATTTCTCAAATCGTGGGAGGCTTCAAGAAGCGACATTGCAAGATCGCCGGCTACCGGCGCCTTTCCCAGAGGAGTCTGCCATTCTCCGCGGCAGAAGAGCGCAAAATCCGATCCCGATCTTTTATGATTAGGCCCGATCAAAATATTTTTTTCCGGCACGGCGACGCGCGAAAGGACCCGGCAGGCCGTCTGCCCGGAATAAACATATCCGGCGTGAGGCAGAATCACGGCTTTGGCGTGAACCTGCTTCGAAGACGTCTCAAGATAAGTCCGGCAGAACTGAAACAACTCTTCGCGGCTGGAAGGATAAAAGCTACCCGCTGCGCAAGGATTGCGGATGAGCATGGAGAGAACCTGAGGGTTGAGACGCGCTAGAATCTTTTCTTTTTATTCTTTGAGGAGCGCTGCTTGCGGCGTCGTTTTTCGCTGGGCTTCTCGTAATGTTTTCTCTGTTTGAGAATCTTCAAAATGCCTTCGCGTTCAAGTTTTTTCTTTAAACGCTTCAGGGCTTTATCTAAAGGTTCGTTTGCGGTAACCTCGACTCTCGTCACTCGGTATCCTTTCGGTTGAGTTTCATCCCTTGTAAATCAGGCCGTATTATACGTTATTCAAAGTCAGGGTCAAGCGAGAGATGGATTTGCTTTTTTCCTTTGCAGCCGCCAGATTATTCCCTAGAATAGCCGTCATGATAAAGTCCTTTGCCGGCTTGAACCTTTACACTGAAGCTTTTCTAAGGTTGATTTATCCTGCAGCGTGCGGCGTTTGCCGGGCGCCGCTTGAGCTTGAGGAAAAAGGGATATGCTCCGGCTGTAAAATAACTCTCAAGGCCCTTCGCTTTTCACCGGAAGAAGCCGCGATCAGCCAAAATTTTGAATTCCTAGACGGCGCCTGGGCCCTTTATCCTTACAAGTCGCCTGTCAAAGAAATCATTTCCGGCATCAAGTTTTTAAAAAAAAGGTGGCTTGTTTCTGTCTTCGCCGAAGACATCTCCGAAATGGCGCTCCGGATTACGGGCGACACTTCTTATCACGCTGTGATTCCCGTTCCCATCCACCGGAGCCGGCTCATTGAGCGGGAGTTTAATCAATCCGAATTGATTGCGGCAAGGATTGCCGAATCTTCGGGGGTTCCGCTCAGGTCCGGCAGGCTCCGAAAACGGTTTCAAACGCCTCCGCAGAATCAGCTTTCCCGCCAGGAAAGGAAAACGAATCTTTATAGGGCTTTTGAGCTTTTAAAATCCCAGGCTGCCGAAGGAAAACAGCTGCTCCTGGTCGATGATATCTTCACCACCGGAGCTACCGCCGAAGAAACTGCGCGCGCTCTGAAGGAACACGGCGCCCGCCGCGTGGATCTTTTTACGCTGGCCAGGACGGAGATCCGTTCATGAAGGTGCTCGACCGCTACCTTACCCGCGAACTTGCAGTCCCCGTTTTTTACTCCAGCATTGCTTTAGTTTTTCTGATCCTGATTGCCGATCTTTTCGACAACCTGGACGAACTGTTGCGCTACCAGGTCGAATTCAAAACTATTTTGACCTACTACCTCGCGCTCATCCCCTTCGCCTTTAGCGAAACCATTGCCTGGGCGGCGTGGCTCGGCGCTCTTTTTCTCCTTGTCAACCTTGGATTTCACAATGAAATTACGGCGATGAAGACTGCGGGGCTTAAAATTACGACGATTATTAGACCGGTCATTTTCTTTGGATTCCTTCTGGGCGTGGGCACTTTTCTTGTCAACGACAGGATCGTCGCCAAAACTTTCCGCACGGCTTATGAGATCAGGGAAATTCACATTGAAAAAAAGAAAAGCAGCGCCCTCGAAAAAACGCTTCAGAATGTCACCTATCACTCTAAAGACAGCGAACTTTATTACTTCCAGACTTTCTCAAAGGGCAAAGAGGAGGTGCAGGGCGTGGTCGTGCTTTGGCTGGATCCAAAGGATGGCAAAACACGGAAAAAAATGGTGGCCAGACGCGGCGTTTGGAAAGACAACCTTTGGGAGTTTGAAGGCGTCAGCGAGTATTTGATGGACTCGAGCGGGAGAATCCTGGGCGAGCCGAAAAGTTTCGCTAAAAAAATTTATCCTGAAATTAATGTCCCGCCGCTTGAGCTGGCCTTGGCCTCAATGGAAAGCAGCTTTCTGACCTATCGAGAGCTGAAAGGCTCCATCCAGAAGCTGAAGCAAAACGGCGTCAATGTTTCTTCGGAAATCGTGGATATGCACGAACGCTTGGCCGTTCCCTGGAAAGGCCTTGTGATGATGTTTATTACGGTGCCGATTCTGGCCCGGACCACCTCCCGCAAACTTATCGCCGTGAATGTCCTGCTTTGCGTGGGTTTAGTCTTTCTTTATCACGTCGTCGGCGCAATCGGGCTTGCGCTTGGAAAGGCGGGAAAGCTTTTCCCGTTCTTTAGCGCGTGGGGCACAAATATTATTTTTGCCGCCGGGTCCCTGATCAGGCTTGAAAGAGCCAATCATTAAGCGTCTATCAGAAAATTCCGGATCTCGCCTTCGTATAACACGGCAGGTGAGGGACTGAAATTCCACGCCATTTTTTGGGGATTGCGGAAGCCGGCCCCTAATAGGATTATCCCTTAAGAACAACCACCTTCTTCATCGTCACGGGCTCCAGCGGTTTATCCCATTCATTCCGCGGCACGCGGGCGATCCTCTTAACAATCTCGAGGCCTTCCGTCACCTGCCCGAAGATGGAATGAAGCCCATCCAGCCAAGGCGTTGGAGCTTCCGTAATGAAAAACTGGCTGCCGTTGGTGTTGGGGCCGGAATTGGCCATTGAAAGGCTTCCCGCTTTGTCGTGTCTTAATTGAGGTGAGAACTCATCGGCAAAACTATAACCGGGTCCCCCGCTGCCGGTCCCCGTCGGATCCCCGGTTTGAATCATAAAACCGGGGATGACGCGGTGGAAAATGAGCCCGTCATAATACCCTGACTTCGCCAGTTGTAAGAAATGCTCAACTGTTTTAGGGGCCTCCGTAGGAAAAAGATCTGCGTAAATATCGCCTTGGCTGGTATCAATTTTTATCTTCACGACGGCCGTGTCCCTTTGTTCGGGTTGGGGAAGTCGGGGCGTTGAGGCTGCTTCCGGCGCAGCTTTAGATTTCGTCTCTCGAGAAGCGGCTTGCCGGCCCGAGTCTGTATCCTTTGCCGCGGACGAATCTTTCACGGCGGCGGATTTTGAGGCGCAGCCGTTAAGCAAAATCAAAAAAATAAAAAAGCAGCTTTTTAAAATCATTGCTCCTCCTTTTAGGCAATGAAAATTATTTTTCCGGATCCGGCGAGACCTTCTTTTTTTTCTGCGAAGGACCGCTCGCCCAAGCAGGAATTTCAAGGGTCTGATTCAAAACCGGGAGCTCGGGCATCTTGTCCAAACTCCGGGAAAGCTCCTGCATCCGGCTCACGATCATTTCCAGGCCGTCGCTTGACTGCTCCGCTTCGCGTTTCAAAACATCTCCGGCAAACGCGGCGGAGGCGTAAAAAATCGAAAGCAAATACGGAATCCCCGCGGCCATGAGGAAAAACCACGGCCGGAATTTCAGAGGCTGCACTTCAGATGACCGCCCGGTCGGGAATCACGGTCCCTTTCGGGATAATCACAACGCCGTCCCGGATGCAGTAATTCTTCCCGTTTTCTTCGCGAACGCCGCGGCGGTTTGAAATGACAACGTCATTGCCGATGCAAACATTCTTGTCGAGGATACAGTTTTCGATCCGGCAGTCCCGGCCGATTCCCAGCCGGCCCCGCGAGCCGGGCTGTTCCAGCCTGTAAAAATCATTGCCCATCAGAACGCTTCGCCGGATCACCGTGCCTTTCGAAATCACAGACCGGAGTCCAATGACCGAGTTTTCAATCGTCGCGCCTTCGAGAATGCAACCTTCCGCGATTAAGGCGTTTCTCAGTTTCGCATCGATGATTTTGGAAGGAGGAAGAAAACGGGCGCGCGTAAAAACAACGCCCTTCGGGGTAAAGAAATTAAAAGAAGGGTTGTCCTTCGTTAAATCAATGCTTGCCTCATAAAAGCTCTTGATCGTTCCGATGTCCCGCCAATAGCCGTTAAAAATGTAGCCGTATACTTTGTGCTTGTGAATGGCCTTGGGAATGACTTCCTTGCCGAAATCCGCCTCGCGCCCGGCAAGCGCTTCAATGAGCACCTTGGCCTTGAAAACATAAACCCCCATGGATGCCAGATAAAGTTCTTTGGGGCCGCGGACCTTGAACGTGCTGCGGATCGTTTCCGGGATAATGAAAGAGTGAATATTTTCCTTCGGCGAAGGTTTTTCGCGGAATGCCGTGATTTGGCCGCTCGTGCGCACCTGCATGATCCCGAAATGCCTGACTTCTTTTTGAGTCACAGGCGCCGTCGATACCGTCACATCCGCTCCCCTCTCCTCGTGGAAGCGGAGAATATCCCGGTAATCCATCCGGTACAAATGATCTCCCGAAAGAATCACAACCGTATCCGCCTCTTCCAAATGATAATGAGGGATGTGCTTGCGGACGGCGTCTGCGGTCCCCTGAAACCAATCCGTCGTCGAAGGAGTTTGCTCGGCCGCCAGGAGCTCGACGCTGGTTTGATGAAAATATTCGTAAGGATAGGTCCGGTGAATATGCCGGTGAAGGGAAGTGGAGTTAAATTGCGTCAGCACAAAAATGCGCCGGAATCCCGAATTGATCGAGTTGGAAATCGGAATGTCCACCAGGCGGTACTTTCCGCCCATCGGAACCGCGGGTTTCGAACGGTAACTTGTCAAAGGAAAGAGGCGCTTGCCCTGGCCGCCTCCGAGAATCAAAACAGTGACATTATTATTATTCATCGAAGGCAAACGTCCTCGTGACGACGTGTTCGCTTTGAACGTGATTCCACAATACCTTTCGGAAGGTGTCGTTTTCTTCCATTAAAAGCTCAAGCCGCCTGCGGATTTTATGGATAAAAACCGCATGCCCCGGATAACGCTCCTTGTTGACCAGCAGATCCAGGCGCGACACATATTGATTGATCAAGGAAGAATTCTGGCGGATCTGGCGCTTCAAAATCCGGATTTCCTCTGAAGTCAAATCGGGAGAATCGCTGTTAAGTTCAGTGGAAACTTTCACGGGAAGTTCAAAACCGAAATGGAAGATCATTGAGCGTACCGCGTTAAAATATCATTTAAATTTTTGAGAAAATCCGATTTGGAATAAACCCTGTGGCAGCCTGCTCTCTGGGCGTCCTCCTTGAGCGCGATTTTGGCTTGCGAAACGTAACCTACGGTCGGCAGTTTTTTCATGCCCTCATCGTGTTTGATTTTTTCGAGCAGCTTGAATGCCTCGGCCTCGCGCTCGTCCCAATCTAAAACAATCAAGACCGGAAGCTTTTGTTTGCTGTGGGCAAGCAGGGGCTCGGCTTGGTCAAAATTGTGAATCGAGAGGTGACAGTATTTCGCGGATTGAGCGATTTTAGAAGCGACCAGAAGATTGGAGACCAGGCCGAAGACTGCGCCGCCCTGCCGCGCCCCCTCCCGTACCTCCGAAAAGTTTTTATCCAAACTCTCAGCCCGTCGGTAGGGCCTCAAGCTCGCTTTCATCTGAATCAGTTTGTTTTGACGATTGTCGATTTCCTTCATCGCAGAAACCCTTCAAAGTTCAGCAAAGCTTAACCGGATTTTTGCGCCAAATCAAGCGTCCGGCGTTTTTTGAAGCTTCTTGAGAATCCTTATTTTATGCTCGGCGTCTTCCGCCAGGGCAAGAGGAAGATCCACGCCGCGAAGTTTTTTTTCAGCCTCCGCCCACTCGCTGCGCTGAATGTGATCCCGCGCTTCATTATAAACCTCTTGTACAGCGTGAAGACGTTCCGGGATAAAACTCTCAAGGACTTTTCGTTTGGCCAGGATATCCGCGTGCAGCGGTTCGGCGTCCGCAAGGGCCGGAGGCGGCACCTGCAAAAGCTCAAAAAGCGTCGCCGCGATGCCTTCATCGGCCTGATTGACGGAAGCCGGATAAGGCGCTGGCGCTCCGGCGATGCGCTCCGGCCTCGCCAATTCGTCCAGCCCTTTCTCGATTGCGGCAATCGCGTTTAAAGCCTCTTTCCACGACTTTTTTTCGACAAGCGAGAGGAGGCGTTCGTAGCTTTCGCTGATGTTTTTTTCTTTCTCCCTTATTTTCTGCTCGATCAAAATTCCGTTTATGACCCCGATCTTCGACAAGGTGTCGGTAATAAAAGGACGGAGCATCGTCAAAACCACGCCGCGGTGTTTCTCAACATTGTTTGCATAAATCGGAAAGGCTAGAGATTCCACCCAAAGGTTGCGCGCTTGAAGCAGGTCCCCGTTTTTAAATGCCTCAGCCCCCGGCGCATATTTTTTTTCGAAGTGATCGTAAAGCTTGTTTTTGTAACTGCGGGGAAGCGGGACTTTATAAAATTTTTCCTGCTCGGCAAGCCTTTCTTTAAAGGATTGGATCGTCCAGGCCTGGGAGGGAAGTTTTTCAACCCATCCGGTCTGAAAGGAGGCGCGTTTCCCCAGCACTTTTTTTTCTTCCTCGGAAGGCGGACGGCCGGGATCAAACTCGAGCCTGCGCTCTAAAAGATTCTTTTCCTCCGGAGTCAAAGGATCCTGGAGGGCTGCGGCGGACGGTGAGGCCTTTTGCGCCTTGCCTTTTCCTTTTAACGAAATCCCCTCCGGTTTTACACGCGGCAATTTTTCAATCAACCGGACGGCCCAATCCTTTTGGATTCCTATCAAATTTTTAATTCCGGGCCGGAAAAAAATCGCCGCGAACGCGAAAAGGGCGAGAGTCAATACGGCAGAAACAAATTGGATGAAACCCGGCGCGAGGGAAAACCGGCGGGAAGTTTCTTTTTTCGAAGGAACCTCCGGCGCACGGCTTAGTTCGGATTGGAGATCTTCTTCCTTTTTTACGGAAGTACTCCAAAAACAGCCCGGGCATTCGAGGATTTCCCGTTCCTCAGCCTCGAAACGCCGTCCGCAATGAGTACAAACGTAGCGTGTCGCTTGCATAGGGTTTAATTATGGCCTTTGAACTAAAAAATTTCCACTAAAATGCTTGGGCTTTCTTTCGTCCCTCTTGCGGCAAGCCGACTTTGTTCAGGCGGCGTCGGGAGGAGGCGGGGCGAGGAGCTGATCGATCTCGTCCTTGAGGCGGGTCAGGTCAAAGGGCTTGGTAAGGAAGGCGTCGCGGCCGAGTCTTTCAGCCTCGTCAATCAGATGCTGGTCCACGTAGCCCGTATTGACAATGACCTTGATCCAAGGGTAAGAGGCCTTGCACATTTTGAGCACGGCCAGGCCGGACATATCGGGTAGTTTCATATCCAGGAGCACGAGGGCGGGCTTGAGTTTTTCGATAAGCTCGATTCCCATTTTGGCCGTGTCCGCGGTGTGGACCTCGTAGCCCTCCTCTTCGAAAAAAGATTTTATTTCTTCGACAATTCCCGGCTCGTCGTCAATGATGAGTAACTTCTTCATTCCCAGCTCCAAGCTTCAAGCTGCCTGTGGCCTGCAGCTTCTTTTCAGCTCGACACGCTTATCGGCGGATAAGCGCTCGTTCCCTCGCCTGCCGTATCTTCATAGGCCGGCAGGGTCACGGTGAAGGTCGTGCCCTCTCCCACTTTGCTTTTCACCGTAACGTCGCCGCCGTGAAGCTCAATAATGTATTTGCACATATAAAGGCCCATTCCTGAGCCGCGGCCGGGCGGTTTTGTCGTAAAGCCGTAATTGAAAATTTTTTTCATAATCTCTTCGGGCATCCCGCAGCCGTTGTCGGAAAAATGGACGGCGACACGGGTCGAATTCTGGGGATCGGGTTCTGCCGTGACACGAATCCTGCGGTTGCGGCGGCCCGTCATTGCGTGGTAGGCGTTGATAAACAAATTCAGGAAGACTTCCTGCAGGCGTTCGAGATCGCCGCGAACGAGCGGGATGCCGCCCGGGACATCGAACTCCACCTCCGTGCCGCTCAGGTTGTCGAGATAAGTTTGAAATTGAACAAGCGGAAGCGTTTCTTCGAGGATCAGTTTGAGTGAAAGCGGCTCAAATTTTCCTTTCTCAGAACGCTTCAAAAGTCCCGTTAAAGTGTTCACAACAGCTTTGATCCGGCCGATATTTTGCTCCATTTTCTGGAAAAGTTCGAGGACTTCGGCGACCTTGAGGTCGGGATTTTTGCGGTATTTTAAAATCGCGCGCGACACGTTCATCGAAAGAATCGTTAAGGGATTATTCACCTCGTGGCCGACCGAGGCCGCAAGCCGCCCGAGCGTGGCCATTTTCTGTTCGTGAATGAGCTGGACCTGGGTGTCCTGGAGCTGCTTGTTGGCGATTTCCGTTTCGTGGAGGGCATTCATCAAAAGGTTTTTGGAATACTCAAGCTGCTCGTTGATTTTTTCAAGCTGTTTCGATTTGTTGACCGCTTCGTCAAAGAGTTTGGCGTTCTCGATCGCGATTGCGGATTCCTGGGCCAGGGTGAAAAGGATATTGAGGTCGTCGGTGGTGTAGTAGTCGCCTGATTTTTTTTCGCCCAAAATCAGAATATTGCGCAGCTCGGGGCCAAGGAAGCTCGGCACGCAGCAGGCCGATTCAAGCTCCTGCATTGTCAGCAAGATAGCCTGAAAGTCGTAGTGGCGCGGCTCCTGGCCGCGGACTTTCTTCTTATTGCCAGCCTCCATATATTCCTTGGCGCGCTCGAGGTCGATCGCCTCTTTTTCCCGGATCAGGTACATAATGAGCGGGTTGGCGTCGTCGAGCCGGTATTCCAGAAAATTTTTCGTATACCCGCGCTGGTAGCCGAGCTCGTACTCTCCGGCTTCCTTGACCTTGATCATGACCGCCGCGTTGCGCACGCGCATTTTCATCGTGATAAAGTGGACGACCAGGCCGAGGAGGTGGCGCAGGCTCTCGATCTTCGACATTCCCCGCGTGGCGTCTTTCAGGAGCTGCTGGTAATTGTATTTTTTCTGGAAGAGAAAGCGGTCCGTGAGATTGACGAGGAGGTTGCGTATCGGATCATATCCAAGGACGATCAGGAAAAGCGATATCGCGTACGTCCAAACATTGCTCGCGCCGAAGTAGACATTCAGCACTTCGCGGACTAAAAATGTAGCTGCCGAAAAAACCCCGAACACAAATGCCAAAATACCAGCGAATACAAGGGTTTTCTTAATAATAAATTCGATATCGAACTCGCGATAACGAACAATCGTATAACTCATCACAAAAGGGTAAAGCACGATCAATGTGCTAGCATATGGAGGAAAAGGAATGTTGAAAATTAACAAGAAAAGGGAAATCCCACCTACAAATCCCAAGAATGAAGAAAACATAAAGAAAAGGATACGCTTGCGATAATTTTCTTTAGCAGACGCGAAAGCTTTAAATAAATAAAAGTTAGCGAAGCTGATTGCAAAAACAAAATATAATGCGACATAGAATGGATAGAGCACCCCCTTTTCTGGATAAAAGCGCATATCCATTTTAGGAAGGAGATCACTCACTACCAGAGGTGTTAATGCCGCCAAAAACATTAGAGTCGAAATAATGTAAGAAAAAATTAACAACTTCCGGCGCCGCCGATCATGGCGATGAGTGAATGCAAGTGTCATGTGAAGAAAAATGACAGGGATATAAGCTCCGACAGCATGCGAACAACGGCTCGCGATGATTGCTATTTGATAATTTACGATAGGAAGAAGAGTAAGAAAATAGCCGAAAGCCCAAAGTGCAACGGCTGAACAAAACAGCATGAAAATCTGATGAAGGAATTGGCTACGGTTATGCGAAAAAACAAAAAAACCCAAACAAAAATAGGATATTGTAGTTAAAAAAGTAACAACTATATAAAATGTCACCCGACGGGTTTCCTCGCTTTAGCAGGTGAGTATTTTTTCATATTCCTCTGTAAAATCAAGATGCAGATCCAACGTTTTTAAAAATTCCAATATGTTATGCGCAATAATTCTATGTCCTTCATTGTTGGGGTGAAGGCCGTCGGGCGCCATAACCTTATCCATCTTCTTTTCAAGATCAGTTCGAATATCTATCCATTTAAATTTCATTTCAGTAGCAACATTCTCAATCTCATCATTATATTGTTCCTGAAGAAGAACGGAGTTGGGGTAGCCGGATTCTTGGCATTGTTTGAGATCGGGCCGTGCCTTAAACAATCTGACCGAATCGATCGGTTGGAGATTACAAAAAATAGGCGTTTGGTTATTATCATTTATGCGAAGCCCCATCTCCATTAAATTCTTCTTCATTTGTTCAAGAGTAATTTGCGGGTGTCCTTTTGGACTAAACCAACAATCATTATTTCCAAACAAAATTAAGACGTGTGAAAATTCATGTTGCATAATTACATCGTTTTCTAGACGCCTTAACCCATCCTCGCTAGTATTCCAATTTCTTGCTCGCAAGGAAATGGGTATTGTTAATGCGCTTTTAATAAGTTTCGCACAGCAAAGATGACGATCGGAAGCACCGGTCCCCGCCAGAATGCTATCACCAAATAAAATTAACCCTTTAATTGCCATAAAGCTACTCTATCGATTCTTATATTGTGGAATCCGTTTTTCTTTATAGGCTTTAAGTCCTTCTTTCATATCTTCTGATCTACAAACCTCTTGAAAACATTCAATCTCTTTCCTCAACCCTTCCTCAAGAGAGCCGCTCTTCAATCCCTCGCTAATTGCCCTTTGAGCCATTCTCACACAAATCTGACTATTTCGTAAAATCTTCTCTGCCAACTCCAAAGCAACCTCAGCAAGTTTTTCAGGTTTTGTAATTATGTCAATTAGTCCAATCTCTAAAGCTTCCTGCGCCGAAATTAGATCTCCTGTTAAGATTAATCTTCTAGCCCTTGAAGAGCCGATAAGTCGCACTAGTCGTTGTGTACCGCCAAATCCAGGAATTATGCCTAAGTTAACTTCTGGTTGCCCAAATTTTGCCCGTTCAGAAGCTAGTCGTATATGACAAGCCATCGCTATCTCATTTCCACCTCCAACACATAACCCATTAATAGCTGCAATTATAGGTTTGTCTAGATTTTCGATTTTGTCGCATAGTTTTTGACCGCCCCGTGCCAAGATGGCTCCTTCATTTGGCGAAGAGATTGCCATAATTTCATTGATATCGACGCCTGAAGAGAAAGCTCTTTCACCCGTTGCCGTTATGATAAGAATCTTTGCACTTTCATCACAGTTAAAATTATCAATGGAGCAATCCAATTCATTAAGAAGGTCCATTCTAAGGGCATTTACTGGCGGGTGATCAATAACCAAAAGCCAGGCATTTCCATTTTTTTGTTTTTGTATTTCTAAATATTTGAGTTTTGATTTAGCAATTAAGTCCATTGGACTTATTTTCCAATCTCAATAATATAATCGACTATTTGACTAATTTTTCTCTTTGTATTGGCTTCGCTTATATTTGGGTTAACTTGAAATTCCTCTTCAATTGCATTTAATAAATCTAACGTTTCAACAGAATCAATTCCCAGATCATCGACAATGTCAGTTCCCCAATCGATTTTCGGCTGGCTATCAATACTCTTTTCATGAAATACTTTTAACAAATTCATCAAAACTTTCCTAAGACGTTTGAAGACTTCTTCTCTATCGAATGCCATTAGTATATTGACCTTCCCCAATCCAGTGGACGTTTTGTTAAGCAGAAATAGTAGCCGTGTTTTCTCTTTCTTTTTTTGCTGCTTTTTTTCTTTCTCCTATTATTTCCTTACTGTAAATAAATTGTACATACCCCATTGATCAGTATTAATATTAATATTTTTGAACCCGGCTGCGATTAACCATGTCTGAAGAATATTTGGTAATCGATAGTGAAGAATCCATGCTCCTTCTCTTGTCGTACAAACTTTCTCCATTAATTTTTTGCTTGGATTATTTTGTTGGTTAACAAAAAGAAATAAGCCCTCATCATCAAGCCCTTCGTAAATCTGTCTAAAAGCGTCTCGAACTTTATCATCTTCTAAATATTCAATTAATCCAGATGCAATTATAATATGAGGACGCCAATCAATCTTATTACCAAATTTTTTTAAATGCCCAAGGCGGAATACATTTCCTTTAAAAAAACGAAGCCTTGTTTCCGAAATTTCATAAGCCTTGGCAATGGACCGCCCCAATTCTAATGATTTATTATCATAATCTACCCCTATGATTTCAATTCCATCTTGATTAAAAATTGCTTCTAATTCCGCCAAATATCTTCCAGCACCACAAGCAACATCTATTATTCTCATTGTTTTTCCTTCATTTTTTCTTTGTCGGATTTTTTCTCCAACAATTCTAAGTATATTTTGCTTTCTCGACTGAGTAGCCTTAACTGCGGGTAATCGTAATAAGAAGTAGTCAATGATCTTCCCAACGCCATAGTATCCCTCTGCTTTCTTTACATACATATGATCAAAATTATACCCTGTTGAAGCTTCTCCCAATACGCTTTGCCTACCCAACTTACTCATAAGCAATATCCTTCGAATGATTTTCTTATAGATAAAATCTTCTAATGACTGCTTCATCTAATCGACCTTTCTAAAAACTAAGACGGAATTATTTGAACCGAAACCAAAGGAATTGGACATTGCGTAGTCGATCTTACATTCTAAGGCTTTTTTTCTTACAACATTAATGTCGCACTCTTCATCAAGCTCGTCACAGTTAATAGTGGGTGAAATAATCTGATCTCTAACGGATAAAACTGTCAATATTGCCTCGATAGCCCCAGCTGCCCCTATCATGTGCCCTGTTTGTGATTTCGTACTGGATACATAGGGTGTTTTATTACCAAATACTTTTCGAATAGCTTTCGCTTCTGCAATATCATTCATTTTCGTCGCTGTTCCATGTGCATTTATGTATTGCACTTGATCTTTAGCTATGTCACTTTTTTTTAGGGCATTTTCAATCGCAATCGCCGCATCCTCACCATTAGGCTCTGGGATTGCCATGTGATAGGCTCCGCAGTTGCTTGAATATCCACTGAGTTCTGCATAAATTTTGGCTTTGCGAGTAACGGCATTTTCATAAGTCTCGAGTATCAAAATACCTGCACCTTCCCCTAATACAAAACCGTCTCTCTTCTTGTCAAAAGGTCTGGGCGTATTAAAACCTATTTTACCGTTGCCTTTCGAAAGCACTCGCAATGATTGATAAGCTGCATAAGTAAACGGTGTAATCGGACATTCAACGCCACCCGTAACAACAACATCAGCTATTCCCAATTCTAAAAGCTGGGCAGCTGTTGCTATTGCATTTCCTCCGGACGAACAAGCGGTTGAAATAGTTAAGTTTTCTCCTTTCAGCTTGAACTCCATAGCAATATATGCAGACACGGCATTGGGTGCAATTCTCAGCACTGAACTCGACAAAACACGGCGCGGATCCTTGCCTCCAATGAGTTTAAAGATCTGTTCCTCATGAAAAAGGCTTCCACCCAGTCCAGAACCTATTACAACAGGCACCTGATCGTGTTTCGCTTCAAGATATGAGTTTATATCTGCATCTTCAACGGCCATTCGTGCAGCAGCGATTCCCATTTGTGCAAACCGGTCTGTTTTTCTAAATAGTTCAGAAGACATGAAATTTTTAGGATCAAAATTCTTGACCTCGGCTGCAATGTTTGTCTCATAATTTGTAGCATCAAAAAGCGTGACGTTACCCACCCCTGACTTTCCGGCTAAAGAGGACTGCCAAGTTTCTTCAATTCCAATGCCGATGGGTGTAATGGCCCCTAAACCTGTGACAACAATTCTCTTCATAATGGCACTTGCTATATTCCTTAATTAGGCAGCTCTATTTTATTGAGATTTAGAATTTACATTTACAATTTGTGCTTCTTGGCTTCTAGAAGAAAATAGGTTGTCCCATTTATAAGTCAAGCTGATAGTGAATTCCTGAAGGAAAGTAAAATAGTTACCGTCCACAGATTGACCCAAAGCTTCTGAAGTCGCACTTTTAATTTTTCTACGAAGATTAAAAAGCGAGAGATGTGATATATCCAAGACTAAATTTTTATTGATCTGATAGCCTAATCCAAGACTAAAACCTAAACGGTTGCTGTCTGGTACTGCAGGAATAAAATGGTCCGCCGGCACAACAAAGGTGTAAAATAAGCTTCCCGCGCGCAAAGAAATTTTATCCGTCAGTTTGTGATTTCCGCCAAGATGCATACTAAAACTATTGGAGTAATCTT
>JAHFHG010000051.1 GCA_023247035.1 Candidatus Omnitrophota bacterium
CCCTGAATCAAAGGTTGCGCCGCTGCCGAAAATAATCACCAGTGATTCTTCCATGTCAATCAACCATCGATATGATAACCATTTATCCTCTTCAGAATCCCCAAAATCGTCGTACGGTACCCGCCACACGGCGTCCGGCGGGCAAGCTTGCACCGACGGCCAGAAGTTATTACCCTATTCATTACCCTATTCTCCAGCTTGTTACCCCATTCTTCTGCTAAGCGGCAATGGGATCGCATAGACGTTTCGTGATCCTATTAATGCTTCATGATCCCAGTTGTTTCCACTTGGCCGACTGGCCCTTACCCAAACAAATGATTTTCTTTTCCTTCTGCAATTGCCTCAAAATAACCCGGACCATATCCCTACTAACACTTGGACAAGCTCTTTCAATATCGGAAATCGAAAATTCGCCAACCTGACTGTGGATTGTCTGAACCACAATATCGGTTTTAGCTCCTCGTGGGGATTTGACCTCTCCAACACGATTGGCAAACTCTCGATAGGCAGCGTTTATGGTACCAAGGAAATAATAAAACCAGGGTTCGATATCATGCTTTCCTTCATGCCAATGGAGGGAACTTTTTTGCAGGGATTCATAGTACGTTTCCTTCGATTGTTCGATAATACGCTCAAGGCTTATGTGCTTACCCACCTCGTAGCCGTGGTGATACAGGGCCAAGAGGGTCAGAAGTCTTGAGACCCGGCCATTTCCGTCTCTAAACGGATGAATGCAAAGAAAATCCAGAATCAAGCAGGCCGCAGCGTAAAGATCAGGATATTGGCCTTGATCCAAACTGTGCCGATAGGCCAAACATAATTGCTCGATTGCCTTTGGAGTCTGGGCAGCTGAAACCGACCGGAAGATAACCTCCACTGTCCCATCCGGATTTTTCCGAATGATGTCATTATTTTTTTGCTTCCAATGTCCGGCATCGTGTGCCCCTCCATGGCTTAATTCATGAAGTTTTTTTATCGTTTCAGGCGTAATCTCCAGGCTCTTATGCTTTCTATGAATCAAATCGAGAGCGTTGCGATAACCCGCCACTTCTTGCTCCGAGCGATCACGGGGTTTGCTGTGACCAATAATCAGAGGTTTTAACCGGCTCTTATCAACCGTAACGCCTTCGATACGATTGGAAGACTCCGCGCTCTCGATAAGCGCCATTTCAACGAGGGCTTTAAGGATTTGAGGTGACTGGTTGGAGTAAAGTTCTTGCTTGCCTTTGTATTCGGCAATCGAACTCACCAGCCAAACAGCGGCCAGCGGCAAGTTTTTCTCTGACTTCTGGAACGATGACATTTAAATTTTACCCTTACAATCGGATCGTATCTTCAAAATTAAAAAGTGCTTGCTCCAAGCAGGCTCTCGGCGTCGTGGACAAGTTTTTCCAAAGCCGATTCGCTTTCCGAGTCGTAATAGCCCCGGATTTTTCCGCCGCCGTCCACCAGGACAAATTTGGAACTGTGCTGTACGGACTGATCCAAGTTTTCCCTTTCTTCCACGGGGATTTCTCCAACACCTAAATGGAAGTGCTGTTCCGAAAGGCGGCGGATCGTATCCTTGTCGCCCGTAAGAAAAAGCCACTTCACCGGATCAGCCTGATAGCGCCCGGCATAACGGTTCAGGACCTCGGGAGTATCTCTTTCGGGATCCACACTGAAAGAAACGAAACGGATATCGGGAAAATGGCCGAGTTTTTCCTGAAGATTTTTCATCCTTCCGGACATCAAAGGGCAAACGCCGGCGCAATGGGTGAAGATAAAATCCGCGATCCAGACCTTGCCTTTGAGATCCGAAAGGCGCGCCTCACTGGAACTGCGCTCCGTCAAGGTAAACTCGGGAACCCGGCCGTAGACCGGAAGGTTTGTGAATTTTCCCGCATCTTTAAATTTCGCATTCCAAATTATTCTGCCGAAAGAAAAGGCGAGTGCGGCGAAAAGAATCAATCCTAAAAAAAGTTTGAAGGGTTTGATCTGAAAAACCGCCCGGTGCTTCACTGCGCATCGGCCTGGCCGGTCGAAGCCGCCGCAAGCGCCGACAACGCAAAACACGTGAATCCGAAAACCAACGTGACCGCCACCGACAGAGAAACGGCAGGAAATGGCTCTAAAGCCGGGCTTCCGAAAAGGCTCGCCCGTATTAAAGCAAGGCTATAAGACAAAGGGTTGTAGATCATGACAACGCGAAGCCAGTTCGAGGCTCCTGAAGGAGGAAAAAGGGCGCCTGAAAGGATCCAAATCGGGATCAAAAAAAGATTCATCACGGCGTGAAAGCCCTGAACCGACTGAAAACGCCACGCAATAAAAAATCCAAGCGCCGTCAGCGCAAAGGCGGCGATAAAAAGCGCGCCGGCGATCGCCGGCCAATTTGAAAAATGGATCTTGATGCCGGCCCAAGGGCCCAAGAGAAGAAACAAAACTCCCTGCAGGAAAGCGAGCGTCGTCCCTCCCAAAATTTTCCCCAGGACAAAACTATACCGCGGGATCGGGGCGATCAAAATCCCCTGCAGAAAACCTTGGCGCCGGTCTTCAATTAATGAGATCGTAGAAAAAATGGAGGTGAATAAAAGGATCAACAAAATCGTGCCGGGGAAAAAGTACTCGAGATAATTTTGGGGTTGCGCGGCGCCGGACCGGAAGGATGTCCCGATGCCGGAGCCGATGAGCAGCCAAAAAATAAAAGGCGACCCCAGCGCGCCGATCACCCGGCTCGGCTGCCTGTAAAAACGCACCATTTCCCTTTGCCACAACGTCGCGATCACCCAAAGGACGCGGCTCATCGGCGGCCTTCCTCATTCCAGAATGTGTGGCCCGTGCGGTGCATAAAGACGTCTTCCAAAGTCGGTTTTCGAAACGTTATCGATTCGATTTCCTCGCCCAATGCCTGCGCCAGGCGCGCCGCCAGATCAGCGCCGCGCTCGCTTCGTTCGCTTTCAATCTGGAGCGCCGTTTCATTTCGCGTGGTTTTCACAGAAAACTGCCTTTGGATTTTCATCTCAAGGCCTTTTAAGTCCTTCCCTTGAACAAGAATCACATCCCCGCCGATTTCCTTTTTGAGCTGATCCGGCGTCCCTAAACCGACTAAAACGCCTTCGTTCAAAATGGCGATCCGGTCACACCGCTCGGCCTCATCCATTAAATGCGTCGTCACCACGATCGTGACCTGACTTTCTTGGCGCAAACTTTGAAGATAATTCCACAAGTCCAGGCGCGCCCCGGGATCCAGCCCGGTCGAAGGCTCATCCAGGATTAAAAGCGCGGGCCTGTGAAGCAGTCCCTTGGCAAGCTCAACCCGCCTTTTAAGGCCGCCGGACAACTTTTCCACCCTCTCGTTACGGCGTTCGCTCAAGCCGAATTTTTTTAAAGCCTCGCCGATTCTTTTTTTCAATTCCGGTCCCGCGATCCCGTAAAGACGGCCCTGGTGCATCAAATTTTCCGCGGCAGTCAATTTGGAATCCAGGCTGGGAGATTGGAAAACCACGCCGATTTTTTCCCGGATCATTTTATTTTTTTCTCCCAGGGGAAAACCGCAAACCGACACGGCGCCGCTCGAAGGGAAAAACAGCGTGGACAGGATTCGAAAAAGCGTGGTTTTCCCGCTTCCGTTCGGCCCGAGCAAACCAAAGATTTCCCCCTGCCTTACCGAAAAGCTGATGCCTTTTAAGGCCTCTCGATTCTTATACCGAAAGCTTAAATTTTTAATTTCGATCATGGGAATATTGAAATTTAGTTGTCATTCCCGCACGGTTTTAAGCGGGAATGACAAAAGGTCTCACTTACCCCTTATCCAGAACCATTAAAACAAGCAGCAGCGTAAGATAAAGAATGGAATTCCTGAAAAGGCTTCGTGCTTTGGCATCCAGATTTTTAAGGCTCAAGACTCCTTGAGTCACAAAAAAGATACCGAGTCCCAGGGCGCCAAAAAAATAAAGGGAACCGGTTATTCCTGCCGCGGTCGGCAGAAGGCTTACCGGCAAAAGCGCCAAGGAATACAGCACAATCTGCCTGCCGACCTGCGCGCCGCTCGGATCAATCACCGAAAGCATCTGGAATCCCGCGGCCGCGTATTCTTTGCGGTAAATCCAGGCGATCGCCAGAAAGTGCGGCATTTGCCAGAGAAAAAGTAAGGCAAAAAGAAGCCAGGATTCATACGAGGTTCTCCCCTGCGCGGCCGCCCATCCGATCAGCGGCGGAAGCGCTCCCGGAACAGCGCCTACAATCGTGCAAAGCGAAGTCTTCCGTTTCAGGGGCGTATAAAGCAGAAGATAACTCAGCGTCGTGAGGACCGCCAAAACGGCGGCGCTCAAATTGACGGCAAAATAAAGCAAAAAAGTCCCTGCTAAACTCAAGGCCGTCCCGAAAAAGAACGCCTCCGCGGGCTGGATCCTCCCTGAAGGCAGCGGCCTTGAAGCCGTACGATTCATCCGGGCGTCTTCCCCGCGCTCCATCCACTGATTCAGGCACATTGAGCCGCCCGCCACCAGCCCGGTCCCGAGCAGGGAGGTCAAGAGCAAGAAGGCATCGAGAGGGCCTTTTGATCCGAGAAAAAATCCCACAAAGGCGCTTAAAATAACCAGGGAAACAAGCCGGGGTTTTGTGAGTTCCAAATAATCGGCGAGCTTGGCCCGCGAAAAAACCAAGGCATTCGTGATCATCGCCTCGCCCTCAGACAAATCCAGGCGCTCATTCCCAGAACGGCCGCTCCCAAGGTCTGGTGCGAGGCTGTAAAAAATATTTCTGCCGGAGGGGGCTCGTAGCCGCGCTCAAGCATTCGTGTAAAGACAAATGCCCCGATCCCCAAAAACACTTGAAGCACCGTGGAAAATCCAAGGCCCAGCGCGGCTCTGACGAGGGCTTTGTCCTCTCCGTGAAAACGCAAGATGCGGATCGCAAGGAGCGTCACGTGCAGGAAAACCAAGGAAGCGAAAATGACGTGAGGCGCCGCGGTAAACGAGCTGTGGCGAATGGATGCGCCGAGAATCAGCTGGAAATAGATAAAAGCGAACGTCATGAGGGCCAGCCGGTTCGGGGATTGCGCAGAAGATTTTTGCGCAGGCTGAGCCGGAATAAAATTCGGATGTAAAAAATACGCGAGCGCCACGGTAAAGCAAAAAAAAGTCTGGGCAAGGCAGGCGTGGAAAATAGAAACCGCGGGCGGCAGCATATAAAGGACCGTCAATCCGCCCAAGAGCGCCTGAAGGATCACGGCTCCCAAAGCAGCCCACGCCAATCTTTTTAACCAAGGCTGTTTTCCCTGGATCTGTATCCACACCGAAAGAACCAAAGTAAGAATCGCGACCGCGCCGGCAATCATCCGGTGGCCGTGTTCCCAAAAAATATTGCCCACCATCGGCGGGAAAAATTTTCCATAGGAAAGCGGCCAGTCCGGAACGGCGAGGCCGGCCTCGCGGCTGGTCACAAGTCCGCCGGCCAAGATCAATAGAAGAGTGGCTCCAACGAGGAGAAGAGAAAAACGGTAAAGCCAAAAAGAAGTTTTAGTGTCCTGAGAAGCCGAAGCCATACAAACCTCTAAGCCCCGTGCCCGGCGGGTTTGTCTTGAGGAAGCCAATCCTGTTTGGATTCCGGAGAACTGTACTCGTAAGGCCCGCGATAAACCTGCGGCACCGTTTCAAAATTTCCGTGCGGCGGGGGCGACGTTGTGGACCATTCTAAGGTATTGGCCTCCCAGGGATTGCGGTCCGCTTTTTTTCCCCACAAAAGGCTGCCGAAAAAATTGAGGATAAAAGGAATCTGGCCCATCCCCAAAACAAACGCGTTTATCGTAATAAAAACGTTGATGGGCTGAAAATGAGCGATGTGCGCGTATTGAGTCGTGTCGTAAATCCGCCTCATCATGCCTCCCAGGCCCAGGATGTGCATCGGGAAAAAGGTCCCGTTAAAGGCAATAAAGGTGAGAATGAAATGCAGGATCCCCAAAGGCTTATTCATCATCCGCCCGAACATTTTGGGGTACCAATAATAAATGCCCGCAAAAACGGCGAACATACTGCCCCCGAAAAGGACGTAATGAATGTGCGCGACGATAAAATAAGTGTCGTGAATAAAAATGTCCACCGGTGTCGAGGCCATAAAGATTCCGCTCAAGCCCCCGATCACAAACATGGAGACAAAGGCGATGGCATTCAGCATGGCCGGGGTATAGCGGATGTTGCCTCGCCAAAGAGTTCCGAGCCAGTTAAACGTTTTAATCGCAGACGGAACCGCAATGACGAGCGTTGAAATCATAAAAGAAGTGCCCACCGTGGGATTCATCCCGCTTTGAAACATGTGGTGCCCCCAGACAATGAATCCCAGACCGGCGATCGCCATAATGGCGTAAATCATTGAATGATAGCCGAAAATGGGTTTTCGGGAATGAACGGAAATGACTTCGGAAACAATGCCCATGCCGGGAAGGATCATAATGTAAACCGCCGGATGGGAATAAAACCAGAACATGTGCTGCCACAAAAGGGCATGCCCGCCTCCCTGCGGCAAAAAGAAATGAGTCCCGATCGTCCGGTCGAGCAGCAAAAGGAAAAGCGCCGAGGCAAGCACAGGCGTCGCTAAAAGGGAAATGATCGCCGTAATGAAAAGCGCCCACACCGGAAGCGGCATCCGGAACAAGGTCATTCCCGGCGCGCGCATATTGAGGATCGTTGTGATGTAATTGACGGCACCCAAAATGGAAGACGTCCCGATCAGGATCACGGAAATCAGCCAGCAGTTTTGCCCGATGGGTTCAAATTCACTCAAGGGAGGATACGCGGTCCAGCCTGTGGCCGCCGCGCCGCCTTCCAGAAAAAAACCGGCTAGAATAATCACAGCCGCAGGTGGCACCAGCCAATAGGAGGCCATATTGAGCCTTGGAAAGGCCATATCCGGCGCGCCGATTTGGAGAGGGATAAGAAAATTTCCAAACGCGCCGACTAAAATCGGGATAATGGCGAAAAAGATCATCAGCGAGGCGTGCATCGTAAAAAGGGAATCATAAAATTCGGGAAGAATGATCCCTCCGGCCATCATGCTTGTCGGGAACAGATTGCCGATGAAGGGAACCGGCTTCCCGGGAAAAGCAAGCTGCCAGCGAAGGAGAAGCGCAAGCAGGCCTCCGAGCAAAAACATCACGAGGCTGGTCATCAGGAACTGGATTCCGATGATCTTGTGATCGGTCGAGAAAATATATTTCTTCCAAAAACTCAAGCGTTTCTCAGGATGCGCCAAAGTTGGCATTTGATCTCCTGCTGCCGGCATTGAAGTGTCCATCGCTCATTCCTCTCAGGCTGCCGCCTGTTCGGCAAGCCAGGCATCGAATCCTTCCGGAGAATGAATAGACAAAAACCCCCTCATCCGGTAATGCCCCAGCCCGCAGAATTCGGCGCAGGCAATTTCATATTTCCCCGTTCTCTTGGCCTCAAACCAAACGTCGATCGCCATCCCCGGCATCACATCCTGTTTTAAGCGGAATTCCGGCAAAAAGAAACTGTGAATCACGGCGCGTTTGTCGGCCGTCTCAATGGAGGTCAGCGTGACCTGGACAGGTTTTCCGACGGGGATATGAAGCTGATTGATATTGCGGATGTCGTCGGGGGTATCAAACTTGCCGTCCGCCCCCGGATACTGGACATTCCACGCAAATTGCTCGGCCTGGATCCGGATCTGTATCTTATCCGGCGCGCCCGGCATTGTCATTTTAACCTCCGCCCAAACTTTCTGCCCCATAAAAGCCAGCGCAATCAAAATCACCGCAGGGATAATTGTCCAAATGATTTCCACGCGCGCGTTGCCGTGCGTGAAGTATCCCTTCGCCTCAGGCCGCCTCCGGTAACGGATCAAAAACCAAATCAACGCCCCTTGAACGCCGAAAAAAATAATCCCCGTGATCCACAAGATCACGTAAAAAAGGAAATCGATCTTATCGCTGTAAGTCGAAATGCTCTCCGGCAGCCACCAGCCCGTTTTTTTGCGCGGTTTATTCAAAGCCGTGGAATCATCAAAGGATTTCCGAACGGGCTTCGGCACGCCCGTTTTGATGGAAACTCCCGAGGCCTCGTCGGCAATTTGAGAGGCGCTGAAATTAAAATTCACCTCGCGCGTTTCATCGGTATGGGTGACTTTGAAGGTCTCCGATTTTGTCCCGTAAACCTCGTGCCACGCCTCAACAACGTATTCGCCCGGGGCTAAGCCGGATATTTCAAAGTTTCCGGATTCCGCGGTCACCGAAAAAAATTGGTGCGGCAAAACTCCCAAGTAAGCCCCCATCCAAGGGTGCACGTCGCATTTAAATTTCATCATCACCTCGGGATTGAAAAAGGTCTTTTCCAGTTTCATGCCCTGAATCGGCATACCTAAATTGAATTCGGCGTTCTTTTTTGCCAGGGCGTGAACATTGTGCAGCGTGCTGTCGCTATTGACAATGGAAAGGGGCTGGCCCGCCTGCAGGCCCAGTATATGCGGATGGTACATGCAGCCTTTTTGATCCAAAACAACGGGAGATTTCGGCGCCTCCGGCGTATGGGTCACACCGCTTTTGATATAAACAAAGACGTTCTGAAGGGTGCGATCCGGATTGACCAGAACGCTGGGAACCCGCACCTCCTCGGCATAAAACGCCTTGCACACGGGATCCGCATCCATATGGATCACGGGATTTGCCGTTGGATTTCCCTCCAGCGAAACTTTCCCCTTTAAGGTGGCGGCGCCGGCGGAAGCGGAAAACATTCCGGAAAGCAGAAGACTCCTGAATAAAAAAAGGCAAAGCGGGGCGGCGCGCTTTGCAATTTTAAAATCCGAAAGGGGTCGTGATTTCTTTATGGACTTATGAAGCGGCGCTTTCGTTTCGTCTATTCCGTCTTTTTTCGATTTCATTCGTCTTTCATTAAAGAAGATTTATCCCGCGTAGGTAAAATCGAGGGTTTGATCTCCCGCGTCCCCAATGCTCACTTCCTGGGTCTGCGTTCCGTATTTTTCATGCCAGAATTCGATCACATATTTCCCGGGCGGAAGATCCTTAATCTCATACTTTCCCTCCCCGTCCGTGACCGAATAATAAGGATGGGCAAGCACGCCCGCGTAAGCCCTCATCCAAGGATGCACGTCGCATTTAAACTTCACCATGATTTCCGGCTTCTCGAATTTGCGCGTAAGCTTCATCCCCTGAATGGGCATTCCCAGATTGAATTCCTTGGTCTCCCTGGGCATCCCGTGGACATTGTGGAGCGTGGCGTCGCTATTGTGGATTTCAAGGGGCTGATTGACCTGAATCCCGAAAACGTGAGGCTCGTATTGGCAGCCTTTTTGATCCAGCACGGCGGCGGCCTGAGGCGTTTCAAACGTCCTGCCTTCAAGCCCCTGTTTGACATAAACAAATACATGTTTCAGGGTAAGGTTGCTGTTGACCGCCGCCTCTTCAGTGTACACCGGCTCCGTATGGGCGCTCGCACAGGTCGGATCCGCGTTCATATCCACTTTCTGAGGAGCGGGCGGCGTGCCGTTAAAATGAGCCGTGCCGCGAAGCGCTCCGGCCGACAACGGAAACGAACAAACGGAAATAAAAGCCAGCGTCATATAAAAGATCTTTTTCATCTGAAAACTCCTCCAAAAATAGGCGGACAGGAAAGATAAATTATATTCGATTTTTCGATGCGGGTCTACTTTACTCTGCCGCCTTCGATGCGGAACCGGTTTCTACGCGGACGGCCAAGGCCGAGGCTTCCGGAATGCCGAAAATCCAGAGGTGGTCGCGCAGGGCTTGAATCTGTTTTGCGGCATCT
>JAHFHG010000017.1 GCA_023247035.1 Candidatus Omnitrophota bacterium
CGCAATCCTAATTTCGTTGGGTAGAGAGCGCTTACTGAACGGCCTTTTTATCCGCCGAAGGCTTTAACTTTTCGAAAGTTCTCTGATAAATTTCATAATCACTCTTGGAGAAGCAAACAAAAATGACCTTTTCGATTCCGCTCATTGTTTCAAGGCATTGCAGGACGGTCTTGAGGGCGATCTCGCAGGCGGATTCGATCGGAAAACGGTAAGCGCCTGTGCTGATCGAAGGAAAGGCGATTGTCTTCGCACCGTTTTCCGAAGCCAGCTTTAAAGATTGGCGGTAACAATCGGCTAAAAGCCCTGCCTCATTGCGGCCTCCGCCGTTCCAAACCGGGCCTACCGCATGAATGACAAATTTCGCTGACAAGCGGTAACCTTTGGTAATCCGTGCCTCACCCGTCGGGCAGCCGCCTAAAGTCCGGCATTCCTGGAGAAGTTCAGGCCCGGCCGCGCGGTGAATCGCCCCGTCCACTCCCCCGCCTCCAAGGAGCGCCGTGTTCGCGGCGTTGACAATCGCGTCAACCTTTTGCTGAGTAATGTCGCCTTGGATGATTTGGATTTTGTGTTTCATATAATGGAATCTTTTCAGACGGAGACGATAGACCGTCTAAGGGCGTATAAACTCCTTCAGCATCTTCCTCACCAGCTTGCGCGGCAGCCCCATCACATTGGAATGAGAACCCGAGATCCGCCGGACAATCCGGGGGTTTTCCTGAATGGCGTAAGCGCCGGCCTTGTCAAAAGAATGCACGCGTTTCATATAATCCAAAATTTCAGCGTCGGAAAACTTGTGAAAAACGACCTTGGTTTTGGCAACTCCGGTCGCAATCCTTTTTGTCCTTTGATCCCAAAGCGCGGCGCCGGTATAAACCCAGTGCGTTTTCCCCGAAAGTGTTTTCAGCATTTGAAAAGCTTCGCGATGATTCTTGGGCTTTCCAAAAATACGATGACAGCGCCACACGATCGTATCGGCCCCCAACACCAGCCCTTTACGAGGCGCGAGCGCCCGCTTGGCTTTGCCGACGGCGTGGCGCAAGGCCAATTCCTCCGGAGAAAGCCCGGGGATTTTTTCCTCGCGGTAAAGAGATTTCACCTGCCGGAAAGGGATCCGCATTTCCCGGAGGATCTCACAGCGCCGGGGCGAGGCTGAAGCAAGATAAAGGAATTGGAATTTTTTTGACACGTGGTTCGCGCTTGACCTCTATGAAGCCGTCATCTGCCTTCATTGTCATTTTAACCTGCGTCCGCCGAAGAACCAGCGGCGGACAGGTTCAGATGCTGGGTTCCGGCTCGCGCTTCGCTTGGCCGGAGGACAACTTATAGTTCTTTTTTCTACCTTAGAATTACGAGGCGCTCAAAAGTTCCAGCAATTCTTTTTGGGCCTGAAAAACTTTCTCGGCGGCCTCGAGTTTTTCTTTTTCCTTCTGAACGACTTCCTCCGGGGCGCTGCGGACAAACGCTTCGTTGGAGAGTTTCTTGGACAAAGATTCGATCCATATCTTCGTTTCCACAATTTTCTTTTCAATCCGCTCTTTTTCTTTGACGGGATCAATCACGCCTTCGATGAGGATAAAAACTTCCAAGTCCGGAAACGCATTCACAATATAGAAAGGGCTTTTTTTAAAGCTTACACGGACGTCCGCTTCTTCCAGGCGCGCCAGGTTTTGAATTTCTTTTTTATATTCACTTAAAATATTGCGGATTTCGGCGCGCGGCGAAACTAAAACCGCTCTTAACGGCCGGCCGGGAGACAGCGCCAGCCGGGCCCGGATATCCCGGACTCCCGCGACGCTGGTCTGAAGCCACTGAATTGCCTCTTCGGCTTTTTGATCCTGAATCTTTTGATCATCCGGCCAACGGCTTATCATAATTGTTTCCGGCCAGGCAGAGTGGTCTTGGGCCGCGGCTTTGAGCTTTTGCCATATTTCTTCGGAGATAAAAGGCATAAACGGATGAAGCAGCCGGAGAATGCGTTCGAGAAGATAAAAAAGAACCTTTTGGGTATTTTCCCGCGCCACGGCGCCGGTTTGGAGAAAACTCGGCTTGGCCAGCTCGATAAACCAATCGCAGAAATCGTTCCACACAAAATGATAAAGAACAGTCGCGGCCTGGCTCAGATTAAAATTGGAAATGAGCCCATTGATTTCTTGAGTCACTTGGCCGAGCCGGGAAAGAACCCAGCGGCAGGGCAAAGAAAGCGCGCTGCGGTCTAAGTCAAGCGCCGCCTTTCCTTGGGCGAAATCTTCTAAATTTATAAATGCGAACCGCGCGGCGTTCCAAATTTTATTGGTGAAGTTACGGCCCACTTCGAATTTTTCGCGCGACAAATAAACGTCCTGCGCGCTCAGCATCACCATACTGAAACGAAGGGCGTCGGCGCCCATTTCGTCAATCACCTCAATTGGATCGATCGCGTTGCCTAAGGACTTGGACATTTTGAGGCCGCTTTGAGCGCGAACGGTTCCGTGAATATAAATCCGGCTGAAAGGGACTTCCCCCATAAATTCAAGGCCGGCCATAATCATTCGTGCCACCCAGAAGAAAATAATTTCAGGGGCCGTGATCAAATCTGAAGTGGGATAAAAATATTTTAAATCTTCAGTCTGGTTTGGCCAACCGAGAGTCGAAAACGGCCAGAGCCAGGAAGAAAACCAGGTGTCCAAAACATCGGGATCCTGTCTTAAATTTTTGGACCTACACACAGGACACTGCTCGGGCGTTTGCCGGCTCACAATAGGTTTTTTACAATCCGGAAAACACAGTTTATCTCCTTCACAGTACCAAACCGGAATCTGATGCCCCCACCAGATCTGCCTTGAAATGCACCAGTCGCGGATTTCTTCAAGCCAGTTCGTGTAAACCTTGGTCCAGCGGTCCGGATAAAATTTTGTCTTGCCCTGGCGGTGCGCAGTGAGCGCTTTTTCCGCAAGCGGTTTCATTTTCACAAACCACTGCTCGGAAAGATAAGGCTCGACCATTGTATTGCAGCGGTAGCAGTGGCCGACCGCGTGCGAGTGCGAATCGCGGCGGACGAAAAGGCCCTGGGCTTCAAGATCAGCCACGACTTTTTTTCTTGCTTCTAACCGGTCAAGACCTTGGTAGGATCCGCCCTTTTCATTTATCGTTCCGTCCGGATTCATCACATTAATCTGAGGAAGATTGTGCCGGCGGCCCATTTCAAAGTCGTTAGGGTCGTGAGCCGGAGTGACCTTGACCAAGCCTGTCCCGAATTCCGGATCCACGAACGGATCTGCAATAATGGGAATCAGGCGATTCATTAAAGGAAGGATTAATTTTTTTCCGATCAAGTGTTTATAACGCGGATCCTCAGGATGGACTGCGACGGCTGTGTCTCCGAGCATTGTTTCCGGGCGCGTGGTCGCAACGACAATGTGGTCCTCGCCGATTTTTTCGAGCGCGGATTTTTCAAATCCGGCGAGCTGAGGTTTGGCGAGTGGATATTTAATATGATAAAGGCCGCCTTGAATTTCTTTATGGGAGGATTCTTCATCGGAAAGCGCGGTCTGGCAGCGCGGGCACCAGTTAATAATGTAACTGCCTCGGTAAATAAGGCCGCGCTCATAAAGCGTGACAAAGGCCTCGCGGACGGCGCGTGAAAGCCCCTCGTCCATCGTGAATCTTTCGCGGGACCAATCACAGGAAGCGCCGAGCCGCCGGAGCTGGCGGGTGATCGTGCTGCCGTGTTCCTCTTTCCACTTCCAGACCTCTTCCAAAAATTTTTCGCGCCCGAGATCGCAGCGGGTTTTCTTTTCTTTGGCGAGCTTGCGCTCCACCACATTCTGCGTCGCAATGCCCGCGTGATCGACTCCCGGAATCCACAGCGCGTCCTTTCCCTTCATCCGCTGCCAGCGCGTTAAAATATCCTGAATGGAATTGTTGAGCGCGTGCCCCATATGCAGGATTCCCGTGACATTCGGCGGCGGGATTACAATCACGTACGGTCTTTTGTCATTCTGAGTGCGAAGTGCGAAGAATCTCGGATCGTCACTTTTCGGACGAAAATATCCCTTGGATTCCCACAAGGAATACCATTTGGATTCAATATCTTTTGAATTGTAGCGAGGGGTTAATTCTGAAGACATGGAACTGCGATTGGAACGTTGGATTTCCGCTTCTCTTCCTTCAAGCAAAATGAAAATAATCTATTTTTAACCCAGGGGGCGGATTCAAACGATTTTAATGCTTTGGATAAAGCTTTATTTTGCATTTTTATTTCAAATCCAAATATTTGGGATCATAAGTTAACTTCATTTGATCCTTTTTTACCCCTTCCAGAGTTTGTACTCGATTGCCTCGACAAGGGCCCGCCAGCTGGCCTCGACCACATTCTCGTGGACTCCGACCGTGGTCCAGGTTTTGTCTTGATCCTGGAATTCAATAAAGACCCGGACCTTGGCGGCCGTGCCGGCTTCGGAATTGACGACGCGGACCTTGTAATCGGTAAGATGAATCTGATCGATAACGGGATAAAAATTTCGAAGCGCCTGCCGCAGCGCGCTGTCCAGAGCATTGACCGGGCCGTCTCCTTCGGCGGCGACAAGTTCTTCTTTCCCCTTGGCCACAAGTTTGACCTCCGCAATCGAAGTGGGCCTCGCGTCGCCGATATTTTCCGCGCGGACAGCGGCTTTCTTGACCTCAAAAAACGGTTTGTATCTGCCCAAAAGTTTTTGGACCAGAAGCTCAAAACTCGCTTCGGCGGCCTCGAATTGGTACCCCTCATTTTCGAGACGCTGAATCTCAGAAAGAATTTTTCGAGTCTCGGGAGATTCCTTGGCCAAATCCAGTTGAAGCTCTTTGGCCTTCAGCATAATATTGGTTTTGCCTCCCAGCTCGGAAACCAGAAAACGCCTGTGATTGCCGATCAACCGCGGGTCCATGTGCTCGTAAGTGCGGACGTTTTTCATCATCGCATTAATGTGGACGCCGCCTTTATGCGCGAAAGCGGAACGCCCGGTAAAGGGCTGATTGTTCTCAAGCGGCATATTGCAAATTTCCGCGACGTAGTGAGAAAGCGCCGTAAGCTCGCGGCTTTTTTTTCCGGGGAAACACGCGAGCCCCATTTTAAATTGAAGGATCGCAATGATGCTGACAAGGTTCGCGTTGCCGCACCGCTCGCCGTAGCCGTTGATCGTTCCCTGAATGAGCGCGCATCCTTCGCCCGCCGCCTGGATCGAATTGGCCGCCGCAAGTTCAGCGTCATTGTGGCAGTGAATCCCGAGCGGGACCTTGACGGAACGTTTGACGCGCAGGATCGCGCGCCGGATTTCGTGAGGAAGCGTGCCGCCGTTGGTGTCGCACAGGGTAATGTTGTCCGCGCCGGCCTTCGCAGCCTGCTGCAGAGTTTTGACCGCGTATTCCGGATTTTCCTTAAATCCGTCAAAAAAGTGCTCCGCATCATAAATGACTTCAAGTTTTTTAGACTTGAAGTAATCCACGGTTTCATAAATCATCTGCAGATTTTCTTTCAAGGAGGTCCTAAAAACTTCCGTGACGTGAAAATCCCAGGATTTCCCGAAAATCGTGACGGCTTTCGTGCGCGCTTCAAGGAGCGCCTTCACATTCTGGTCCTCGCTGACCTTGATATGCGCGCGGCGCGTCGCGCCGAACGCAACGACCTTGGCGCGGCGGATCCTCGCCTTTTTGATTTCCTTAAAAAAAGCCAGGTCCTTGGGGTTCGAGCCCGGCCAGCCTCCTTCAATATAATGAATGCCGAATTGGTCAAGGCGCTTGGCGATCAAAATTTTGTCGCGCAGAGACAGGCTGATCCCCTCCGATTGCGTGCCGTCTCGTAAGGTTGTATCGTAGAAAAGAATTTTTTTCATTTTATGTTTTGTAATTGTATCCAGTGAGCGTTGTCATTGCGGGGAGCCCCCAAGGGACACGTGGCAATCTGACACAAAGTGTCATTCCCGAATGATTCTATCGGGAATCCAAGTCCTGGATTCCCGCTTCCGCGGGAATGACAAACTTGGTCGCTCGCAATGACGGACTTGCTACTACCTTTTCTTTACCGAATTCTTCCCGAGCTTGAATTCCCTGTGGATCGCGCGGACCGCTTCCTTTCCTCTTTTGCCGTCGATCACGCAGGAAATTTTGATCTCGGAGGTGGAAATCATTTGGATATTAATCTTTTTGCGCGCCAGGGCCGCGAACATCCTGGCCGCAATGCCGGAATGCGACCTCATGCCTATTCCCACGACGCTGACTTTCGCGATATTTTCGTCGCAAACCACTTGTTGGGCTTGAAGTTCTCGGGCGGCTTTCTTGACAACGTGAAGGGCCCGCGCAAGTTCGTTTTTAAAGACCGTAAAGGAAATATCCGTAGTCTTGGTCTGCGTCTTGTTTTGAATAATCATATCAATATTAATATTGGCTTTGGCCAGCCGGGCGAAAATTTTTGCGGCGACGCCGGGCCGATCCGGAACCTGATAAATCGTCACCTTCGCTTCGTCCTCGGTCAGGGCCACGCCGCTTACCGTAATGTCTTCCATTTTTTGGGTCTCCTTTGTAATCAAAGTGCCTTCTCCGTTGTGCATGGAGTTGCGCACATAAATCGGAACGTTGAACTTTTTGCCCACCTCCACCGAGCGCGAGTGCATGACCTTGGCGCCGAGCGAGGCCAGCTCGAGGATCTCTTCGTAGCTGATTCGCTCAATCTTGCGCGCGTCCCGGACGATGCGTGGATCCGCGGTAAAAACGCCGTCCACATCCGTGTAAATTTCACAGTGTCGCGCTTTGAGGGCCTTCGCCAGAGCAACGGCCGTAAGGTCCGAACCCCCGCGGCCGAGCGTCGTGATTTCTTCGGAATCGGTTTTGCCCTGAAAACCGGCCACAATCACGACGTAGCCTTCCTTCAATGCCTTTTGAATGCGCTCCGTGTTGATATCCAGGATCCGGGCCTTGGTGTGAAATTTATCGGTGATGATGCCGACTTGAGGGCCGGTAAAGGAAATCGCTTTGACGCCAAGCCGGTCAACGGCGATCGCCAGCAGCGCGACGGAAACCTGCTCGCCCGTGGAAAGCAGCATATCCATTTCGCGCTCATTGGGTTCCTTCGCAATCTTGTGCGCCAGCTCAATCAGATCATCAGTGGTATCGCCTAAAGCCGACACCACAACGACAAGCCTGCAGCCTGCTTTCCTTGCCTTCACAATGCGCCGGGCAACGCGCTGGATGCGCCGCGCATTTGCGACCGAGGACCCGCCGTATTTTTGCACAATCAAAGGAATGCTCATGACCGGCCACTCTTAAGATTTGGAGATGAAAAACTTCAGGAGCTCCGCCCCCTTGTTCATCTTAAGGGACGAGGCCTTGGAGGCGGTCTCGGAAAATCGCTCGATATCATCGGGCATGATATTTTTTCCGGCAACCACGAAAGGGACAAAATCGCGGGTCTGTTTTTTTGTCTTCCAAGGAAAACTGTAGCAAGGAGTAATCAAAATCCGGACATCCTTATAAGACTCCATATAATCCTTGACCTTCGAAAGGATAAAAAAATCAACGGCCTCGAGGAACGAAACCTTGGCCTTGCAATCTCCTTTTCGGGAAGCCTCGTCGCACTCGTCCAGATAAAGCCCCACGAAATCCTTTTCTGCCATCGAGCTTGAGATCATCTTGCCGATTTTTTCATACTTCGTTTGTTCGCTCTCCAAGGCCCCGTTGGTTTCGAAAACGCTTAATCCCGCAATCCGCCCGATCCCTTTGGCGTATTCGGCCTCGGCAAGCAGCGCGCCCGTCAGTCCGAAACGCTCGCTGAATTTTTCAAGCCGCGGCGGCCGGCCTTGCCCCCACAGCCAAATCATATTGGCGGGATTTTCTTTGAGGTCCACGCGAACCTGATTGATCTCGTGGTCCTGAAGCAGAAGTTTTGTATCGCACATTAACTTTTTCAAGAGTTCCTCGCCCGGCCCCTTCGGCCAATAAGCTTCCAAACGCTCGCCCACAATCGTATCCGGAGAATTTGTTTTCGCAGAAAGCGCCTCAAATCCGTGGGCGTCTTTGATCACGGTAACGTGCCGGCACTCGGCGCCGGCAAAAAAGCGGATAAACTCATTGGCCACTTTTTTATTGAGGAAATTGATAAGGGCTTTGGCTTCGCGCGTGGTGATCTTTCCGGCCGTAGGGTCCGCAAGGATCCCGTTGGCCTCGGTAATAAAATTCATCCGAAAGGCGATCTCGTTGTCCTCAAGTTTCAGTTCCAAATTCGCGGCCTCAAGCGGGCCGCGGCCCGTGTAAACCTTGTCGGCTTCGTAACCCAGAAGGTTCAAGAGCGCCGTATCGGCGGAAGGTTCGAGCCGCTCTGCGGCAAGCTTGGCCTGCCCGACCTTGCCCATTTTCGCGAAAAAGTTCAGATGAGGGATCTTCGCCACCTCAAACGGAGTTTTCCCTCCGAATTCTTCGGCGGGAGAATCTGCCGCCCCGGGAAGCGCAATCAATAAATATTTCACAAGGAGCAACCTTTCTATTCAAGCTTTGGATAGTTTTAGGATTGTCATTCCCGCGTCCGCCAATAATCGGACGGAATGACAATGGAAATACCTTTTACCTCGAAGCGAAAACAACTTTGCTCACAGCCTCAAAGGTAGGTTCCACAGCCTCAATCTTATCCTCAAAGCTGAGCGCGTAATCCGGATCTTTAAGGCCCGAACCCGTCAAGGTAATGACGATTCTGGTATTTTCCTCAAAATAATTCCGTCTCGCAAGCTTTATCATTCCCGCAACAGCCGCTGCAGAAGCAGGCTCGGCGAAAACACCTTCCCGTTCCGCAATAAAACGGTAAGCCCAGCTTATTTCCGGGTCGGTGACCGCTTCGATGAGCCCGCCCGATTCATCCCGGGCCTGGACCGCCCCCTTCCAGCTTGCCGGATTTCCGATCCGGATGGCGGTGGCAATGGTCTCAGGCTTCTCAACAGGCTTCCCGTAGACAATCGGGGCTGCTCCTTCCGCTTGAAAGCCAAGCATTTTCGGAAGGACTTCGCATTTTCCCGCACGCCGGTATTCTTTATAACCTCTCCAATAGGCCGTAATATTGCCGGCATTTCCCACAGGGATCGCGTGATATTCAGGCGCGTCGCCAAGATCATCTACAATTTCAAAGGCGGCGGTCTTTTGGCCTTCAATCCGGTAAGGATTGATGGAATTAACAAGGGTGATCCGGTTGTCCTGCGTCACTCTTTTGACCAGCTCCAGCGCCTGGTCAAAATTTCCCGGAATCATCAACACCTTGGCCCCGTAGCGGTACGCCTGAATCAGCTTGCCCTTGGCGATTTTTCCTTCAGGGATCAGCACAAAACACCGAAGCCCGCAGCGCGAGGCAAAAGCAGCCGCCGAAGCCGAGGTATTGCCCGTCGAAGCGCAAATCACGGCGCTCGCCTTTTCCTCAAGGGCCTTGGAAATGGCCATTGTCATTCCGCGGTCCTTGAAAGAGCCCGTAGGATTCAAGCCCTCAAACTTGTAATAAATTTTTATATTCTTCAGGCCTAAGTAAACGGGAAGCGCCTCGGCCAGGATCAAAGGGGTATTGCCTTCATTCAGGGAAATGATCGGCGTATTGTCCGTGACGGGCAGAAATTCCTGGTACCGCTCAATCACACCGATTTTTTTGACTGCGAATTTTTTATGGACCATATTAAAAACTCAAATATCAAAACGCAAAGATTGAAATGACAAAGCAAAATTCAAAATTTCGAATTATCTTTGCGCTTTGATATTATTCATTGTTCGATTCTTATGACCTGCGAGTGCCCGCTCACGGCATCCAAACGGTCAATCCGCCGGATCGCATTCCTCACGTCCCGTTCGTGCGCGCCGTGCGTCAATAAAATCAGCGGCACCACGTTGCCCGCGCTTCTTTCTTTCTGAACGCAATCGGAAATGCTGATCCTGTGCTTTCCGAGGACCTGCGCGATCTTCGCAAGAACGCCCGGACGGTCGACCACATGAAAGCGAAGGTAATAGCGCGATAAAATGGAACTGATGTTCTTGATCTTTAAAGGCCGCCGGATCGCCCGCATCGGCAGCGCTTCTTCGTTCAGCCGGCCCGCTTCGCGCATTGCAATATCAATCAGATCGCTCATCACGGCGCTGGCGGTGGGCGCGGGGCCGGCGCCTTTCCCGTACAAAAGGACATCGCCGACTTGATCGCCGCGGATCAAAACCGCGTTAAAAGCGCCGTTGACGTTGGCCAAAATGTGAGATTCCGGAAGAAGCGTGGGCTGGACCCTTGCTTCAATGCCTTCCTTTGAAGCCTTGGCAATCGCAAGGAGTTTCACCCGGTACCCGAATTCATGAGCAAAAGCGATGTCTTCGCTGCGGATCCTGGAAATCCCCTCGCAATAAATATCCTTGAACCGGACATTTCCGCAAAACGCAAAACGCAAAAGAATCGCGAGTTTGTGGGCCGCGTCGATTCCCTCGATATCTAAAGTCGGGTCCGCCTCAGCGTAGCCTTTTTCCTGCGCCTCCCGCAAGGCCTCGCGGAAATCACTTTTATCTTCCGTCATCCGGGTCAAGATATAATTGCTGGTTCCGTTGATGATCGAATAAATGGATTCAATCCGGTTCGCGACAAGCCCCTCGCGCAGGGCCTTGATCACAGGAATGCCGCCCCCCACACTGGCCTCGAAAAAAATCCAGCGCTTCTTCCGGTCCGCCAGATCGAAAATTTCATCTCCCGCCTCGGCCAGAAGCGCCTTATTTGCCGTAACCACGTGCTTGCCGCGCGTTAACGCCTCGCCAATGAGGGCCTTTGCCTCCCGGATTCCTCCGATAAGCTCGACCACGACATCCACGGAGGGATCGCGCACCACTTCAAAAGCATTCTCGGTAAGCAGGGATTTCGGGACGGATTTTTTTCTTTTTTTATCCTTATTCCGGACCGCAACTTTGACCAAATCGATCGAAATGCCGATCTCGCGCCTGAAAAAATCCCGTTTGGACGCAAGCAGACTGTAAAATCCGGCCCCAATTTGTCCGAGCCCCAATAATCCTACCCTGAGTGTTTTCATCAATAATCCGAAATCATCCGAGCCTTAATGAAAAGGAATCCCTTGTCGCTGCAACTGTTGAAGAATAGTGAAGTTAGATTAAAGCGGGGCGTAGTATATCCCAGCCTACCCTAAAAAGCAAACTCCGCAATCCTCCGCAATCCTTGGACGGCCGAAGCTTATCAGGGCGACCTTCGGATTTCATCAATCGCAGGGAATGGAGAATCGATTGAATCATTTTGAGCAAAGAGGCGGCTTGAGGTATACTAGCCTTTGAAATTATTTATCGTCTGAATTAACAACGGAGATTCTCATGAAAAAAAAGTGGATCCTTTTTCTGATTTTAACGATAAGCGCTTTTCAATACGGGATGGCAAACCGCGGCCAGTACGATGAAGAGGCCCGCGAGCAGGAACGGCTGGAAAAGGCGGCCGGGAAGGCGGCCAAAAAATCGGGCGTCAGTCCCGCTAAAAGATTTGCCGGCGGCATCAAAGAGGCAACCCTCGATTCCACCGTTGCCGTCCTTTCGGAAACCTCCGAGTCCACTCAAGAAGAAGGCCTTCTGGTCGGCCCGCTCGAAGGAGCAAGACGCAGCAGCGGGAAAATCCTCGACAGCACCGTAAAAGGGGCCGTCAAGGTTGCGACGCTCGGCTACGGGGAAGTGGAAAATTACGAAATTGTGGAACCCGAAAAGAATTCCGGCGAACCTACGAAGATCAAGATCAAAATCCCGGGAACTTGAACTTCAAAGATCAAAAATCAAACTGATCGTTTTTGTTCGGCGCTTTTTGTAGAGATAAGGCTCGGTAATCTATTCAACTTAGAATAAGTCGTCATTGCGAGCAAAGCGAGCGAAGAGCAAGCCAATCTCAAACCGATCGCCCCGCAAGCCCCTTTCGGAAAGCCCTTAGGAACACATGGATTATCCCCCCGCCTTTACAGGCGGGGAGCTCCCGCTAAATTAGATGGAAATATGTATTCGGCAAGTTCTGTTAGATTGTCGCAATTTATTTTTTTCCCGCAAGGAACGAACACAACCTACTAAGAATCATGTGATCACACTAGACAATAGCAACATTCAGATCAAAATAACTTTTGGCAAAACACGGTTTAAGGAAAAACTAGGGGTTGATTTAGGCGCGCATTTGGAAAGAGATTACGGGCCAGGTTTATACGCTCATTATTTTACAGTCGAATGGGTAATTAATACCAAACGGCTAAGACGATGGTCAACGCGAACTAAAGAACAAATTGGATGGGCTAAGGAAGTTGGCGAATCGTACCAGACAGCATTTTCGTTTTCCTTGCTTGAACAGGCGCTTAACAAACGATACCTTAGTTGACACGAGAAAGACGCGATCAATTCAGGCTAATCAGCCTCGCTCCTCCTGCCCCGCGCCGCCTTTCTCATTCCCACAAGTAGCCATAATCTGCAATGGAGATTTTCGAAATTTTAATTTTTACAGGTTGAACTGCAGATCGTAGAGTTTTTTGTAGGCCCCGCCCTCGCGGAGAAGCGTTTCATTTGTTCCGTCCTGAATAATCCGCCCTGCCTCAAGAACGAGGATCCGGTCGGCGCGCTGGATCGTCGACAGCCGGTGCGCAATCACAAAGACCGTTCTGCCCTGCATTAAATTTTCAAGCGCGCTTTGCACTTCCCGTTCGCTTTCGGTATCCAAATGAGAAGTGGCTTCGTCCAAAATCAGAATCGGAGGATTTTTCAATAGGGCGCGGGCAATCGCGATACGCTGCCTCTGCCCGCCCGAGAGCTTCAGGCCTCGTTCGCCCAGAGGGGTGTCGTAACCTTTGGGCAGGGCCTGAATAAAATGATCCGCATAAGCGGCCTCGGCGGCCTGCTCGATTTCTTCAAGACCCGCTTCGGGTCTTCCGTAGGCAATATTCTCCCGGACGGTGGCATTGAAAAGAATCGTGTCCTGGGACACGATCCCGATGAATTCGCGTAACGACTCCAGCGTAAAATTGCGGATATCGATTCCGTTCAGCTTAATCGATCCCTGCGTGGGATCATAAAAACGCAGCAGCAAATTCATAAGCGTGGTCTTCCCGGAGCCGCTGACTCCCACAAGCGCCAAAATTTCCCCGCGCCGGACCTGAAAATCAATGTCCTGCAGCACGTTTTTTCCGGGCTCGTATTGAAAACTCACCTTTTCGTAGCTTGCCGTTTCAGGCGAGCCTGAAAAAACAATCGCGCTTTCACGGTCACGGATGCTCGGGACAGCGTCCAGAATTTCGAAAATCCGGCCCCCCGAGGCAATGGATTGCTGGACCGTGCTGTTGACTTTGCTGACCTTTTTCAGGGGTTCGAAAAAAATAAAAAGCGAGCCGACGAAGGCGACAAAACGATCCGGTGGAAGGCTCTTGAGCCCAAACCACACCGCAATGGCCGCGCCGACCGCTCCCATAATTTCGATCAAGGGGCGCTGGATGAGCGTGATCCGGATCGTCTTTTTGAAGAAATCAAAAACGTTCTTGTTGATCTCGCGGAATTTTCCGATTTCTCTTTCTTCTTGGCAGAAGGCTTTCACAATATGAATCCCGGCCAGGGTCTCCGCGATAAACGCCGTAATGTCCGCAGCGCGTTCCTGCATTTTTTTCGTGATACGGCGCAAATTCCTGCCCAGCAGAGTAATCGGAACGGCGACAAGCGGGAAAATCATGATCGCAAACGCCGCATTCGGGCCACCCCAAATAAAAACCCACGGAATATTGAAAAGGATGACCATCGGCTGTTTGATCAGGTCGACAATCACGTCCGTCACCGCGCCTTGGATCGAGCCCACGTCATTGACGATGCGGCTTAAGAAATCGCCCGTCCTGCCCTTGGAATAAAAATCGCTTGAAAGACGGACAAGGTGTTCGTACAAATCGTCGCGGATTTTTCTGACGATCCGGATCCCGATGCTCGACATTTGATAATTGGACACGTAATCAAAAAAACCGCGGAGAAAAAAAACAACGACCATAATAAAAGGGATCCAAAAGGCAGGGAAGCTCAGCGAGGATGCGAAAGGAATATACTCAAGGTCGTTAATCACAACGGCGCTTTTGTTGTGAAGGCCGTTTACAATGATATAGAGCGTGGCGGAAACAAGCGAATTGGCGATCGAATAAAAAAACATGCACAAAACCGCCACAGCCAGGCGGCCCCGGTGAGGCCGGATATAATTGAGGAGCCTTCGGTAAATATTCATAAGATATTAGAGATTACGGATAATCAACTTTTAAGGAAGCCTGCCTAGGAAGGCTTTAAGACGAATGGTTTTATAACATATCCATTGACACTGCTCAAGGTAATTTGTTACGATGGCGTTGTTTTTAATTAGCTTTAACTCCCTTTAAAGAAAAGAGTTACGGTGGAAAAAGTGTTAAAAGCAGCCGTTGTCGGCATTGGACATTTAGGCAAGGAGCATGCCCGCATTTATAAAGAATTGGCGGAGCAATGCCAGCTTCTGGGGCTCTGCGATATCGACTTTAGTAAAAAGGTCCAGGCCGAGGCCTTGGGCCTGCCTTTCTTTGAAGACTATAAAGATCTCATCGGGCGGGTGGATGCCGTAAGTATCGCAACGCCCACCTCGGCGCATTACTCCATTGCTAAAGAATTTCTCAAAGCCGGCGCCCATACTCTCATCGAAAAACCGATCACCCTCCGCCTGGAGGAAGCCGAGGAGCTTCTGGAACTGGCCCGGCTTCACCGCTGCGTGCTCCAAGTGGGCCACGTGGAACGGCACAATCCCGGCTTCAAACGGATCGAAGAAATCGTGAAAAATATCCGTTTTTTTGAAATCCACCGGCTGGGGCCGTTCACGGGCCGGATTAACGATTGCGGGGTCGTGCTGGACCTTATGATTCACGATCTGGATATCGTGCTGAGTTTAGTGAAATCCGAAATCGCAAGTTTTGATGCCGTGGGAATCAACGTGCTGACTCCATTTGAAGACATTGCCAATGTGCGGATCAAATTTAAAAACGGCGCCGTGGCCGATCTCACCGCCTCGAGGCTGACTTTCGAAAAGCAGCGCAAAATACGCATCTTTCAGGAAGACGCCTACATTTCGCTGGATTATGAGGCCCAGAGCGCAAAAATTATCCGGAAAGAAAACGGCCGGATCATCCAAGAAGTCGTGAATGTCGAAAAGGCCGAACCGCTGAAAGAAGAAATCCGGCATTTCCTTTCGCAGATTCAAAACGGAAAAAACTTTGGATGCCCCGATGAGGCGGCCCGGAACGCCCTCCGTTTTGCCCTCGATATTGTGCAAGCCATTCAGAAAAACCAGAGCGAAGCCCTGAAAGTCCCCTCCTGATTTTATGCCTCCGAAGATTTTTATGATCGCCTGTGAACCTTCGGGCGACATTCACGGCGATTCTCTGGCGCGAGAGCTGAAGAAGCTCAGCCCTTCTTGCGAACTCAGCGGCCTCGGCGGCCCTCGGATGAAAGAAGCCGGCGTCGCTTTGCTCTATGATATGACCCGGATTTCGGCGCTCGGATTCGGGGATGTCGTCCGCCAGTATTTCACTTACCGAAAAATTTTTTACCAGGCCTTGAACGCGGTGAACCGAAGCCGGCCTGACGTCCTTATTTTGATTGACTCGCCTGCTTTTAATCTCAGGTTCGCCAAAAAAATAAAAAAGGAACTGCCCGTCATTTATTACATTTCACCGCAAATCTGGGCGTGGGGAAAGCGGCGGATTCATACGATCAAAAAGACCGTATTCAAAATGCTCGTGATTCTCCCCTTTGAGACCGCGCTTTATGAGGCGGCGGGGATTCCTTGTGAATTTGTCGGCCACCCTTTGCTCGATCATCTGGATTTGCCCGAAGACCGTACCGCCCTTCGCCAAAAATTGAATATCCATTCCAATGAGACCGCTATCGGCCTGCTGCCCGGCTCGCGCGCAAGCGAAGTCCGGCGTATTCTCCCTTCAATGCTGGAAAGCGCACAGCTTCTTCAAAAAAATTTACTGAATGCCGTCTTTTTTCTCGCTCACTCTCCGAATGTGAGTCCGGATATTTATGAGACTCTAAAAAAGGAATACCCGCAAATCCGGCTGAGGTCTCATAAAGACTCCATCCATTCCCTGCTGGCGGCAATGGATTTTGCGCTGATCGCTTCGGGGACGGCAACGCTTGAAGCCGCGCTGATCGGAACTCCCTTTTTCCTTCTCTACAAAACAAACTGGTCGACCTATTGGTTAGGAAGATGTTTGATCCGCGTTCCCTATTTGGGAATCGTGAATCTTCTGGCCGGGAAACGGGTCGTCCCGGAATTCATTCAAAGAATTTCTCCTGCAAAGATTGCGCACGAAGCGGAAGCGCTTTTAAAGAATGCTGAGCTTTATCAGAAAATGAAAAAGGAATTTGCCGCGGTGCGCGGAAAATTAGGAGACAAGGGCGCAAGCTCCCGCGCCGCTTGCGCCATTTTGAAGGGGATTAAGCAGCTCTAGCGAACGCGACGGTTCGCTCGTAGCGATCCCGCCACGAATCCGTCACGGAGCGACGAATAATGACAACCCGCCTTTGATTATCGAAAGCCGCGTAAGGGGGCAAGTCCTTATATTTGCCGTAAAAAGAAACGGCCTCTAATCCCGCGCCAACCGTCCCAGCTTGACCAACTTCATCAGCCAAAAGATAGGTTCGGTCTTCGTCAATGCCGGCTTTTCTCAATTCCGACCGGAGCAGAGCAGCTTCAGCCGGAGAGGCCTTATCGGAAAGTACGACGACTTTTCCTTGATCGCCTGTGAGATATTTTCGAAATGCCTCCGCCAAGCCGCCGGATTCGGTAATGAGCCGACCCTTTAACTTTGGATCATTCGATAAAAGCTTTCCCACCGGATCAGTCGTGTTGACGTTATAAACAATAACTTGCCTGCCCTGAACCGCAGCCGTATAAATGAGCTCTCTAAGCTTGCCGTCAGAGCCTTGGATACGGTTGAAATCCGCAACCACTCTCTCAACGCCGAACGATTGCCGCGTTGTTTGCTCTATACGTCGCACTTCTTCAGACCTTCGACGCAGCGCCTCTGGCGCTTTGCTCAGGTCAAGAGCACTCAGCCCTGGGTCCGACAAGCTCGGGATTGAACCCTCCACTGATTCGTTGGCAGGCTCGCCTACAACCTGGCGGGCAAGCAGGCGGACTTGCTTGCCTTCTTTTTGGCTAGCTTCGGAGCGGGCGACAGCTGATTTTGGCTTTCGTCCTTGGGGAGAAAATGTGGTATACTTCGGTTTGTCAGGAGGTAAAGAAATGTCGCTTTTAAAAGGATTATCCGATGAAAAAGTCGTTGTGTTGGGACGACGGAAACTGCCTTTTGCTTTAGAAGGGATTGTGCGGCTTGTGGACAGCAAAGGTCGTACACTTGGCATTGTTTTAGATCCTCGGATTCTTTCTGATATTGAAGAAGAAATAGAAGTATCCTCGCCTGAATTTTTGGAATCGCTTGAGCGTTCCAGGGCCTCAGGCCGAGTGGCTGGTGGATTAGTCAGAAAAAAATCCGGCTTGAAATGACCCCATATGATTTTACCCGCCAGGCGGAGCAAATGTTCCTGAAACTTCCCAGAGATCTCCAGCAGCGAATCCTGCGTAAAATCGAACATTACCTTGCCCAGCCCAATCCCCTGGTCTTTGCGAAACGCATTGTAGGAAGCTCTGTCCCCGCTTACCGTTTTCAAGTTGGAGACTATCGCGTCGTTTTCGACTGGGAAGGTGACCGTATTTTGATCACGAAGGTTGGACACCGGCGCGAGATTTACCGCGGTTAAGTCAGAAACTGGACTCTCAACTGCAGACGGCCTTCCGCCTTCGGCCTGCTTTTGTATCCGCACTTCCGAGCGGGATTGGGGAGGAGTTACCGTTATCTGGAACGGCCGTCTACCCGCTCGTACATAACTCGAGTCTCTCTCACGCCTGTCCTGCACATAACTCGGCTGAATTCTTTCGTGAATTTCGTAGTGGAGACTAGGCATGATTGTTAATCCAAAATCTCCATATTGTTGTTCCATCTTTTTAACATCCGTTACCACTTGCCGTATCGTTTCAAGTGAAAGCCCGTCGATTTCTTTGATTAAATCTGGCTCTTCCCGGATTTCTACTTTTTTCTGCCTGAGTTTCTTCCCTATTTTTTTTCCTAGTCCCAGTTTGGTTGTGGTTAACCGTATGAATTTACCTTGAGTCACTCTTCTTTTAATTTCTCGCAGCACTTCTGCACTTTTATGAAAGAACGGCAATGATGACCCTTCCGAACTTACCGAAGTCTCAGTTCCCATATCGATGGAATCAGATTGTTCTTGCGCAAATTCCAGGCGATCGATCAATGCTAATGCCTGCTGCAAATGATTCTGAGCTTGTTGGATATGGGAGACTTCTTTCTTTATCTCTCCTGCTTTCTTCAAGATTTTTGCCAGGAGCTCCACAATTCCTGTCAGAAACTCTGTAACCTCTCGGATATCTCCGACAGTCATCGTGTGGTCTGGAGGGAAAAGCCCGTACGCAAGTCTTTGAGCTAAACGCTCTGAAAGAGAATCAATCTCATTGCCATAACCCTTTTCATATATTCCCCATTCGTGCGCATCAAAAGCGCGTCGAAGTTCATCGTAAGTCTCCGAAGCCTTTTGTGTAATGAAAAGAAGCGCTTTCTTAATTTTTGCCCGCACTTCGGAGCGGGAGGCGACGATTTGAAAGGACTCTTCTCTGAAATCCCATTTTCTTTCTTCCAAAATTTGATCCCCATTTCTGAAAACAAGCTGAATTTCTAGGCCAGAAACTTCCTCCGAATAATCCCCGCTCAGAGAGGCAACTGCTTGAGGGTGTGTTTTGTCAAATTCCTGTTTCTGCCTGAGCGCCAGTTCTAACACGCGGAGAAAGGAAACTAACGACCTTTCGGTAAGTCCAAACCGATCTCTAAGCGTTCTCCAAACATCCCTAAGACCGATTTCTTTATAGCCGGCTTCTACAAGCTAAATTATCAACTCACGAGTTTCTCTATAGTTTATGAAGTCATAATGAATAATACTTGTGAAAGAGTGCAACTTTTTATGATCCCAATCATAATGGCGAATCTCAACGGAAAGATCTTTTGCTGTAAGCGGTTCCTTCTTGTCTTCGTCCGCAGAGAAAATAATTTCGACAATCCTATCTTCCTCACCCATTCCATGCCAAAGAATCTCTTGCACGAAATCGAACATAAGATCGCGCGTATTCGAATCATGAGAAAAATAATCGAATACCCTTCTTAAGATGAGAATTTTTGCTTCTTTTGGTTCAGTTTGTCCCTTAACCCCATAAGGCATCCAGACAACCTCAAAGCGGGTCTTATGGGTTTCTATCTCTTGGATGGTCTCTTTTTTTTCCTGGCTGGTTTCGGCAAATAAGACGGCGTTAAGATATCTGGGCGCAAGTCCTGACAAAAAATGATCTCCGGCTAAAAGGAGGGCCAGTTCTTCAAGCTCTTCATCTGGAAGTTCGGCTAACTTGGATAAAACAGGATGGATGATTGCGAACTCGCCTTGCTTTTCTGGAAGGTGAGTTCTATTGAAATTTAACCATCTTATAAATACTCCTTTAAGCGTCTCCCGGTCGTAGGCAAATTCTTCCCCATCAATGGCTCCTAAAAACCGCTCCAACGTCTCTTTTTCTAATGGGTCCATCCATTCAGGCCATTCTTGCGTCCGCACTTCGGAGCGCAAAGCGGCCGGCGGCGGTTTGAGTTGTTCGTCCACGAGCCTATTCAATAGCGGCAAGGCCAAATCTTTATTTCTTGCGACGATTGAACTCAAAGCACGAAGTTCTGCCTGGACGGGCCGCGGGCCTAAAATTCTCCCCCTCAAAAAATCAGACGGAGCTCTTCTTGCTCTTGCCAAATTCACCGCCACTTCAAAAGGATAAGAACCCATCGACATTAAATTTTTATAGTAATCCTGATGCCTGGGGCTGACCGAAGTAATTGCAGGCGTAAGAATGAGGTAGGATAAATTTTTGGCCCTGAGAATCCGCTTAATTCCGTCTTTATGGAAGCCGCCGAAGACTAAGACCGCAGCCTCTTCATTTTTATTCTTCAAAAATTCATCCAAGGCCTTTCCAAGGGACTGTTCCCCCGCTTGGGCTAATTCGTAGAATTTGATCGCGTTTCGAATATTCCGCTCCCAGCGCTTGAAGAGAACGACCGGCTTGTTCGCCGTCTTGGCAACAAAATCGGCCAAATCATCGGTATTTAATTTTTGGAGATTACCTTTAACGGCCTCAAACTCTGTGGGTGTCAGTTGGATTTCTTCCAGGCGCCTGAGAAGCTCGAAACCTTTGTAGTATTGAAATATCTTTTTGTCTTGCTCGTTTTTGAGCTGCGTACTTGCGTAATCATTTTCCAGCCGCTCAATTTCTTGAAATAAAATTTTGGGATCAACGGCCAAGCGTACGTCATCCTGAGGCGCAGTCGAAGGATCTTTCTTTTGAGATTCTTCGTGGTTCGACAGGCTCACCACCCTGAGCGAAGTCGAAGGGCTGAGCGTTTTGGGTCGAAGGACTTCGCTCAGAGTGACGCGGATGAGGAGATAGAATTAAATCGACATTAGGGTAACGGGTTTGAAACTCTTGAGTAGGAATGTGCTTTGCCGAGAGGTCTTGAATACGTTTAAGGTAGCCCCGCAAGTCGAGCTGGCTTGCAACGAGTCTTTCTTTGAGCTTCATCCATTCCTTGAGTTCTTTGGAAAAGCGTTGATTCGCCAATTTTGAAATTTCACTTTGGCCAGAGCCTAGGTCTTGCCGGGTTTCCCGGCTAAGCGCTGCAGCTTGGCGGTAGCGCTCAATGCTCTCCAGATGCAGCTTAATATTGTCCACACCGATGAGTCTCCAATCTCCCCTCACCCTTCCCTCTCCCCCACGGAGAGGGTTGGGGTGAGGGTGAAAGCGATTGATATGCGCGTACTCGGCGCCGCCGATCCTAAGTTTATCCATTAAAAAGTAAGAGACCTTTTCTTTGACCACAGGATCTTTAATGAATCCAAAATACTCATCCGTAGGAACGGGGCCTTCGTAGCCTTCTTCGTAGACCGTCTTGATGCCGTACGTTTCGACAAGGTGCGTGATCGTCTTGGCGATATTCTCTTGAGCTTCGAGGGAATCGTGGGCGTCTTGGATATAAAGGATTGTTTTGCCGGAGGAGCCTTGAAAGGATTCTTCGATCTCGCCTAATTCTTGGGGAAGGGAAATATCAGAAGGTGAGAAAGCAGGAATATTTCTTTCTGCATAAGCCGGCGTTTGTGAAAAAATTAAGGAGCAGGACAGAACAAAAGAAACGAACTGATTCCAAGAAGAATTTTTTTTATGGCTCGGCATTTGGGATAGACCCTCCGAAAGAATTCGGGCAGCAAAATTTAACCGATTGCCTTTTAAATTGCAATCCTTTTAAAGAGGGAAAAAGCACTTCGGTGAGAGATTCAATAGCGATGACTTGGAATGCTCAAAAATGCTAGGAAAAGTAATGCGCTACTTATCCGCCGGCCTCGGAAGAAGGAAAATGTTCCCAGAGAAATTCCGGATTCAAAAGCGGCGCGTATCGACGCGGCAAGGGCAGAGGAAAAGTAATCATTTCATAGGCGCCGGTGAGGATTCTGGCGCCGGCACAAGAAACCCCTTTCACGGATCCGGTAATCCATTGAGGTATCAAATTTTCCCGCCGTTTTTTTTCTTCCGCAAGCTGGTTTGAAAATTCAATGCCTGAAAGGGCAATGTTTAAAAACCCACGCTGCAATTTCCGGGCGGGAGTGACGGGAGCCTCGAGCTCAGCGGCAAAAAGCTTCCAGGGAATGACGCCGACGATCATGAGGAAAATGCCGATCCATAAAAAAATTTTCGTCATTTCGAGCGGGTTCTTTTTGTGTGAAGCGTTAGTTATTGGGATGGACAAAAACCCTAAAGGCAGAGCCGGTCGAAAGCTATTCCTTTAGGGCAACCCTTGCAAGCGAGATTTAAAGTTTGAATAACATCTCCGCATAAGAAGGCACGGGCCACAATCTTGCCGGCGCCAGTGTTTCCAAGGCGTCAATATCCTTGCGAAGTTCGCCCATTGCAGGAAAAACTTTGTCCCGATACGCTTCAGCCCGGTGGAGGGCTTCATGGACGGATTGCGCTTTCTTAAGGACGGCGTCGAGGACGTCGAGTTTCTTGCTTGCAGACTCAAGGAGCTCCGAGATCCGCGTCAGTAAATTCTTTTGAACGCTTGCGGAAGCTGAAACGGCCTTGAGCTTTGAAACCGTCTCGGCGAGCTCTGCGGTATACATAATGACCGAGGGGATATAAAGCCTCCGCACCATATCCATCGCGGCCAAGGCCTCAATATTGATGTGCTTCGCGTACTGCTCAAGGTAAATTTCGTAACGGGAATGCAGTTCCTCTTTCGTGAGGACTTTATATTTTGTGAAAAGTTTGACGGCAGACTCATTCGCCATATAACCCAGGGCTTCAACGGTCGACTTAATGTTAGGGAGCCCCCGCCTCTTGGCCTCTGCGACCCATCCTTCAGCATAATTGTTCCCGTTGAAAATGACCCGGCTGTGCTTGCCGGCCACGTCTTTCACAATGGCCGCGGCTTCCTTGTTGATATCCTTCGCCTTTTCAAGCCGCGCCGCCACCTCATCAAGCGCCTCCGCCACGATCGTATTGAGCACCACATTCGGCCCGGAAATAGACGCCGAAGAAGGGACCATTCGAAACTCAAACTTGTTTCCCGTGAATGCAAAAGGAGAAGTCCTGTTCCGATCCGTATTGTCTTTGGGAAGCTCAGGCAGTGTGTCCACGCCGATATTCAGACAGCTCTCGCCCCTCGATTGAGCTTTTTTGCCTTTCGCCAGATTCATTAAAATTTCAGTCAACTCTTCGCCGAGGAAAATCGAAATGATCGCGGGCGGGGCCTCATTGGCGCCCAGCCTCAAATCATTTCCGGGATTGGCGGCGCCGGCCCTGAGTTTGTCCGCATGTTTGTCGACCGCCATAATAAGGGCGGATAAAAAAAGAAGGAACTGCTCATTGTCGTGCGGCGTGTGGCCCGGATCCAATAAATTAGTCCCATCGTCCGTCATCAGCGACCAGTTGTTGTGCTTTCCCGATCCATTGACGCCGGCATAAGGTTTTTCGTGAAGAAGGCACACGAGATCATGCCTCAAGGCGACCTTCTGCATACTTTCCATCACAAGCTGATTGTGATCCGTTGCAATGTTCACGCTGGTGAAAACAGGCGCCATCTCAAACTGTGCGGGCGCAACCTCGTTGTGCTTTGTCTTGGCCGAAACGCCCATTTTCCAAAGTTCGGTATCGAGGTCCTTCATGAATTTTGAGATCCGGTCCTTGATCGCCCCAAAATATTGGTCTTCAAGTTCCTGGCCCTTAGGGGCAGGCGCGCCAAACAAAGTACGCCCGGACGTGATCAAATCCAGGCGCTGATCGTAATACTTTTTATCGATCAAAAAATATTCCTGTTCCGGACCCATCGTGGGGAAAACCCGTCTTGAGGTTTTATCTCCCAACGCCTTTAAAACCCGCAGGGCGTGCTTGGAGACAGCTTCCATCGAACGCAGAAGCGGCGTCTTTTTATCCAAAGCTTCGCCGGTATAAGAGCAAAAAGCCGTGGGAATCGTCAGCGTCAAATTGCCTGCCGCGTCTTCTTTAAGAAAAGCAGGCGAGGTGCAGTCCCAAGCCGTGTAACCACGCGCTTCAAAAGTGGCGCGGAGACCGCCGCTTGGAAACGAAGAGGCGTCCGGCTCGCCCTTGATAAGCTGCTTGCCGGAGAACTCCATAATGACGCTGCCTTCCGGTGTGGGAGAAATGAAAGAGTCGTGTTTTTCCGCGGTCTTTCCCGTGAGCGGCTGAAACCAATGAGTATAGTGCGTCGCGCCTTTCTCAATCGCCCAGTCCTTCATAGCATTAGCCACGACATTGGCCACTTCAAGAATCATGGGCGCGCCCCTTTCAATCGTTTCGCGAAGGGCTTGGTAGGTTTCCTTGGGAAGCCTTTCTTTCATTGTTTTGTCATTGAAAACATTGGAACCGAATATTTTTGTTGCGTCCATCGTGCCGTTATTCATAAAAGTCTTATTTCTCCTTTTTTTATTTATTTTGACCTGAACTTTTAAACTCTAAAGCCGGCGGCCTCTCATCCGAACTGCTTGAGATCCGGAAGCGGAAGAAAACGTGGGGGAATTTAACCCTGCAAAGCCAAGCTTGTCAAGCCTATCTTAATGCGCCGCGCGCGAGCAAGGGAAATCTTCTTCGGGCTGCCTTTCCTTTGCAAAACCTGCTTCCTTAATCCTGAAATCCTGAATACTGCTTAATCCTGATTCTAGTTACTGAAGTTTCGGCAGTTAAACAAGGATACACGCTTTCACCTCTGGGAAAGCGTATTCATTGGATTCCGAAACTTCAGTAAGGATGCTAAACCAGGGCCTTTTCTCCCCGTTCACGGGTCCTGATGCGCACGGCTTCCTCAACCTCATAAACGAAAATCTTGCCGTCGCCCACACCGCCCGTAAAAGCCGAGGCCTGGATGGTCCGAAGGATTTTTTCCACATCCTGATTGAGAGCGACGATTTCCACCTTGACTTTGGGAAGGAAATCCAGCTTGTATTTCTCCCCCCGCCATTGCTGGATCGTCCCTTTCTGCATCCCGTGGCCTTCGATTTCCGTAATCGTAATGCCGGGATATCCGGAAGACTCCAGGCCGTGGCGCACGGCATCTAATTTTTCCGGTCTGATAATCGCCTCAATTTTTTTCATTAGAATGACCCTATTTTTACATCTACGCAGGCTGAACTGTTATTTCTCAATATAAGGATTTGTTTATTGTTTGCAATTGAAATGCCAATTTCAAAAAAGAATCTGAACTAGAGAATAAATTATTTTTGTTATAAAAGATATGAATGTCGGCTTACTATTTTGTAATTATATTCAAACCTAAACGTTTTTGTAGTATCCAAACAGAACGTTTATTTAATCTCGTAGTTTTTAATTTTGTAGCCCAAGATACGTTCGGTTAATCCCAAAACTTGGGCCGCCTTGCGCTGATTGCCGCCTGTTTTCTCGAGGGCCTGCCGGATCATTTTTTTCTCCATTTCAGCGATCAGTTCAGGAAGAGGCCCCTCAAAACCTTCAGCCGCGGCCTTTGGAGATTGCGGGGATACCGGATTTTCAGAAGAACCCTGAAAATTCTTCTTGATTCCCGGAATGGGAAAAATATCCGGCGTAAGCGTGTCTGTTGTGGAAAGAACGACCGCCCGCTCCACTGCATTTTCAAGCTCGCGGACATTTCCCGGCCAGGAATAATTCATGAGATATTGCATTGCGGCATCGGAAATATACTTCACATTTTTCCGGTTTTCTTGATTCGCCTTTTGAAGAAAATGGTTCACGAGCAGAGGAATGTCTTCCTTCCTTTCCCGTAAGGCGGGCATAAAAATGGGGATCACATTTAACCGATAGTAGAGGTCTTCGCGAAAGTGCCCCACCTGAACCTCGGCCTCTAAATCTTTATTCGTCGCCGTAATCAACCGGATATTCACGCGGACGGTGTGCGTCCCCCCGAGCCTTTCAAATTCTTTTTCTTGAAGCACGCGCAGGAGCTTGACTTGAGTGCTCGCAGGGATATCTCCGATCTCATCCAAAAATAAAGTCCCGCCGTGGGCCATTTCAAAGCGGCCGATTTTGGTCGCGCCGGCGCCCGTAAAGGCCCCCTTTTCGTAGCCGAACAGTTCACTTTCAAGGAGGTTCTCGGGAAGGGCCGCGCAGGAGATCTTGATAAAAGGGCCGTCGGCGCGGTCGCTGTTGTAATGAATCGCGTGAGCCACAAGCTCTTTGCCCGTTCCGCTTTCGCCGCGGAGGATGACGGTAGCGCGCGTTTGGCTCACAAGCTCAATGGAAGCATAAACGTCGGCCATCCGCTTGCTTTCACCGATAATATTGGCGGGATGGAATTTTTTCTTAAGCTCCTGCTTCAGGAGAATGTTCTCATTGGCGAGCTTCTCTTTTTCCTTTTCGTGAAGCTGGTGGATCCGGACGGCCTGGGCGACCATCGAACTGATAATCGTAAGAAGGCGGACATCCTCCTCAAAGGAAATATTTTCCTGAAAAAGGCGGTCGACGCTCAGCGCCCCAATGGCTTTCTGGTCCAGCTTGATGGGGATACAAATGAAAGAAATATTGCTTCGTTTAAGGTCCCCGCGCGAGCGCGTGCGGTTCAAAAAAAGAGGCTCATTGCCGACGTTGGGGACCACAATAGGCTCACCGGCCTCAATCACTTTTCCCGTAATCCCTTCGCCGATCCGGTAGCGCCCGCGCCCGATGGCCTCTTTATCCAAGCCGTGCGCCAGCTCAATCACACACTCGCCCGTCTTCGCGTCTAAGAGCGTCAAAGTTCCCCGCTCCATGCCCATCTTCTCGTGGAGAATTTTCATCACCTGGCGCATTACGCCTTCGAGATTCACCGAAGAGTTTATAGCTTTGGAGATTTCATAAAGAGTGCCCAGTTCGGCAAGCTCGCGTTTCAGGCCCGTGACGGAATCCTTATGATTCTGGGCCTCCGAAGATGTCTTTTTCATCATTTGAATACGCCCTTCTTATAAATCCCGGAAATCGTTTCCCTCTTTTAAACCGACAAGGGCGATCGCTTTTGCATTGGCACCGCGGATAAATTCCTCTTGATCGATAAAAATTGTCTTTTCAGCCTCGAATCCAAAGGCCTCGGCTTTGACTTCCACCAGGGATTTAAGCGTCCTTAAACCGACGGCCGGGACATCAAAACGCATATCTTGATTGGGCTTGGCCACTTTGACGACCACCACCCTGCCCGCGCCCAGCCGGCCGCCGCGCTGGATTGTGTGATCGGTTCCCTCAATCGCCTCAACCGCGAGAACAGCCCTTTTCTTCACCACAACCGTTTGACCGATATCCAAGGCGGCGATCGACTTCGCCATCCGGAATCCGAACTCAAGGTCTTCAGCGGTTTCCTTGGAAACCGCTCTTTTTCCGAGAATGCCGGGACCGGGCATCACGCGTTTCATAAAGCAGGTGGAATCGACCAGATCAATGCCTTGATCGTGGAGGTAGGCGGCGATGCCGGAAAGAAGGGAGTCGTCCTTGAAATCTTTTGTTTTCATAAGCACCTTGACCATTCCCAAATCCGGCCGCACATTTTCCTGAAAGAGCCTCACCTTTTCTATTTTTCCGGCCATCACCGCCTCGTGCACGCCTTCCGAACGGAAAAATTTAACGAGCCTTTTCAACTCCCCGATCTTGATCCACCGGCAGGCATCCGCCATTTTTTCCAAAGCCGGGTCCGCTTCCTTCTGAAGGGCGCAGACCACGACACGGTAGGATTCCTGCCTCGCCTCTTTTAACGCTAAAATGGGAAAACGGCCGCCGCCTGCAATAATTCCTATTGTTTTCATCGTCTGGAAAGGATCCGCCCTTTTTGAGGTCGACCTGGTCGAAGGGCGCGCCTCTTAGCGGCAAATGCCGCGTTCGGAGGACGTTAAAAATTCTATCAAAGCGATAAGGGAAGGAGAAAGGATGCCGGTTTTTTCTAAAACGGCTAGAGCCTTTTTTAGGGTCTGCCCGCTGCGGAAAATAATCTTGAAAGCCTTCCGTAAAGCATTTTTTTCCTCCTTAGAAAAACCTGCTCGATCCAGCCCTACATTATTGACTCCAAAAACGCGCGCGGGATGCCCGTCGGCAATCATAAAAGGGGGGACATCTTGAACGACTTTCGAACAGCCGCCGATCAGCGCAAGCTTTCCAATGCGGACAAATTGATGAACGGCGCTGAGCCCCCCGATAATGGCCTTGTCTTCGACGATCACGTGGCCGGCAAGCGTCGCCGAATTGGCGAGAATCGTATCATCCTGAAGAATACAATCGTGGGCCACGTGAGAATAAGCCATCAACAAATTGCCGTCGCCGATGATCGTTTCCGTCCCGTCCTTGGTGCCCGGATTAATCGTCACGTATTCGCGGATTTTGTTGCGGTCGCCGATCCTGAGAAAAGTGACGCCGCCGGAATATTTTTTATCCTGCGTCGGGCTGCCGATCACGGCCCCGGTAAAGATCTCATTGTCACAACCGATCACCGTGCGGCCTTCGATCGTGACACGGGCGCCGATCCTTGTCCGCGCGCCGATCCTTACGGCCCCGCCGATGCAGGAAAAAGGCCCGACCTCGACGCCCTCCCCCAGCTCCGCTTCGGGATCGACAAGCGCGCTGGGATGAATAATTACTTGTCCACCACTGCGAACTTCACTCCAGCCTCGCATACGAGTTTATCTCCCACATAGGCCCGCCCCTCGCACTGGCCAGTCCGAGCCCGTATTTTCCGGACTTCCACTTCCATACGGAGCTCATCGCCAGGGACAACAGGCTGCCTGAATTTGGCATAATCCATACTCATAAAATAAGCGATTTTATTCTGATTTTCAGGCTTGCTGAGCATGATCACTCCACCGACCTGGGCCATGGCCTCAATGATAAGGACGCCCGGCATGACAGGGTGCCCGGGGAAATGGCCTTGAAAAAAATAATCGTTGATACTGACCTGTTTGTAGCCCACCGCACGGAGGCCGGGTTCGAATTTTTCAATCCGGTCTATAAAAAGAAAAGGGTAGCGGTGAGGAATAATTTTTTGAATTTCCTCAACGTGCAGCACGGAAGAAAAATTTTTCTGCTTTTCTTTTTTCTGCTTTGACATATACAGTTCCTTTACAAATTCTAAATTCAGCGCGTGCCCGCTGCGGGCCGCAATAATGTGGCCGCGCACAACGCCGCCCGCTAAAAACAGATCGCCCAAAAGATCCATTATTTTATGGCGGCACGCCTCATTTTCAAAACGCAGGCTATTGTCAAGCGGAGCATTCCGCTCAAAGACAAGGGTATTGCTGAGATTGGCCCCCTTGCCGAAGCCTTGCGCTAAAAGGGCATTGGCCTCTTCCTTCAGGCAAAACGTCCTTGCGGACGCGAGTTCTCTTTCAAAGATCTCCGGAATGATTCGCAGCGACAAGAATTGATCCCGCAAATCTTCGTGGGCATAACTTAAAGTATAGGAGATGGTCAGATGAGGCGAGGGAAGAATAATCAGGGACTGATCCCCTTTGTCTACGAAAAGCGGCCTCTCAACCTCGATCCAGTGACGTTCCGCCTCCTGCTCCACCAAGCCGGTCCGCAAAAAGGCTTCCGTAAAATCACGCGCGCTGCCGTCCATGGCCGGCAATTCCTCGCCGTCCACGTCCACGATCGCGTTGTCGATCCCGAGCCCGTGAAAAGCGGCCATGAGATGCTCGATCGTGCGCACGACGCCCGACCCGACGACCAGCGCGGTCTGGCGCATTTCATCGCTTCGGACATTTTCTACGGAGGCGCGGACCCGGAGATTGGGATCCATATCCAATCTCGAAAAAAGGATTCCCGTATCTTCAGGGGCCGGGTGGACGCCTAACTTGACGGCACGGCCCGTATGAAGGCCCTGTCCTTGAAAATGGACGCTTGCTGCGATTGTTTTTTGCCGTACAGGATTCATCTCCTCTTTGACGTATATTCCTTATTTAATTCATTCAGAACATCTTGCGTAATGTCCATCTTGGGATTGTGATAAAGAAGCGCCCGCTCGTTGAAAACCAGCTCAAGCCCTTTGCGTTCCCCGTAGCGCTGGACGGTGTTGTCAATGTCTTTAAAGATATCCTGGACAACTTTATTCCGGTCCTCCCCCAGAGCCTGGCGGGTATCGCGGTCAAAATCGGACAATTTTTTTACTTGCCCCTGCAGGACATCCTGCTTTTTTGCTTTTGCCTCGTCGCTTAAAAGCAGCAATTCATCTTTCAATTGACGGATTTCATTGACAAGGACATCGCGCTCCTGCTCCTTTTTCTTGCCTGCCTGCTGAAGCAGCTTGTCATTGTCTTTTGTCTTTTGATACTGGTCGAAAACTTTCGCGACATCCACATAGGCGTATTTCCCCCCGTCCGCCAATGCGGGCGCGGGCACGATTCCTAAGAAACTTAAGAATATAAACGCCGCTGCAAACAACATCCCTTTTTTCATACCCTTTTTCCTCCTGTATAGGACTTCTTATTGCTGGAATATTAACTTGAGTTCCGCAGATTTTGCTTTTCTTTCCGTCATTGAATGTTTTTATCGGGAATGACAACCGCTTGTCTCACAAAGAGCGATACTCCATGAATTCGGAAATTCGCAGGACTCAAAATATTAAATTAAAAGCCGCGGCTTAAACTGAATTCAAACCGCCCATTGCGGTTTTTAGTGTCGCGGTTCGCAATGGGAAAACCATAATAAAACACAACCGGTCCGATCGGCGTTTTGATTTTAAGCCCGGGCCCCATGCTGACGGAAAATTTTCCAAAATCGATATTGTAGGAGTTCTTGTTCACGTGGCCGGCATCGATAAAGGCCGCAAACCGGAAGGCATCAAGCTTCATAATCGGAAACGTGTACTCCAAATTGGTCAAGGCAATGGTTTGACCCCCAATGGCATTGCCCGCTTCGATAGGGCCTACGCGGCGGTAGTCAAAGCCTCGCACACTCCCGAGTCCGCCTGCAAAAAACCGGTCAAAAATCGGGACCTCAGGGGAATCTCCAAACTCCTGAGAGGAGCCCAGCCGAATCTTATATTCTAGAAGATGTTTTTTAAAAAAGGACCAGTATTTCGTAGCGCTGGTTTGCAAAACATAAAAATCTTGATCTCCCCCAAGGAAAGAGCCGACCAAATCGGCGTTAAAAGTAATGAGCATTCCCTTGGTGGGATTGAAGATATTGTCCCGGCTGTCGTAGGAACTCAAGAACCTCCAGCGCGAAAGCCAGTTTACTCCGTCAAGCCGGCGGATGGTCAGCGGCGCGTCTGAAGAAATTTTGTCAAGCTCGACGCGTTCAAGGGTGTATCCCGTGCCCAGGCGGAAAACGTCCCGAAAGAGTCTTGAAAAGGTGATGTTAACTCCACGGCGGGTCTCTTCAAAATCCACATTTTTATTATCGTGGTGAGTGTTAAAAAGGTCGGTAGCAAGCGAAATCGGTTTATTAAAAATATACGGCTCGACGAAACTCAAGTTGAAATCCTGAGTGATCGAACCGATCCGCGCGCGCAGCGAAAGGGACTGGCCGCCTCCCGTAAAACGGGGCCAGTTCAGCAGATCAAAGTTACGCTGGGAAATTTCCGCAAAACCCACGAAACGGTCGATCGAGCTGATGCCGCCGCCGAAAGAAAGCTCCCCGGTTCTTTTTTCTTTGACCCTGAAAATCAAATCTTTCCTGTTCGGCTCGGTGCCGGGCTCGGTATCGTAGGTGATTTCCTCGAAATAATCCAAGTTTTCCAAACGCTGTTTGGATTTTTCAATTTTTTCCCCGTCAAAGCGCTCGCCGGGACGAATCCTCAGCTCTCTTCGAATGACGAGATCTTTGGTCTTTGTATTCCCCCGAACAACGACCTTTTCGACAAAATAAAGATCCCCCTCTTCGATTTGATAAGTCACGTCCACTTTTCCCGTATCACGGTTGAGGCGCACGTCGGGCGCCACACGGGCATCCATATAGCCGCGCTTATGGTAATAATCGATGATTTTCTGGATATCTTTGGAAAGATAGTACTGGGAATAAGTCAAACCCGGAAGCATCTCGAGCTCCTGCCAGATTTCGGATTCCGGGAAAAGCTGGTTGCCCTGGATCTTGATTTCCCCGCTGACGTAATGCCGGCCTTCCTCCACAAGAATATTGATAAAAATCCACTGTTCCTTTTGATTGTAATCAAAGATAGGCTCCACTTTCACATCCAGGTAGCCTTCCTGCTGATAAAAAAGCTTGAGCCTTTCCAAATCCTTTTGGAACACGTCTTCTTTAAAAACGCCGGAGCGGAACCAGCCCTTGGCCTTGGTCTTCATAAGGCGGCGAAGTTTCGCGGGCTTGAAAGCCTTGCCCCCGTCAAAATGGAGGGATTTGATTTTGTATTTCTTTCCTTCGTTGATTTTAATGCGCAGCGTGGCTTCTCGGGTCACGGGATTGACGTCAATTTGCGGCTGAATGTCCACAAAACGGAACGCCTTGTCTCCGTATAGTTTTTGGATGGCGTCGACGCCCTTTTTGACGGCCTTGCGGTCCAGAATCTGGCCTTCAAGAATTTTCAATTCCTTGCGCAGTTTATCTTCCTTAAAAGAAATCGCGCCTTCAAAAATAATTTCCCTTACGATCGGCTTTTCGGTGACCGCCACAATCAGTTTGTACCCTTGCGGTTTCTCTTCGACTTCCATTTGGATGTCCTGAAAAAATCCCGTCGAGTAAAGCCTTTGGATATCATCGTTGATCGTTTCCTGCAGGATCGCCTCCCCTTTGCGGAGCTTCATCTTGCTTAGGATGGTATGGGTGCTGACGATTTGGTTGCCGCGCACCTCCACGTCTGCGATCCGGATGGGCTGCTTGGGGCGCGGGGCTTTTTCTGTTTCTGCCGGACTTGTTGAATCTGCGGCGGGGCTTTTCTCAGGAGCCGGAGAAGCGGAAGTCGCCGAATGTTCCGATTCGCCGGTTTTCTGCTCCTGGGCAAGGGAAGGATATGTTTTGAAAAAGGAGAAAAAAAATAAAAGCCCGCTGATTAATACGATTCTGAAACTCAAAAAATTCATGGAACGTTTTCCCCCGCGCGTTGAAATTCAGGATTGTCAAACCGGGTCCATTCTTTTAAAAAGATAAGTTCGATCGAGCCGACGGGCCCGTTGCGCTGTTTGGCGATAACGGCCTCGGCCTTGTTCCGGTTTTCTTCGCTCGGATTGTAATATTCTTCGCGAAAAAGAAAAACCACAAGATCGGCATCCTGTTCAATGGCGCCCGACTCGCGCAAATCGGAAAGCTGCGGCCGGTTTCCGGTCCTGCTTTCCACGGCGCGGGACAGCTGGCTGACCGCAATGACCGGGACGGAAAGTTCGCGGGCCAGTGCCTTCAACGAGCGGGAAATTTCCGAGATTTCCTGCTGGCGGCTCTCTGTTTTTCCCACTCCCCGCATCAGCTGAAGGTAGTCGACCACGACCAGCTGAATATTGTGCTGCATTTTCAAACGCCGCGCCTTGGCGCGAAGTTCCAGGACACTCTGGGCCGGCGTGTCATCAATAAAAATGGGCGCCTCGGAGAGCTTTCCGGCTGCGCTCGTGAGCTTGGGCCAATCCTGGTGGGAGAGGTATCCGGTTCTGACTTTTTGGGCGTCCACGCGGGCGTGGGAACAAAGCATTCGTTGGACAAGCTGTTCCTTACTCATCTCTAAAGAAAAAAAGGCGATGGGTTTTTTCAAAATAATTCCAACGTGCTCGCAAAGGCACGAGACAAAAGCGGATTTGCCCATCGAGGGCCGGCCCGCGATAATAATGAAATCCGAAGGCTGCAGGCCTGCGGTCCGGGTATCAAAATCGTGAAATCCGGTCGCAAGGCCGGTGACGTGTTCCTTGCGCTGGTAAAGCTTATCGATCGTCTCCATACTGTTGTGGATGATTTCTTTGAGCGAAAAAAATTTCCCTTCGATCCGGTGCTGGCTGATATCGAAAATCATTTTCTCGGCCTGATCCAGGACATTCGCGGCATCGTTTTCATTTTCAAAACAATGCTGGACAATCTGCGTCGAATTCTGAATCAGTGCCCGGAGGATCGCCTTTTCCTTCACCATATGCGCGTAATGCTCGACATGGGCTGCGGTCGGGACCATCGCCGTAAGCTGGGTCAGGTAGCTGGCGCCGCCGGTCTGCTCTAAAAGATTTTTTTTTCGGAGCTCGTCGGCAACGCTCACAAGATCCACGGGGCGGTTGTGCTCAAAAAGAGTCACCATGCTTGTGAAAATCCGGCGGTGGTTTTCATCGTAGAAATATTCGGGATGAAGAAGCTCGATGGCCCGTACAAGAGCGGCCTCTTCAAAAAGCATTGAACCCAGCACGCTCATTTCAGCTTCTCGGTTTTGAGGCGGGATTTTTTCGAGAAGGTTTACTGTTTCACTTGAAGGGCTTGCCACAATTTTCTCTAAGGCCTTGTACTTGGGATTTCCAGTTAGGACTTTCGAACCACTTCCACAGTCACAGCGGCTTTGATCTGGGGATAAATTTCCACCGTCACCTGATGGGCCCCCAGAGAACGAATGGACTCTTTGAGAAGAATTTGTTTGCGATGAAACTCAAAGCCTTGACGCTTTAAAGATTCGCAAATGTCTTCGGCCGTTACGGAACCAAAAAGCTTTTCATTTTCTCCCGCACGGGCTTCAAGGACGGCTTTGGTCTGGGCCAACCGGTCGGCTAAAGTTTGGGCATTTTGCCTGTCTTTTTCCTGCCGGCGCAGGGATCTTTCCCTTTGCTCTTCCACGAATTGTTGGTTCATCCGCGTCGAGGGGACTGCAAGCTTCCGTGGCAATAAAAAATTGCGGGCAAATCCGTCGCGAACCTTCACCACATCCCCTTTTTGACCGACTTTTTCAACGTTTTGAACTAATATGATTTCCATCGGGGTGAGCCTTTATCTAATCGATTTGAAAAGCCAAAAATGCGGCGTGCCGCGCCCTCTTAATGGCCTTGCGAAGAACTCTCTGGTGCTTCGCGCAATTGCCCGTAATGCGGCGGGGCATGATTTTCCCTTTTTCCGTCAGAAACCGTCTCAGGCGTTCCATATCTTTATAATCGATCAAAGCCGAGCGGTCGGAACAAAAACGGCAGACTTTTTTCTGAAAAAAACGCGGGCCGCCGGGACCGCCCGGCCCCCGCCCTTCCCTTTTTTTATCGCGGTCGCCGCCACGGCCGGGCCCTCTCGTTCCTGATTCGGATCTTGATTGCATCCTGTTATTTCTGATCATCACTCGTCATCCTTTAAAATTAAAAAGGAACTTCGCCGTCCGGCCGGAGTTCCCCCTCTGAAACAGACACGGGGCCTTTTGATTTCTGGATTCCCTGGGAAAGGTCGGAGGATTCTTCAGGCAGGCTCGCATCTGCCGCCTCTTCTTCCCCTTCATTGACCCGCGGCCCCCGGGAAAGGAATTGAACATTCTGCGCAATGACTTCCAAAGCAGAACGCTTTGTCCCGTCCTGGGCTTCCCAGCTGCGGCTTTGAAGGCGCCCCTCCACAAATACTGGGCTGCCTTTTTTCAGGTATTCATTGCAGACTTCCGCTCTTCTGGCCCAGACCACGATACGGACAAAACTGACTTCTTCTTTTTTTTCGCCGCTTTGGGAATTGTAAGTGCGGTTGACGGCAATCGTAAAAGTCGTCACGGCTTGGCCCGAAGGAATGTAGCGAAGCTCCGGATCACGGGTCAAATTTCCCATCAACATCACTTTATTAAAACTGGCAGCCATTCCATTTTTCCCTTCTGTGCAAGAGCTCTAAGAAGTCGCCGATTGCGCAGGCAACTGAGTTGAGGAAGGGGGTTTGGAGGCCTCATGAACTTTGGTGGAAGCCTTTGGGTCAAGTTTATGGCTTTTGGTCACAACCATAAATTTGATCACGCCCTCCTGTAATGGAAGTTCTTTCTGAAACTCTACGGCTTTTTGGGGATTCATACGAAAATCAATCACAAGGAAATGGCCTTCCCTGAACTTCCGAACCTTATAACCCAAAGGTTTTTTGCCCCACTCTTCCCTGTGAAGGATTTCCCCCTGAAACCTTGAAAATAAATCTTCTAAATTTTTGAATTGATTTTTACGGTTTTCCGCTGTCTCTTCGGGAGGAAATATAAAAACTCCCTCATATAAATTCATAAAAAAATAACTCCTTTGTCAGAAAATTTCGACGCTAAATTTCAACACTGTAACACAAAAAAAAGGGATAGGCAAGCTTTGTTATGATTTTATAACTCCTGATTTAATAGGTATTTATAACATTCATCGCCCGGGATAAAGGCTGTTCAATCCAAAGCCTCAAAGCGTTCAGTCCGCGATCTAAGACCCGCTGCAATCCCGCTTCTTCCTCGGGCAGAAAGGGAGACAAAACGTGTTCTTTAAGTCCTGCCTCTTTTTCCGGCCGCCCCTGAGGACGTCCAATCCCTACCCGCAGCCGCGGATAATGGATCGTATTCAGAGCCGCGTGGATGGATCGCAGGCCGTTATGCCCGCCGTCAGTCCCCCGGCTTCTTAACCGGAAACGGCCAAAAGAGAGCGCGGCATCGTCTACGACAACGAGAAGTTCCTGGCGAATGTCCGCTGACAGGGAGGCTGCCAGACGCCTTACCGATTCGCCTGAAGCATTCATATAGCATTCAAGATAGGCCAGAATGACTTCAGTTTTGTTCCACGTTAAAGACGCCAGGGAAACTTGAAGGGCTTTGTTTTTCCGAAACTTGGCCTTATGGAAATCCGCGGCATTTTCAACGATCAAACGCCCGATATTGTGGCGTGTCTGAGCGTACTCAATCCCGGGATTGCCAAGCCCGACAATCAGCCGCACAAGCTTTACTCTTTCTTCTCCGATTTCTCGGGTTTCTCAGGCTTCGCGGGCGCCGCTTTCTCAGCCTTCAAAGCAGGGACAGCTCCCTCTTCGCCCTCAACCTTCTTTCCTTTTTCAATCACTTCAGGCTCCGCCGCCGCTTCTTCTTCGCTGACTTCCTTTTCTTTCGCCGGAGGATGGAGCGCGATCACAACCTCTTCGGGAGAAAACCGGCAGGTGATCCCTTTAGGAATAGCCAAGTCCTTTGCCGAAATGGAATCGCCGATCTTCATATTTTTGACGTCCACTTCAAACCTTTCCGGGATCTCGGTAGGCAGGCACTCCACCTCGATTTCGTGGTGAATGATATCCAAGATACCGCCTTCCTTCGTTCCGAGGGCCTCCTCGGCGTGGGAAACAAGAAGCGGCACCTTGACCTGGATCTTTTCGGTAAGAGAAATGACGGTAAAATCAATGTGTGAAATTTCATCGGTGACAGGATTGTGCTGAATTTCTTTAATGAGACAGGTGGATTCGGCCAGCTGAACGCCGTCAACTTTTAGATTGATCACCGCGTTTTCACCCGCTTTGGTGTGAATGACCCGATTAAAATCCTTGACCCCGACGGCAAGGGACAGGGGTTTCATCCCGTGCCCATAAACCGTCGCAGGAATAAAACCGGCCCGCCTTTGTTTTTTTGCGGATTTTTTTCCTGTTTCTTGACGAACCTGCGCGATAAGATTCATTCGTTCCATTTTTAATTACCTCCAGAATTAAACTTGAAATGAAAAAAGAAAAAGGTGAACGTAAAAGGAAAAAATTAAAAGCGGTTTTATTTCAAATCGGCTTTTACTTTTTCCTTCCGGCTTGCGGTTTTACCTTTTTCGTTTTGACTTTTTCCTTCCCTAGGCCTCCACCCTTACCTGCGAAAAAAGAGAGCTTACGGATTCATTCCGGTGGATCCTGGAAATCGCTTCGGCCAAAAGAGGCGCGACGGAAATCTGTTTGATCTTTTCCATCCGCTTCTCGCTCGCAAGAGGGATCGTATTCGTAACGATCAACTCGTTAAGCTCGGAATTTTTTATCCTCTCAATCGCCTGCCCCGCCAAAACGGGGTGAACGATGACCGCGTGAATGTCCAAAGCCCCGGCTTCTTTCAAGGCGCGGACCGCTTCGACCAAAGAGCCGGCCGTCGAGATCAGATCGTCCACAATCACCACATTTTTTCCCGACACCTCGCCGATGATGTTCATCACGTGGGTCTGCGACGCGCTCTCACGGCGTTTGTCCACAATGGCAAGCGGGGATTCCAGAAGCGTCGAATAAGCCCGCGCCATTCTCGTGCCTCCGACATCGGGGCTGACCACCACAAGATTTTTAAGCCTCTTGTGGCGGAGATATTCTCCCAAAATATTAATGGAATAAAGGTGGTCCACGGGAATATCAAAAAAACCTTGGATCTGGCCCGCGTGCAGGTCCATAGTCAGCACGCGATCCGCGCCGGCTTTGGTGATGAGATTCGCAACCAGCTTTGCTGTAATCGGAACCCTCGGCTTGTCTTTCCGGTCCTGGCGGGCGTAGCCGAAAAAAGGGAGCACCGCAGTCACGCGTTTGGCCGAAGCGCGGCGGGCCGCATCGATCAAAATCAAAAGCTCCATCAAATTATCATTCGGCGGCGTGGAGGTCGACTGGACGATAAAAAGGTCCTTGCCCCGGATATTTTCCCTGATCTGGACCTGCACTTCGCCTTCCGGGAACCTTCCGACCAGGGCATCGGCCGGCTGTTTTCCCAAAAGCTCGGCGATTTCCTTCGCTAATTCCGGATTTGAATTTCCCCCCAGAACGACCAGTAAATCATCGCTGCGTTTTGAACTGATTCCAAACATAATTACCCCTTTTTATTTTTTGCCAAAGGACGGGCAGGAACTCCTGCGACGACTTGACCTTTTTTAATTTTAGTCCCGCGCGGGACCACGGAACCGGCCCCTGTCCTCGCCCGATCCGCCACCGCCACCGGAGCGATCAGAACGGTATTGGAGCCGATAAGGACTTTTTTTCCGATCTGCGTGACGTGCTTATTTTTTCCGTCAAAATTGGCGGTCACCGCGCCGGCGCCGATATTCGTTCCCTCCCCGACTACGGCGTCCCCCAAATAAGCAAGGTGCTTGACCAAGACCTTACTTCCGATACGGGAGCGGCTGACTTCCACAAAACTTCCAATCACCGCCTCGTCTCCGATTTTCGTTCCTCTTCTGATTTTCGCAAAAGGCCCGATCTTGCACCGCTTTCCGATCTTGACCCCGGCCTCGATATAGCACCACGGATAAATGACGGTATCCCGGCCGATTTTCACGTCCGGTTCAACAAAAGTTTGATCCGGAGCCACAAACGTGACTCCCCGTTCCTCGTGATATTCCACTTCCCTTTTTTTCATAATCTGAATCCCCGCGGCCAGATCCTGCCTTGAATTGATCCCCCGGGCTTCTTCCTCCGAAGCCAGCGCGAAAGCCTCCAAGCGCCGGCCTTCCTTGGATAAGATTTCTATCGTATCCGTAAGATAAAATTCTTTTTTCCGATTGGCCGGCCTTATTTTCTTGAGCGCGTCAAAAAGCGGTTTCGTTTTAAAAAGGTAGATCCCGGAATTGACTTCCTGGATCTTTTTTTCAGCCGCTGAGGCGTCGAGCTCTTCGCGGATCGCGTAAAACCGGCCGCCCGCCCTTAAAATTCTCCCGTAGCCTGCCGGGTCGGTTTGAAGCGAGGAAAGCGCGCTCGCCTCCGCGCCGGATTCTTTGTGCCGCTTTATAAACTCGCGAACGGTTTGCCTTTTAAGGAACGGCATATCGCCCGGCCAAATCAGGATCTCCTCCTGCGTACCGGGAAAATATTTCCGGGCCATTTCAACCGCGTGGCCCGTGCCCTTTTGCTCGCGCTGAAGGATAAAAACCGGATTCCTCCGGCCTTTCCCTCCTGCCTCTATAAAAGAACGAACCTGCGCAGCCCCGCTTCCAATCACGACTTTCGGACTTGTAATGCCCAGCTCTTCCAAAATTTCCAGCACATATCCCGCGAGCGGGCGGCCCAAGATTCCGTGCAAAACTTTGGGGAAATCGGAACGCATTCGCGTTCCCTTCCCCGCCGCCAGGACCAGGGCTTGCATATCCGATTATCAACGCCTCAGAATATCCGAAGATCCGATTTAAAATATCGACCGCAAAAAGAATCTGATGTTCCGGCCCTCTGATAATCTGAGGCGTTTATTTTTTGATCGCCTGATAATCTGAGAGTCTTCATCCTTTAATTCCCGTCAGCTTAATGCCTTCCACAAAAAATCGCTGGTTGAAAATAAAAATCAGCAGGATCGGCAGAATCATCATCACCGAGGCGGCCATCAGGAGCGTCCAGTCCGTATGATGAAGGCTCTGGAAATAAGCGAGGCCGACCGGCAGCGTAAACTTATTTTCCGTATTCATGACAATAAGAGGCCACATAAAATTCATCCACGATCCCATAAAGGTAAAGGTCGTCAGCGTGGCCAGCGCCGGCTTGGACAAGGGAAGAATGATCCGCCAGAAAATCCCGAGATAAGAACAGCCGTCGATTTTCGCGGCATCTTCAAGCTCTTTCGGCAGGGTCAAAAAAAACTGCCTGAGCATAAACGTCCCGTACGCCGTAAAAATACCGGGCAGGATCAAGGCCTTGTACGTATCGATCCATCCGAACATCCGCAGCAAAATGAAAACAGGAATCATCGTCACCGCGCCGGGCACCATCATCGTCGCCAAATAGCCGAAAAAAATTCTGTCGCGGCCCGGAAATTTCAGCCTTGCAAACGCGTAAGCGGCCATTGCGCTCGTGGCCACTTGACCGAAG
>JAHFHG010000052.1 GCA_023247035.1 Candidatus Omnitrophota bacterium
AGAAAAGGAAGCGAGGTGCCTGCTGGCCGGCGGACGGCTTCAAGAAGCGGAGGAGGTTTTCAGCAGGATAGATTCTAAATCTTCAGGGCCTGAAAGTTTAATCGACCGCGCGGAGCTTGCGTTCAGGCGGCGGCGTTTTCAAGAAGCGCAGGAGGGGTATCAAAAGGCGGCAACAGCAGAACCTTCAAACCCGCACGCGCTTCTCGGCCTTGCCCGGAGTCAAATCAAGACCCGGGATTATCCCGCGGCGCGCGAAAATTTAAGAAGGGCCTTAGGATCCGGCGGACATTTTTCGTCCACTTACCGGCTGCTCGCCCATGTTTACCGAAAGCTGGGATATTTCCGGAAGGCCTTCGAATTTTATCTGGAATCCTGGCGTTTAAAATTAATGATGATCCAGCGCGAAGGGTTATGGAAAGCCGCCGGATTGCGAGGCCGTTTATGATCCGGGATCAAGATATTTTTAAGCCAAGCGCTCATTTATCCTGGAAAATTCTTGAGGACCGCACGGTGGTGGCCGACGAGCAGGAGGGGAAGCTTTTTTATTTTAACGATACCGGCGCCGCGATCTGGAATTCTTTCGACGGGCAAAAACATTTTGCGCAGATCGTCCGGGCCCTGCAGAGCGGCTTTGATTCGCCGCCGCCAAGGCTTGAGAAAGACGCCAAAAAATTTGTCGCTTACCTTTTTCAGATGGAGCTGATTCAAAAAATCAAAACCGGTGAGGATACGGAATGATTTCTGACCGGAATGATTTGCCCGAAATGAAAGGCGATGAACTGATCCGAAAATTGAAAACGGCGGTTTGTTCCGAGCGTTATCCGATCCTTTGCCAATGGGAAATCACCTGCCGCTGCAACCTCCGCTGCAAAATGTGCTACACGGATTGTTTCAACCGCCCGGACAAAATTAAGGAAGAGCTTGCGACGGATGAAATCTTGAGGATCCTGGATGAAATGGGGGATGCCGGCGTTCTGGAAGTGATTTTAACCGGCGGCGAGCCTTTGGCGCGCGCCGATTTTAAGGAAATCTACACTCACGCCGTAAGCCGGGGATTCCTGACGACGGTTTTCACAAACGGCACTTTGATCGACTCCCCAACTCTCGAAATGTGGGCAGCCTATCCGCCCGCGATGATTGAGATCAGCTATCTCGGCGCTGATCCTGCGACCTTTGATCTTATTGCGGCGGTCGGCGGGACATTTGAACGTGTGAACCGCGGCATGGAACGGATTTTAAAAGCCGGCCTTCCTTTGACGATCAAGACCACGGCAATGACGCTGAACCGGGACGAAATCGGCAGAATCGCGTCCTGGGCGCGCAAATATCCGCAGGCGCGTTTCAAGCTCGGAACTGAAATACGGCTTGCGCTTGACGGGAGTTCGCTGCGGCATTTCGAGCTTCCGGATCACGAACTCGATCAATGGATTGGCGCTGCCCCGGAGCTTGTCAAAGACGCCCAACGGCGGCATGAGGAAGAAACACGGGATCAAGGCTGTCACGAAGGGAAAAATCGTTTTCATATTGATGCCTACGGCAACCTTCAGCTTTGTTCGGCGAACCGGAGGCAGGGATACAATCTCAGGACGGGAAATTTCAAAGAAGGTTTTTATAATCACTTGCGCTGTTTTCCGTGTCCCAGAAAGCGGTCCGCGTCAAAGGAAGAAATGGAGAGTTCCGTTCATGCCTCAGTTTGATTTAGCGGATACTCTTCGCGGCAAAGCGTACGGCGAATTTTCCGCGGCTGTCCGCTCCCGGTCCTTTCACGAAGAAAAGTTCATCAAGGCTCAGATCGAGCTTACTTACGCGTGCAATCTTCACTGCGTGCATTGTTACACCGACCCTTACAACAAGCCGGAATTTCTCTCCCGCGAATGGAAAAAAGACGATGTCCTGGCCGCGCTCGACGCGCTCTACCGCGCCCAGATTTTGTGGCTCTGCTTCACGGGCGGCGAGATCTTCGCCCGGAAAAATTTTCTCGAAATCTACGATTACGCGCACCGGCGCGGTTTTCTTCTGACGCTTTTTACCAACGGAACGCTGGTGACGGACGCCGTTGCCGACCACCTGGCGTGTAAACCTCCGTTTTCCCTTGAGATTACGCTCTACGGGGCGACGGCTGAAACTTATGAAAAGGTGACTCAGGTGAAGGGTTCTTACAAACGATGCCTGGAGGGAATTGAACGGTTGATCGAGCGCAAACTTCCGCTTAAGTTGAAGACCAGCGCCCTGACGGTGAATCAACATGAAATCGGAGCGATGAAAAAAATGGCGGAATCCTGGGGAGTCTCTTTCAAGGTGAGCAGTCTGATTTATCCCAGGCTTGACGGAGACACGTCCGTTTGTAATTTGCGTCTCCCGGCGGGAGACATTGTGCGAATGGAGTGCGGCGAAACGGATCTCGCTGCGGCGCGGTGCGCTCTTTCGGAAGAAGAGATTTTTCTGTCATCCCCGAATGATTCTATTGGGGATCCGGAAACTAGATTTCCGCTTAAAACGAGCGGGAATGACAAACCCTTCACAAATTCGCCGAACCGCGCGCAAGCGCCTCCGAATTTGTATCGTTGCGGATGCGGGCACTTGGATGTGCATTTGGATCCGTACGGCGGGGCGGGGGCCTGCACCTGGCAAAGAAAATACCGGCGCCATTTTCAATCCGCGCCGATTCAGGAAATCATGTCAGAGTTAGCGAAGACCCTGCGCGCGCAAGTTTATTCCTCGGAATCTCCGTGCAGGCATTGCGAAGCATTTTCCTATTGTGATAAAAATCCGGAAATGGCAGTATATGAAACCGGCAGCGCGGATAAAGCGGTTGCGCATTTTTGCGATGTGGCGTTTACTCGCCGGGACAAAAAGGGCCATTCAATTTCGGATCCAAGACCCGCCGACCAAGGAGATGATACGTTAAAAGTCTAGGGGGGCTGGTGAATGCTTCGGGAGTAGAATTTTCCCGGAGTAGAACTAGTACCCTGTCAAGTTTAAAATTGTCATTCCCGAATGGTTTCATCGGGAATCCAAAGCTTGTGGATTCCCGCTTAACATCGTGCGGGAATGACAAAAATAAAATTGACACCGTACTAGGGCATTGTGACCCTGAATAGGAGAATGGTGTTCGCCGACTCATAATTCTACTGCGAGAAGTGAACTCAAAAAAACAGGAGGAAGGATTATGGGAGAGGATCCGTGAATCGGATTTTACGATGTGCGGCGCTGATGCGGGCACGAATAGTAAGGATGATCAGCTTTTATGAGGGGATCAAAGCAACAAAAGCCAATGCAGCCCCTTAAAAAATAATCTTGCATTTGGCTTTCATAGAAGGAGAAAAACAATGGATTCCTCGACGCCTCCGTTCCGTCCCTATAAAAAACACATTCTTGTTTGCACGGGCCCGCGCTGCGCTCCGGAGACCTCACCCAGCCTGTATCAAAATTTAAAGGATCGGTTAAAGGAGCTGGGACTGCACGAAGGCCCGGACAGGATTCAGCGCAGCCAGTGCCACTGCTTTGGAATATGCGCGGGCGGACCGATTGCGGCCGTCTATCCCGACGGTATTTGGTACCACCACGTGACGCCCGAGAAAATGGAACGGATCGTTCAGGAGCACTTGATCCGGAACCAGCCGGTCAAGGAAGCCATCCTTTATGGAAGCGCCGAGGGGTCTATATGCAAATCCTAGGCAATGTGCCTTGACTCCCGTGTTGCGATTCATATAATAGGCAGCGTATTTAAGGACGCACGCACGATTTTTGGGAAGCCATTTTAAGGAGATTGGATGACCGCGCCCACAGACGAGCAAGTGAACTCACCAGAAGATCCTGAGATACAAGACGCCAAGTTTTTTGCCGCAATCGGTTACTTGAATGTCCTTTGTTTTGCGCCTCTTTTACTGAAAAAACAAAACAAGTTTGCGCAATTTCACGGAAAACAAGCTTTGGTCCTGTTCATCCTTGAAATGGCCGCCTGTATCTTGAAGATCGTCCCTGCGTTGGGGGATCTTGTTTTTACCGTGGCTTTTGTTGTCTTCGGCATTCTTTCGCTGGTCGGCATTATTAAGGTTTTGATGGGTGAATACTGGGAAATGCCGGTCATTTTTGAAATTTCCAATCGAATCAGCCTCTAGGCATTTTATCTCCTGCCTTCCCGGAAATTCGAATTAACCGCCCGCGATCCCGTCCTTCGCCGCGGCCCGCGCCTCGCTTTAAGGATTCCGCTTGCGCGGGCTTCACCTTGATTTTGAAAGGGGAGCTACCTCATGTTATTGCGCCATAAGAAAATTCAAGACCGGGACCAGAATTGGTGTATTATCCTGAACCCGCTTAAAAACGAAATCGATAAGAAAAGAGTTGTACAAAAAATTGCCCAGGTTTTTGCTTTGTCCGTCGAAGAAGCCCAAGACCTGGCGGCGAACACGCCTATTATTTTGCTCGACAATCTCGACCGTGACACCGCCGTTAAAGTGAAAGACTATTTTAGGCCTCTCGGCGCTGAAATGGCCTTCACCAATGATGTTTTCCAGAAACGTAAATGTTACCGCACGATATGGCCCGAGCCTCCGAGTTTATCTTTTTTAGGCGCCTGGCCTCAATTGTCAGGGGAAAAAGAAAATCACGATCAGGAACTTTTAGCCCCCGAAGACGCCCTCAATGAAATCCGCTCCTTTGTCCGGGAGGACCCTAAACCCTCTCAAAGCGAAACCGTTTTTCAAGCTCTTTCAGCCGAAGATCGGGCCAAACTCCTCGAAGAAGTCGAGTATTGGAAGGAGCAGTACGAAATCCTGCGGGATCAAGTCACTCTTCTCAAAGCAGAAATCAATCAAGCCCGCGCCTCGGCTCCGCATCCTGAAGCTTCTTTAACGCAGCAAAGGGAACTTCAGGATGCGCAGAAGCTGCTGGCGGGCGTTCAAGAGAACCACCGAATCCTCCAGGAAGAATACCGTATGGCCTGCGAGCTTTATGAGGATAAATGCTCCGCTTTGGCAAAAGAAGCCGAAGATCTAAAAAAGGCCCGCCTCGAACTGGCAGAGAATCTTCAGATTCTCCGGAAAGAAAAGCAGGCGCAGGCTGACCAATGGGATCTTCAAGAGGTCCAATTCGCAAAGGGCCTCGAGGATCAGCGGCAGTCTTATCATCTGCTGGAGGGAAAGCTTGCTCAGCTCAACCTGGAGCTCGAGGATGGGAATAGAAAAAATAGGGAGATGACCGAAAAAGTCTGGCAGCTTGAAAAGGAAAAACAAGGGCTGGCGAAGGCCTTGGAACTCAAAGAGGAGCAGTATAAAAAGCTGGGCGAGAATTATAACCACTCCGGCCGGATCTTTGAGGAAAGGCTGGGCCGCACCCTTCAGGAATTGGACCATGCGAAGCTTCAAAACCGTGGGCTGGCCGAGAAAATCGAAGTGCTTCTGAGGGCCAAAGAATCTCTTGAACAAACCATTAACGAACAGGCCGAGCAGGTGATTTATTGGCGTGACAAACAAAATGCTGACGGCGAAAAGATCGTAGAACTCCAGAGAAATTACGAATCGGAAAGGAGTTCAAAAGGGGCCTTTGAAATCAAGCAAAGAGAGCTTGAAGACGAGCAAAGAAGGCTGGTTCAGGAACTTGAAACCAAAAATCAAGAGGCCGTCAAACTCCAGACTCAAAATCAAGAATTGATTCTGGAGGCCGCCGGCCTGCGCGAAGGCCGTGAAAATTTGGAAAGGACGCTTCAGACTGCCGCCAAGCAGCTCGAGATCCGCGAAAAAGAACTTGAAGGCGTCCGCCGCCAGATCCGTGAGATGAATGCGCACGTCGAACAGCGTGAGCTGATCCAGAAGAAAACGAAAATCGCCAATCAGCTTGTTGAAAAGGAAGCGCTTTTGCAGAAATTGATCAAAGACCAGGAAGAAGTCGAGTCCGAGATTCGAGCGCGCGAAGGCTTGATGGGTAAAATCCTAAATGAACAAGAAAATCTTGAGAAAGAAATCATAGAGGCCAAACAGACGCAGAAGTACCTTGCGGAACAAGCCAAAAAGGAGCGTCCGAACCGTCCGCCGTTTGGTCCCGAGCCGAAATGATCGAGCTTGTCCTTAATAAAATCAAAATTGATGAAATGCGCAATGAGCAGGTCATCGTCTTTCGCGAAAAAGATGGAACGCGCTATCTTCCCGTTGTCATCGGCATTGCCGAGGTCAATTCGATTAAGATGAAATTGAGCGGGATCAAGCCGCCGCGGCCGATGACTCATGACCTTCTTTTGCAGACGATCGAACAACTGGGGGCCAGGCTGGAGCGGGTGGTGATTGACAAACTCCAGAACAACACCTTTTACGCCAAGCTGCAGCTCAAAATTCCGCAAGGGGAAGTCCTGGTCGATGCCCGCCCTTCCGACAGCGTGGCGCTTGCCTTGCGCGCCGAAGTCCCGGTTTATGTAACGGAAGAAGTGCTTGGAGAAGCCGGAGTCCATGAGTTCTAAATCTGAAACTCGCGCTTCCTATACCCAACGAGATCAGGATTGCGAACTTTTCGCGGCGATTCCTTCTCTAAAGAGGCGCCTCCAACTTTCGCAGGCTCAAGTTCGTTGGGTATAGCGATGAAAAACTACGATGTCCTTATCCTTGGCGGCGGCGGAGCCGGGCTTACCGCTGCCCTTTATACTTCGCGGGCCAAGCTTTCTACACTCCTCCTTGAAAAGCTCATCCCGGGCGGGCAGATTGCCTTAACGGATATTGTCGAGAATTATCCCGGATTCCCCGAAGGCATTACGGGTGGTGAGATTTCCAAACGGATGGAAGAGCAGGCGAAGCGCTATGGTACCGAAATGGTTTATCAGGAGGCCCGATCCCTGAAAAAACAGGAAAAGGGTTTTGAGGTCCAAACCGCTTCGGGAAATTATGCCGCAAAGGCCGTTATTTTGGCGGCCGGGGCTTCCTTCCGCACTTTAGGCGTCCCGCGCGAAAAAGAACTGACCGGCCGCGGGGTTTCTTATTGCGCGACCTGCGACGGAGCCTTTTTTAAAAATAAGCAGATCGCCGTGATCGGCGGAGGGGATTCCGCTATGCAGGAAGGAATCTTCCTCACCCGGTTTGCTGCGCAGGTCACCGTCATCCACAGGCGGGATAAACTCCGCGCGAGCCCGATCCTCCAAGAGCGCGCCAAAAAGGACCCGAAGATTCATTTCATTTGGGATACCGTGGTTGAAAAAATCGAAGGCGAAAAAAAAGTTGAAAACATCCTTTTGAAAAACATCAAAAATAATAAAGTGCAGGATTTTAAGACCGACGGCGTGTTCATTTTTGTCGGCCACGATCCCAATACCGGTTTTTTAAAAGATTTTGTGCGGCTGGATGACAAAGGGTATGTGGTCACGGATTCTTTTTTGAGGACTTCCGTGCCCGGCGTTTTCGCGGCCGGCGAGATTCGCGCCGGAGCCGTGAAACAGCTGGTGTCGGCTTGCGGCGAGGGCTGCGAGGCGGCTTTGGCGGCGCAGAGCTATCTGGAAAATTTATGAAATTCCTCAGCCCGCCCCTCTTCGTCTTAGTTTTTGGGATCCTCACGCTAACCGGCTGTGAGCCGCCTTCTTCCAAATTCACCGGCGCCAAGGCCCCCGACGTTTTTCTTAACCCCTTATCTCAAGGCCGGCCCAATCCGCTCGCGGACCTTTACAATGAGGCCCCCGTCCTTTTGGTCTTTTGGGCCTCTTGGTGCCCTTCGTGCGTGCAGGAAATCCCGCTCCTTAACAAATGGCATCGGAAATTCGCTCCGCAAGGGCTTAAGATTTTGGGAATCAATGTCCAGGAGTCGCGAGAAGAGGTCCGCAAATTTAAAGAAGCAAAAGCGATCGATTACCCCATTGCGCTCGATGAAAAAGGGGAAATCGCCGAGGCCTTCGGTGTGGCGGGGATTCCGTCGGCGGTTTTTCTTGCGAAGGGCGGGGAAATTCTCTATTATGGTTTTTCGCTTCCTCAAAATATCGACCGGTTATTGAAAAAAGGAGAAACGAAAATATGAACCCTGAAAAAGATAAAGAGTTTGACCGCAATATGAGTCAACTGATCAGACTTTTAAATAAAATTCTAAAGAATCTTCCTTCTCAGGGCCCCTATGCTTCTCTTCCTTTTCAAGGCAAGGAACCCCACATTAATTTGAATTTCTGCTTTTTTACATTTCTCCCCCTGACGCCTGAAGCCTTGGAAGAATGGGAAGAGATTTATGATTCTTACGGGTTTCAAGACGGAAAATCTGACGGTGAGATTTCGATTGATTTAAGCCCCGCGGATATTGATTTTCTGCGCAAAAACGGAATCCGTTTTTAGCGGCGCCGTGAGGCCCGCATTCTGATCCTGCAATTCCAGCGATGAAAACAAACCTCAAGCTCTGCGCCTGCGTTTTAAGCCTTATTTTTCTTTTTTCCCCGGGCCGGATTTTTGCCTTGGATGAGCCATTTGACCACAGCCGCTGGGATCAATTTTTGAGCCGGTTTGTGAATGAGGAAGGAGAGGTCGATTATAAAGCCGCCAAGGCGGCGCCCGCTCTTTTGACGCAGTATCTCGAACAACTGGGATCCATCAGCCCTGCCGATTTTAAAAAAAACTGGCCACGAGAAGAAAGATTGGCTCTTTTTATGAATGCCTACAACGCCGGATGCATCGCCGCAATCCTTCAGCATTATCCGGTGAAGACCATCCAAAGCATTCCCGGAATATGGGATCTGCAGTTCATTAAAATTGCGGGGCGGGGTTACAGCCTGAATCAGATCCGCACGCAGCACCTTTTGCAGGTTTTCCGGGACGAAAAAATCCACACGGCGCTTGCCTGCCCTGCGAAGAGCTGCCCGCGCTTGATTCAAGAAGCCTATACGGGCCCGCGCGTTGAAGGCCAGCTCTTTTTAGCTGCCCGCCGTTTTGTGAACGACTCCAGATGGACGCAGATTTTGCCGGAAGCAGGAAAGGTGAGGATCTCAAAAATCTATCAATGGTACGGGAATGATTTTAATCTTGACTTTGGGGCGCCGGCGGACAACGAGCGGGGCTTTTCGCCCGCGGAATACGCCGTTCTCTCCTTTATTGCGCACTACCTTGACGATCCCGAAAAAACGAAGTTCCTTGAAGAAGGCGACTTTAAGGTGAAATACCTGGATTTTGATTGGACGTTGAATGAGGGGCCGGCCGGCGGGGAAGGAAAATAAAAATGAAAATGAAAAAATCAGGGCCGCTTGCATTCCAATGAGGGCAGGCAAAGATGGGACAAAGAATCCGGCCCGGGCAAGAAGTGAGCTTGCTCCAAAACAGGCCGCGCTGCATCGCGTTTCCGGAAAATATTTTCAGACGCGGTCCTTCCCGAAAATTGCCACCTTGCCAAGAGAAGTCAGCCCCCGCCAGCGTGTTTATGTCTCATTCATCGAGCACGCTTCACCTGCATGGAATCTCGGAATTCAGTTTCAAAAAGGCGGCCCGATGGGTGGAGCGCATCCCGGAGAAAAAGATACGTCTTTACGTTCGTGAGAAATTGAAAGCAATTCGACAGGCGAAATAGCTCGACATCTCTTCTTCCTTTTCTTATTATTTTCATATCACGATTGTCAGAAAAGTGAGTGGTGAAATGAATGAATAAACAAGTTAAACCCCTCAAAGTCAGCATCAAAACTTTTGGATGCCAAATGAATCAATACGACACCGAGGTGGCGGAGGGGATGCTGGAGAAGGCGGGGTATGAGATTGTGCAGGAGTTTGATGGGGAGGAGAAGTCATCCGCGGACCCCGCAAACATG
>JAHFHG010000018.1 GCA_023247035.1 Candidatus Omnitrophota bacterium
ATGCGGAGGACAAAATCCTGGACTTCCATTATTTCAGAAGACACGATCCAGCGCCTCCTTCACTTTTTTTGCGACAGCCTCGATACTTTGGGCGGCATCAATCACGTTGCAGCGTTTGCGCTCACGCTTCGCCAGTCGGAGAAATCCCTTCCTCACGCGGTCGTGAAAAAGATAGGACTCGCGTTCGATACGATCGATCCGGCCGCCTCTTTTCAGACCGCATCGCGGATCCAAATCCAGGACAAAGGTTAAGTCCGGCACGAGCGAACCGCGGACCACGAGCTTGCTAATGACTTCGATCGACGCTAAGGGAATTTTTCTTCCAAAGCCTTGGTAAGCGAGCGTGGAATCCTCGAACCGGTCGCAGATCACGATTTTTCCCTGCTGAAGCGAAGGCGAAATTTTTTCCTTCACGATCTGCGCGCGGCAGGCCAAATAAAGTAAAAGTTCCGTCTCGGGACGCATCTCCTTGCGACTCTTATTCAGGATGACTTTCCGGATCGCCTCTCCAATCCGCGTTCCTCCCGGTTCACGCAGCACAAGGACGGAATAGCCTTTTTGTTTTAGGTATTGCTCAGCGAGGCGGATCTGCGTGCTCTTGCCCGCGCCTTCCGCGCCTTCAAAAGTGATGAAATAGGGTTTATGTTTTCTCAAAATCCCACGTCCTTCTCTTTTTTTTTACCGTCGATGGCTCACCGGGACGACCGTCGTTGACCAACCATCCGAGTTTTTCAATCTCTTTACGCAACACGTCCGATTTTGAAAAATCTCTAATCTTTCGCACTTCAATATATTTTTTCAAAATTGATTCGATTTCGGAAGGAATCCCGTCTATTTCGCATAACTTCAATCCGAGCACTTGATCAACTTTATAAAAAAAGTCCAAGACTGCATTCAAATGCTCCGCATGAATCCAATCGGCCAAAGCGGTATTGATTTCTAGAATGGACCGATGGATAAAATCCATTACATTTGAAATATTTAAATCATCACTCAAAAAACGAACGGCGCTTTTCCAATATTCCTCAAGATATTTGGGCAAATCCTCATTAACTGGTTGTTTAGAAAATGGTAAAAAAGTTTTTACGCTTAAGCATTTAAAATAACACTCATCCAACCTCTTTATCACCTCCCCTGCTTCTTTAAGTCCTTCCAAAGTGAAGTTAAGGGGCGCACGGTAATGCGTTGAAAGGAGGGCGTAACGGATCGCCATCGGGTCGTACCCTTTGGCGAGTAAATCCCGGAGCGTGTAAAAATTCCCTTTTGATTTCGACATTTTTTCGCCGTTGACGAGCAAGTGTTTCGAGTGGAGCCAGTAGTTTACAAATTTCTTCCCGGTGGATGCCTCGGACTGGGCAATTTCATTTTCGTGGTGAGGGAAGATCAAATCCTCTCCGCCGACGTGAATGTCGAAAGTCTCTCCAAGATATTTCATACTCATTGCCGAGCACTCAATGTGCCAGCCCGGTCGGCCTTTCCCCCACGGTGAATCCCACGAAGGCTCGCCTTCTTTGGCTTTTTTCCACAAAACAAAATCAGCGCCTTCTTCTTTATCGTATTCGTCCACATCCACGCGCACGCCTTTGATATTTTTTTCGAGATTCTTTTTGGAGAGATTTCCGTAACGCGGAAAGGACGAAACTCGGTAATAGACAGAGCCGTCGCTTGCGTACGCTGTTCCGCTTTTGATCAACTTCTCGATCAACTCCAACATTACAGGAATCTCTTCGGTCGCACGCGGCTGAAGCGTAGGAGGAAGAATATTCAGAGTCTTTAAATCTTCCTGGAAGGCCTCGATATATTGGGCTGTGAATTGATTCAATCGCTGTAGGGGCAGGCCTGGTGCCTGCCCTGTAGGGGCGCCCACCAGGGGCGCCCCTACATTTTGATTCGATCCGGCGATTGTTTTGTCGTCCACGTCGGTAATATTCATCACGTGCTTGACCTTGAAGCCTCGAAATTCCAGGAAGCGCCTCAGCAGGTCTTCAAAAACAAAGGTGCGGAAGTTTCCGATGTGGGCGTAATCGTAAACCGTCGGGCCGCAGGTGTAAAGGCGCGCTTCGGGAGGATCGAGCGGCTCAAAGGAGTCGAGCTTGCGAGACAGCGTATTAAAGAAACGGATCATAACGATTGCTAATTCAGGCTTAAGGCGCGTTCAAAGCGTTTCTTGAGATTCTCAAAAGCGAGGATCGGAAAAATCCTTTTGAGCTCCGGCCCATGTTCTTTTCCGGTCAACGCGAGGCGAATGGGCATAAAAAGATTCTTTCCCGTCGCCTTCACTTTAGGCTTTAAGGCATTGACAAAGGCCTCGTAACCGGATTCCGCCGCCGTAGGGATTGAAGGAAGGACTTCAAGGGCGGCCTGTAAAACTTCTTTGGCCTGAGGCGTTTTGAGCAGGGCTTCATCTTCATAAGAAAATTCTTCGGAAAGGATTTCAAGCCGCTCCGTGAGCTGTTCAAACCGCTCAATGTTGTCTTTAAAGACCGGCAGCAGTTTGAGGACCTGCTTTTCATCAAAGGGAAGCTTCTTGTACTCTTTCAAATAAGCGGCCGAAAGCCGGACGAAATCCTGATCCGAAAGGCTGCGGAGATGCTGCCCGTTGACCCAGTCCAGTTTGTGCGGATCGAAAATAGAGGCGGACTTGCCGATGCGAGCGAGGTCAAAGACTTGCTGAAGCTCCTGCCAGGTAAAAATTTCACGGTTATCTCCAGGGGACCAGCCGAGCAGGGCGATAGCGTTGGCCAGCGCGGGAGGAAAGTAGCCGCGCTTGCGGAATTCCCGTAATGAAACCGCTTCCAGGCGCTTGGATAAGGGCTCCCCTCCTGGGCCGTGAATCAGCGAAAGATGCCCATATTGCGGCGGCTTAAAACCCATCGCCTCTAAAAGTAAAATATGCTTCGGCGTATTGGAAAGGTGGTCTTCCCCGCGGATCACGTGCGTGATTTTCATTAAAGCGTCATCGACGCACACCGCCAGGTGAAACGTGGGGCTGCCGTCCGCGCGCTGGATGACGAAATCCCCCATCATATCGTCCAAATTGAATTTCACTTCCCCGCGGATCAGGTCGTGCATTCGAAGCATCGGATTTTCAATTTTGAACCGCACGGTCGGCTTGATGCCCCGGGCCTTTCGTTCGGCAATTTCTTGCGCCGTAAAAAATCTTCCGCGATTGTCAAAACGCGGCGGGCGTTTTTCCAAACGCGCCAGGTGCTTCATTTCCTCCGTCTCCGCCTCCGTCACGTAGCAAGCGTAAGCCTTTCCTTGATCCAGCAAACGATTCACGTAAGATTGATAAATTTCGAGGCGCTCGGATTGCAGATACGGCCCGTATTCGCCCTCAACTCCCGGCCCTTCGTCCCAGCGAATGCCCGTCCAAAGAAGGTCTTCACTCAAGGCCTGACGGTATTCTTCCCGCGACCTCTCCCGGTCCGTATCCTCGATCCTTAAAATAAATTTTCCGCCCTGGCGTTTGGCGAAGAGATAATTAAAAAGAGCCGTACGGACGTTGCCTAAATGAAGGAAACCGGTTGGGGACGGAGCGAATCGAACGCGAATCATGAAACAATCCGCTGCAAGGTCACAAGCGCTTCGGCAGTAACCGCCAAGCCTTGGCCTTCAGGGCCCAGTCCTTCCATTGTTTTGGCTTTGACGGAAACATATCCCTGCGGAATTGAAAGGAGTTCAGCGATCGACCGGCGGAGTTTTTCTTTGTAGGGGCTCAGTTTCGGTCTTTCAAGAAAAATCGTTGAATCCAGATGCTGGATCTTCCAGCCCATCGGGACAATCTTTTTAAGGACGGTTTGCAGCATGAACTTGCCGGCAATGCCTTTATTTTTCGGGTCCTTATCGGAGAACCATTCTCCGATATCCCCTTCCCCTGCAGCGCCCAGAATGGCGTCGATCACGGCGTGCAAAAGGACGTCGCCGTCGGAGTGGCCGAGCGGGCCTTTTTCAAATGGAATTTCCACGCCGCCGAGTATAAGCGGGCGGCCGTCGACAAGGCGGTGCGTATCGCGGCCGATCCCGGTCGTGGTGATGACTTTGTTTTTCTGATGAAGATAAGCCTCGGCAAGCTCCAAATCGTGATACGTGGTAATTTTAGGATTCCAATCTTCGTGGATAAATATCCGGACTTCAGCGCCCACAGCTTCCAGAAGAGAGGCCTCGTCAGTCGCTTCAAAAGCCTTCGGAACTTTACGGTAGGCTTCCTCTAAAAGTTCACGGCGGACGACCTGCGGCGTCTGGGCTTCGAAAAGAACACGCCGGTCCACCGTCCGCCTGATGAAGCCTTTTCCGTCCGCTTCTTTAATGGTAGGTACAATTTTTTTTGCGAGAATGACGCCATCTGAATTCTCCGCGCCCTGAAAAAGTTTCTTTAAAAGCGTCGGTGAAGTAAAAGGCCGCGCGCCGTCGTGCACCGTGACCCATTTATTCCTGGGATTGGCCTTCCGAAGCGCCTTCCACACCGACTCCGCCCGTGTCCGCCCGCCGCGGACGAGCCTGACGGCTTGCCAGCCGCGTTCCCGGACCAGCCTTCGCGCCTCGCTTTGCGCGCCTTCCGGGACCGCTAAAATTGTTTCGGAGACTTGAGAAATTTTTTGAAAGGCTTCAACCGTATGAGCGAGCAAAGGCTTGCCGCACAGTGGAAAAAAAAGCTTCGAAGAATACTGCCCGCCGGGTAAGGGAGAAGTTTTTTGAAACCGGCTGCCGCTTCCTCCCGCAGCCACGATCAAACTCGTGCGCATCCACTACCTCGGGCCGCCCGCGCTCTGCTGCGTTGGACGCTTTTCCGTCGGGCGGAAGCGGTCCATTCCGCGGGAATCAGCCCCGCGCTCAACATTTCGTTCCTGGCGCTCGCTGTCTTCGCCGTGCTTTGCAAAAATCATCCGGCCGGCCTGAGTCTGAAGAACGCTGGTAATCGTCACGTTCAGCGTCTGTCCAATGCGCCGGCGCGCGTTATCCACCACCACCATGGTTCCGTCATCCAGGTAGGCGACGCCCTGATCGTGCTCCTTGCCTTCTTTTAAAATCTTGACCTGCATCAACTCCCCGGGCATCACAATAGGCTTGAGGGCGTTGGCCAGTTCATTGATATTCAACACCTTGACCCCTTGCAGCTCGGCCACTTTATTGAGATTAAAATCATTGGTGAAAACTTTTGCGTTCAGGACCTGGGCCATTTTGACAAGCTTCGCGTCCACGGTGGAAAATTCCGGGAAATCCATCTCGTTGATTTTAACCTGGATATCGGGATTGGACTTGATCCGGTTGAGGACGTCCAGCCCCCGCCGGCCGCGGTTCCTTTTTAACGGGTCCGAGGAATCGGCGATCAACTGAAGTTCTTTGAGGACAAAGCGCGGAAGGATAAACTTGCCGGAGAGAAAATGCGTTTTGCTGATGTCGTGAATCCGGCCGTCGATAATGACGCTCGTATCAAGGAGAATGAGTTCTTCCGAAGAGCCCTTGGTGTCCAGCGTCACGAAAGGAATCATCAAGGTGAACTCATCCTGCCCCCTTAAAATCGTAATCGCTCCCAGATAAGCAAAAATGATGGCGGAGGCAATTCCCAGGTGCCGCACGCTGTCGGAGTGAAAATTGGCGTACGAGATGACCGTCATAAAAAGACGGTGGATCAGAAGTCCCAAAGCAAAGCCGATTAAAACGGCCAGGATATTACGGACGGTATACTGCTTGAAAAAGATATCGAGCGAGAGGACCAAAGTCCCGATCAGGAACCCGATCCCTGCGCCGAGCCAAGGCGCGTGCGGCAGGTGGAACAGTTGCAGCCACGACATTTCCGTTATGTAACCGAACACCGAACAAAGCAAAATAAATAAAACACGAATTAATAAAATCATGATACACACTCCTTCTTTGCTGAACCCAGGATATGAATAAATGAAACCTCATCGGATTAAAAGAATAAGAAATGCTTCCTGCCGTCTTTTTTGAGTAAACGCCAAGGCCTGGCCTTGATCTCGGCCACAAAGCCTCTTAAATCTTGGTAAAGCTCATCGCGGAAAATAAGCCGGCCTGCCGTCCCTTCTCCCTTTTGAATCTTTTCCATAATGGCCTGCAGCGAATCCGTGGCCGTCTTCATATTTTTCATGGAATCTTTCAAATCCCCTTCCGAACCGCTCATCACCTTGTTCATGGAATCGGTCAAGGAAGATAAATTCAAAATCACCTTTTTCAAAGCGCTGGCTGTTTCATTTCCTTCCAAGGCAGAATGAAACGTCCCCACGATTCCCTCGATGTCCGCGGCGATCCTGTGGGCGCGCTCGATCAAAGCCTCCACAGGGACCGGATCAGCGCCTTGGATTAAAGCGCCGTCTTTCAAGACAGGCTCGTCCCCCGGCTTGGGAGTTATTTCAATATGAGGTTCGCTTAAAATATGCGTCCCCCTGATCTCAAACAAGTAATTTTCCCGGATACGCACCTCCTTTTCAATAAAAAGTTTCACCAGAACGCGGGTCTGTTTGGATTTTTCATCATACATGAGTTCAACCTTGCTGACTTCCCCGATCCTTACGCCCGCCATCCGCACTGGCGCGCCGCGGTCGAGAATACTCACGTAGTTATATAAAATATTGACGCCATAACCGGAGCGGAAAAAATAGACGCCGCTGACAAAAAACACAATAAGGGCGAGGATAATAAAACCAATCACCACAAAAGCTCCTACAGCAGCTTCATTCTGACTTTTCTTCATGGACCCGTTTTCACCTTTCTAGTTCGTTCATCGGCCCCTTGGCGGAACCGGTTATAAATTGCCGGACAATGGGATTAGACGTATTTTTTATTTCGTCCGGAGAGCCGAGGCCGATAATTTTTCCGTCATAAAGCATGGCAATACGGTTAGCGACCTTATAAGCGCTTATCATATCATGAGTTACGACAATAGAAGTCACTTTTAATTTTTCCTGCATCCGCAATATCAAATCATTAATACTGTCGGCGTTAATGGGATCCAGGCCCGTTGTCGGCTCATCATAAAGGATAATCTTCGGTTCATTGCAAATGGCGCGGGCAAGGCCGACTCGTTTTTTCATTCCGCCCGATAAGTCCGAGGGCATCAGATCCTCGATCTCGTGAAGCCCCACCAAGCCCAGTTTTTCCTGGACCCTCTTTTCAATTTCCGCCGGCGCCAGATTCGTATGCTCGTAGAGAGAAAATCCCACGTTCTCCCGGACCGTCAGAGAATCAAACAATGCTGCGCCCTGAAAAAGCATCCCTAAGGATAAACGGAACTGATCCTGGTCACGCGTGGAGAGCGTGAAAATATTCACCCCGTCAATCGTTACGCTGCCCTCTTCCGGCTCCATCAACCCGATGATGTGCTTCAGGAGGACGCTTTTCCCGCACCCCGATCCTCCGATAATCACAATCGTCTCTCCGTCGTGGATTGTCAGGTCCAGGCTTTTCAGAACTTCTTTGCCTCCGAATCTTTTGCACAATCCCTGGATTTCTATCATGTCAGAAGAAATAAAATATCGCGGTCGTAAGGGCATCGGAGGCGATGATCAAAATCAGAATAGTCACCACCGCAAGGGTCGTTGCGCGCCCTACTCCCTCGGCGCCTTTTTCCGCCTTAAAACCAAAATAACATCCTACGAGAGCGATAATTCCCCCGAAGCCGAAGGCCTTGATCAAGCCCGTCATCACATCCTTGATCATAAGGATATTAATCGTGCGTTTAAGGTATTGATGCGGGCTGATGCCGAGCTTAAAAACAGCGACGCAGTACCCGCCCAGGATTCCGATCGTATCCGCATAAATCGTCAGCACAAAGAGCATCAAAAAGGCCGCGACGAAACGAGGCGCTACCAAATAGCGGGTCGGATTCACGGCCAAGGCCTTCAGGGCATCGATCTGCTCCGTCACTTTCATGGTACCGAGCTCGGCTGCAATGGAAGCGCCCACGCGCCCCGCAACGACCATTGCCGTCAGAACCGGCCCGAGCTCGCGCGTAATCGAGAGGGCCACGAGGTCCGAGGTAAACTGCTCGGCGGCGAAAAGGCGCAATTGATAGGCCGATTGCAGGGACAGCACCATACCGGTAAAAAGGGCGGTGAGGAAAACCAAAGGCAACGAGGTGACCCCGATTTTATGCATTTGATCGAGCGTGGCATTCCACCTCAGCTTCGTCGTGAAAAGAATGTGAAGCGTATCTAAAAAAAGGAACGTGATCCCCCCGGCGTTATAAGCCAGGGCAATCGACCCCTCGCCGAGCTTATGAAGCCATCCGCGCAACGAAACCCAACGGCGAAGCGACCCGAATTTGGGAATAAGAGTTTCCATAGTGACTTCCCGATTTTGGGAGAAGCTACCCTCTAGGATACTTTCTCAAACTGTATCGTTTCTCCGCGAAGCAGGGCCTGGATTTTATCGCTTTCGTGAAATTTCCCGGAAAGGATTTCCTCGGCGAGCACATTTTCAATGTACCGCTGAATCGTACGCTTCAGCGGGCGAGCTCCGAAGACCGGATCGTATCCTTTATCAATCAGGAATTTCGTGACTTCCGAGGATAAGACCAGCTCTATTTTTTTATCCTTCAGGCGGTCTTTGACTTCTTTAAGTTCAAACTCGATGACCTGATCGAGATCCTGGCGGCTTAAAGGATGAAAGACAATGATATCGTCGACACGGTTTAAGAATTCCGGCCGGAATACTTTTTTCGTTTCATCCAGCAATTTGCGCTTGAGATTCTCGTAATTAATCTCATCCTGCTGCGGCTTAAAACCGAGATCGCCCTGCCGTTTGATCAAGTCCGCCCCGACGTTGGAGGTCATGATCACGATGGTATTGCGGAAATCCACTTTCCTGCCGAAGGAATCCGTGAGGCGACCCTCCTCCATCAGCTGCAGGAGGATATTGAAAACGTCGGGATGGGCTTTCTCGATTTCATCAAACAAAATGACCGTATAGGGCCTGCGCCTGACTTTTTCCGTGAGCTGCCCGCCCTCTTCATAGCCGACATAGCCCGGAGGCGCTCCGACAAGCCTTGAGACGTTGAATTTCTCGCCGTATTCCGAGCAGTCGATCACCACCATGGCATCGCCGTCGCCAAACATAAACTCCGCCAAAGCGCGCGCCAAAAGCGTTTTACCGACGCCGGTCGGCCCTAAGAAAATGAACGCGCCGATGGGTCGCCTGGGATTCCTGAGTCCGGAGCGTGACCGCCGCACCGCGTGCGAAATCGCGCGGAGCGCTTCGTCTTGGCCGATCACGCGGCTGTGGAGCTCATCTTCCATACGAAGCAGGCGCGCAGTTTCTTTTTCCTCAAGACGCGCGAGCGGGACGCCGGTCCACTTTGAAACAATGTAGGCGATGTCTTCCCCTGTGACCTGGACTTCGACTTCGGACTTGGATTCTTTCCAATTTTTCTTCATCCGCGACAATTCTTCCTTGGCGCGGCGCTCGTCGTCGCGCAGTTTAGCGGCCTTCTCAAAATCCTGCGCCTTGATGGAGGCCTCTTTTTCCCTCTTGAAACTTTCGATTTCGGACTCCAGTTTTTTCAGGTCCTTGGGAAGGGTTGTCACCGCAAGTCGCGCGCGCGAAGCCGCCTCGTCGATCAGGTCGATCGCCTTATCGGGCAGGAACCGGCCCGTGATATAACGGTCCGAGAGTTTGGACGCCGCCTCCAAGGCCTCATCCGAAATTTTGACGCGGTGATGAGCTTCATATTTGTCGCGAAGTCCTTTGAGGATCTGAATCGTTTCATCCACCGAAGGCGGATCGACAATAATAGTCTGAAAGCGCCTCGCCAGCGCCGCATCTTTTTCAATATACTTTCGGTATTCGTCCAGCGTTGTCGCGCCAATGCACTGAATCTCGCCGCGGGAAAGGGCGGGCTTTAAAATGTTGGACGCGTCAATCGCGCCCTCCGCGCCGCCGGCTCCGACCAGCGTGTGGAGTTCATCAATAAAAATCACCACATTGTCCGAGCGGCGGATCTCATCCATGACGGCCTTGATCCTTTCCTCGAATTGGCCGCGGTACTTGGTTCCGGCCACCATTAACGCCAGGTCGAGCACGACCATGCGTTTATCAATCAAAATTTCAGGCACGTCCCCGGCGATAATCCGCTGGGCCAGGCCTTCCACAATCGCCGTCTTTCCAACCCCGGCTTCTCCGAGGAGGACAGGATTATTCTTCGTGCGGCGCGCGAGAATCTGAATGACCCTTTCGATCTCGTCCTCGCGATCCACAACCGGATCGAGTTTTCCTTCACGCGCGAGCTGGGACAAATCCCTGCCGAAAGCGTCAAGCGCCGGCGTTTTAGTCTTGCCCTTTCCGGGCCCGCCCACTGCCGGGGTTCCTCCACCGGGAGTTGCGGATCCACCGGGCGTCGAAGAACCCAGCAGCTTGATCACTTCAGCCCGGACTTTATTCAAATCCAGGCCCACATTCATGAGAACGTGGCTGGCCACGCCCTCTCCTTCTTTGATCAGGCCCAGCAGCAGGTGCTCGGTCCCGATATAATTATGTCCGAGGCGCCGCGCCTCATCCATCGCAAGCTCGATCACTTTTTTTGCCTTGGGCGTAAAAGGAATGTCTCCGGAAACAATCGTGCTGGGCCCGAACTGGACGAGCTTCTCCACTTCGAGGCGGATGGTGTCCAAGGAAAGCCCTAAATTCTGCAGGACCGCGGCGGCAACGCTTTCGCCTTCCTTGATGAGCCCTAAAAGGATGTGCTCTGTCCCGATATAATCGTGATTGAAACGCTTGGCTTCCTCTTTGGCGAGGATGATGACTTTTCTTGCTCTTTCCGTAAAACGATCAAACATTCGAACCTCCGGCAATCTTCATTTGTATTTTAAAAAATAAGGAACAGGCATTCTAACTCGCGTTACAGCGAAATCTTTGCAAGATGCTCCCGGATCAAATCCGCGCGGCAAATATCACGTTCCGCGGCATTGAGCGTTTTTTCCATAATTTTCTGCAGATGAGCCGGCTGAATCAAAAGAAAAAGCGCATTCAAATCCGTTTTGGTTAAGCCGGAATCCAAAAGCTCCATCAAAATGCCCAGCTGGACGAGCGATAAAAGCTGCGTCGCCTCGGAAGAGGGAATCACCCTTGCGGACTTCAAAATGCCAAGCGCCCTCCAAATCTGATCTTCAAACTTGGGTTTTCTTTTCTCGCGCAGATAATTCCGCGCCTCCCTTTCATGCTCAATCACTTGGCGGATGACTGAGGCCAGATTTTCAATAATCTCCTCCTCCGACTGTCCCAGAGTCATTTGATTGGAAAACTGAAAAAAATTTCCGGTCGCCTGAGTCCCCTCTCCGTAAAGCCCGCGGGCGGCAAGGTTGAGTTTCGCCAGGGCCTGCAAAACTTTATGAACCTGTTTGGTGAGGACCAGGCTCGGCAGGTGGAGCATACAGGAGGCGCGCAAGCCCGTTCCTACATTCGTGGGGCAGGCGGTAAAATAACCGAGCTCTTCACTGAAGGAAAACTCGATATTTTTTTCAATTTCACTATCGATTTGATTTGCAATGCGCCACGCCTCCATAAGATTAAAACCGGACTGGAAGCTTTGCAGCCGCAGGTGATCTTCCTCGAGAATCATAATACTTACCACCTCATTGGAAGTAATGGCGACGGCTTTTTCCTCTTTCGCCGCGGCGTGTTCCCGGCTGACCAAATGCCGCTCCAGCAAAAATTGGCGGTCAAGATCGGTCAGGCCGGAGTAGCGGAAATAATAAGTCCGTTCGAAAATCCTGCCCTTGGGGACGATTTCGCCCATCCGGCCGACGATTTCTTCGCGTTGTTCGGCGTTCAGCTTGGACAAAAAGGGATATCCCTTTAAATTCCGGGCAAGGCGCAGCCGCGAACTGACAACCACGTCGCTCTCGGGCCCTGAGGCGCGGAGCCATTCCGCGGGCTGTTTGACAAACGTATCAATGTCACTCATTTTTACTTTTCCTGCCCTTTTTCATCTTTTCTTCGAATTGTTTAATCTCGTCTCTCAGACGGGCGGCCGTTTCGAATTCCTCGGCTTGAACACTTTTGCGCAGCCTGTCTTGAAGGAGCCGCAAATCGTTGTGGGACGAAGCCCCTCCGGATTTCAGCGGGCGTTTGCCGACGTGCCGTATCGAACGCTGAATGCGTTTAATCAGCGGCAAGAGCATTTTCGAAAAAGCGTCGTAGCAGTTTTCGCAGCCCAGGCGGCCCGATTTGCTGAATTCGCCATACGTCATTCCACACTGGGCGCACTGCCCTGTCCATTTCTTTTCAGTCTGGCTTTTAGACGATTTCCCGGCGGCTTCCGGCAGGCCCGCAAGGAGCTCGGTAAAATTAAAGTGCGTTTTGAAATCCGTACCTTTTTCCTGCGCGCAGTTCTCGCAAAGGTGAATTTCAATCATCTGGCTGTCGACAATTTCAGTAAGGTGAATGGTCGCTTCCTGAGTTCCGCATAAGTTGCATGTCATAAGTTTTTTTATTATATCACACCTTGCGAGAGTTTTTCTTTTGCAGGGATAAGCTAACCCTTTTATCCTAAAAAGGTTAAAGAGTATAATGAACCCCCTCTTTTCTCGTTAAATTCCGGAATTCTTTGCGAAGGATCCCCGTCCAGGGGCCCGGTTTACCCTTCCCGATCAGACGGCCGTCCAGCTTAACGACCGGAATGATCTCAGCGGCGGTGCCGGTCAAGAAGACTTCATCGGCATTAAAAAGATCGTGCCGCGTAAGAATCCTTTCCTCGAAAGGGATTTGCTTGCGCGCGGCGATTTCGATAATCGCCTGGCGGGTAATCCCCTTGAGCGCTCCAAGATAAACCGGCGGCGTCAAGAGCCGCGGCCTCGCAGCACCGTCCTCATTTTTGACCATAAAAATATTGTCTCCCGTGCATTCCGCGACATACCCTTGGTGATTGAGCATCAGGGCCTCCATACACCCGGAATTCTTGGCCTCAATTTTTGCGAGAATGTTATTCAAATAGTTCAGGCTTTTAATCGAAGGATTGACGGCCTCCGGCAGATTCCTGACCGTCGGGACGGTAATCATCTCAAGTCCGTTGGCGTAAAGTGATTCCGGGTAAAGCACAATTTTATCCGTAATGATAAAAATCGTAGGCCTCAAACACTTTGCCGGATCCAGCCCGAGATCACCGACCCCGCGCGTCACGACCACGCGGATATAAGCGTCGAGCAGTTTGTTCCGCTTCAAGGTTTCAAGGATCGCCTTTTGCATTTCCGTTTGAGTCATCGGAATCTCAAGCATCAGGGTGTGCGCAGACTCCCACAACCGGTTCAAATGCTCTTTGAGTTTAAAAATGAGCCCGCCGTAAGAGCGGATCCCTTCAAACACGCCGTCTCCGTAAAGCAGACCGTGATCAAAAACCGAAATCTTGGCCTCGTTTTTAGGGTACCACCGGCCGTCTAAATAGACTTGCAATGGCATGATTTTTTCTCCCTCAATCTTCTTCATCCGGCTTTGAAGCTATTGGACCTGCTCGACCGTCGGGACCTGGCCCCGGTCCTCGCGAAGCAAAACACCGTCGACCAGCCGGAGGACATTGGAATAACGCCACGCCAAACCCTCGTCGTGGGTCACGATCACAAAGGCCTGCCCTTCCCGCTGGTTGAGGTCGTGGATCAAAGAGAGGATCGACTCCGCGGTTTCCCGGTCCAGGTTTCCGGTAGGCTCGTCACAGAGCACGACAGAAGGCCGGTTCACTAAGGCCCTGGCGATTGCCGCCCTTTGCTGTTCTCCTCCGGAAAGTTCCGAAGGATAATGATCCTGACGGCTCAAAAGTTTGACGCGCCGCAAGATTTCCTTGGCCCACTTTTCATCCGGCTTTCCGGAGATCATCGAAGGAAGCAGAACGTTTTCATACAAAGTCAGTTCCGGAAGCAAATGATAAAGCTGGAATACAAACCCAAAGCGGCGGTTACGGATTTTAGCCAGCGCCTTTTCGCCCATCGAAGTAAGGTCTTCGCCCTCGAATAAAATTTTTCCCGCCGTCGGCTGATCCAGCCCGCCGAGCAGATGAAGCAAAGTGGACTTGCCGGAGCCCGACCGGCCTACAATAAAAATCATTTCACCGGCCTTCAGAATCAATTGGACGCCCTTCAGAATGCCGATCCGCCCGGCCGGGGAGTTATAATCCTTCTTAAGGTCGTAAGTGGCCAGCAGCGGAGAGTCCGTGTTATTCATAATGAAGCGCCTCCACCGGATTCAGCCGGGAAGCGCGGTGCGCCGGATACAGCCCGGCCAGCACGGAAGCGCACAAGGCGAAAGCCACAATGATCATAACATCTTCCGGATGAACGTCCGCGGGGATCCGGTCAAAATAATAAATATCGCTTGGGAAAACTTCTAATCCCGTAGTTTGTTTGATGAAATCCGAAATTGGATTCAGATTAAAGGCCATCGCGAGGCCCGCCGCCGTTCCCAGGAGAATGCCCAAAAAGCCGATACTGAATCCCTCGAATAAGAAAATTTTCCGGATGTGGCCGCGCGTTGCGCCGATCGCCCGAAGGATTCCGATGTCTTTTGTTTTTTCCATCACGACCATCGTGAGCGTCGAAACAATGTTGAATGCCGCGACCGTAATAATCAGCGCCAAAAGAATCGTCATCACGGACTTCTCCACTTTCAACGCCTGAAAGAAATTGTGGTTCATGTCATACCAGGACATTAAAACGTAATCCATTGAAAAATCCTGGCGCAGCTGATACTTCCATTTCTGCGCGTGATCCACATTTGCGAAACGCAAACTGATCCCCGTAACCCGGTTCTCGAAATGATAAAGCTTTTGAGCGGCCGGAAGGCCGACGAGCACCAAGGCGGAGTCAAAATCGTTCATTCCGAGCCGGAATATTCCTCTGACGATAAACGATTGCGTTTCCGCGCTCAGGAGGGAAAACGGTTTTTGAGTGTCCTGAAACGGCGCAATCAGCGTTACCGAATCCCCGACCCGAACCCGCAAGCGGCTTGCCAAACTTTCCCCGATCAAAATGCCCGGCGTGCGTTTCTCAGAAACCTTTTTAAAAAAAATCAGCCAGCGGCGGGTGGTGCGTGTCACAAGATCGTCAAAATGAATCTCCCCGGAAATAATGTGCCGGTTGTAAATCGACAAATCTTCGCGCGCCGTGTCAAGGCCTTTGACAACGACTCCCAGCGCATTTTCCTCGGAGCGCAAAATCGCCTGCCCTTCGATAAAACCGGCGATACTCTGAAGCCCCGGAATATTCCGGCTCTTGATCTTACCCAGATCTTCAGCAACGTTGGAAATCCCGCCGAATTTTTCAATCCGCAAGTGAGGCTGGACATTGACAATCTTGGATTTGAGTTCCCGGTCAAAGCCGCTCATGACCGCGAGGACCACAATCAGGGCCATCACGCCGATCCCGACTCCTCCTACCGAAATAAAGGAGATCAGCGAGATGAATCCGGCCCGGTGGCGGTGCGTCAGGTGTTTCTTCGCGATAAAGGCCTCAAAACCCATCACGGCTCTTGATCCGATCCCTCGGATTCCTTCTTTTCGGGTTTCAGTTGAGGGAACAGGATCACTTCTCTTATCGAATGCTGGTTTGTGAGAAGCATAATCAGCCTGTCGATCCCGATCCCAAGCCCGCCGGCCGGAGGCATTCCATATTCAAGGGCCATCAAGAAATCCTCATCAATGATTTTATGCTCGCCGATCTGCTCCTTCTGGGAAACCAAACGCTGCCGCTGGACGTGCGGATCGTTGAGTTCCGAAAAGGCGTTGGCGATTTCCATTTTTCCGATAAAAAGTTCAAAACGGTAAACCAAATCAGGATCTTCTTCCTTGGCTTTTGCAAGCGGCGTCATAGCGGTCGGATAATCTATCACAAAGGTGGGATTCCAAAGTTCTTCTTCGACATACGCGCCAAAAATCTCATTCAGGATATCCACTTCCTCTTCCTTCTCAAGATCCATCGATTGACCCATTCCCAGCTTCCGGGCCGCCCCGCGAATGTCCGTGCTCCGGAAGTTCACGCCTGTTTTTTCCGACAAGGCCTCGTAAAAGGAAATTTTTTTCCAAGGCCTCTTGAAGGAAATCGACCGGTCGCCGTAAGGAATCTCCGCGTTTCCGTAAGAAAGATGGACCAAATCCGAAATCAATTCCTCCGTGAGCAACATCATATCTGTGTAATCGGCAAAAGCCTGGTAAAGCTCAAGCATGGTGAACTCCGGATTATGCTTGACGGAGATCCCTTCATTGCGGAAATTCCGGTTGAGCTCATAAACCTTTTGAAATCCGCCGACGAGGAGCCGCTTCAGATAAAGTTCAGGAGCCACTCTCAAATAAAGATCCGCATGAAGGGCATTGTGATGCGTCACAAAAGGTTTGGCGCGCGCGCCGCCCGGGACCGGCTGCATCATCGGAGTTTCGACTTCCATAAAGCCGCGGCGGCTCAGAAAATTCCGGACCTCGTGAATGATCCCGCTTCTCTTTTTGAAGGTTTCCCTCACCTCGGGATTGACGGCCAGATCGATGTAGCGGTGCCGGTAGCGCGTTTCAATGTCCTTTAACCCGTGCCATTTTTCCGGCAGCGTCCGGACAATGCGGGAAAGAAGCTGGAATTTTTCGATACGGACCGTTTTCTCGCCGGTCTTGGAAAGAAAAAGGACTCCTTCGATCCCTATAATATCCCCGAGGCTCAGGGAGGAAAAAAAATCGTATTGCCCGTCGCCCAGATCGTCTTTCTTCCCATAAATCTGGATCCTTCCGGACTCGTCCCGAAGATCGCCGAACGTGCTCTTGCCCATAATCCGGCGCGCCATCAGACGGCCGGCCGTGCGTATTTTCCGGCCCTCTTCAAAAGGATCCAGAAAGGAATGGATCGCCTCTACGGGCAGGTAACGGGAACCATAAAGATTTTTCGTCTCGTCCATATTTTCTTAGCCAAGATATCTGCAAGGGTTACAAAGAATTGGAAATTATAGTATGGGGCTGGAGATACTGTCAATAAACCAACTTGAGTCCAATTGAGTCCGAAAAAAGGCAAAATGCGAAGGGAATTATTTCCTTTGGTTCAGGCCCAGGTTTTTATAAATCTGGAGCGCCGCATTGGATTTGTTCAAGGTGTAAAAATGCAGGCCGGGAACTCCGCGCGCCAAGAGATCCTCACACTGGCGCGTCGCATAATCAATGCCGTAAGCCTCAATGGATTTCTGGTCCTCGCCGAATCGCGCAATGGCCTCTCGCATCGGGGCGGGTATTGCGGCCCCGCACATCGAGGCAAAGCGCTGGATCTGCGGGCCGTGCGTCACGGGCATAATTCCGGGGACGATCGGAATTTTGATTCCCGCCTTGAATGCGCGATCTTTAAAATTAAAAAAATCCAGGTTATTAAAAAAAAGCTGGGTGATGACCACGTCGGCGCCTTGATCGACTTTATGTTTTAAATGGTCGAGGTCTTTTTGTTTATCCTTACATTCAATGTGGCCTTCCGGATAACCCGCCACGGCCAAAGAAAAATAGGTCTTGTGCCCGCCCTGGCGGATAAAGGCCACAAGTTCTGAGGCATACCGGAAACCGCCCGGAGCCGGTTTGAATTCCATTTCTCCTTTGGGCGGGTCGCCGCGCAAGGCCACGATATTTTCAATGCCCTCGGCACGAAGCTCCTCCAAGATCGACGCGATCTCCTCCCGAGTATGCCCAAGGCAAGTCAGATGGGCGGCCGCCTCCAACCCGATCTCATTTTTAATCCGCGAAACAATTCGAAGGGTATTCCGGCGAGTCGTCCCCATTGCGCCGTAAGTCACGGAGACAAAAGAAGGCCCGAGCAAACTGAGTTCGCGGACGGTCTCAAAAAGTTTTTCCTCCCCCTCCGGCGTCTTGGGCGGGAAAAACTCAAAGGAAAACGTGCGCTTATGATTTTTGTAAAGCTCGCTTAATTTCATCGGAATGTGTGAATGATAACGAAGACCATCCGCATTGAGAAGGAAATAATTTACAAATCTTTCTTGTTCTTATCAAATAACACGATTGTGTTAGAATATCGGCCGCTTATGGGACATCCTTTTCTTGAAGCGCTGAAAAAAAGAATCCTTATTTTCGACGGGGCTATGGGAACGAACATCCAGAGCCTCGGGCTCGGCCCTTCGGACTTTCACGGCAAGGACGGCTGCAACGAATTCCTGGTCGTCACCAAGCCGGAGGCCATTACTCAGATTCACGAGAGCTTTCTCGAGGTCGGCTGCGACGCCATCGAGACGGACACGTTTGGAGCGAATCGGATTGTGCTCGCGGAATACGATTTGGCGGACCGCACGCACGAGCTTAATGTAAAGGCCGCGCAGCTTGCCCGCCAAGCCGTTCAAAAGTATTCCACTCCGGATCATCCGCGCTTTGTAGTCGGTTCGATCGGCCCGGGAACGAAAATCCCTTCCTTGGGGCACATCGGCTTTGATGAATTAAAAAGCGTCTTCAAAGAACAAATCGCGGGCCTGGCCGAAGGCGGCTCGGACGTGATCCTCATTGAAACCTGCCAGGACCTGCTCCAGGCGAAAAGCGCCGTGATCGCGGCCGATGAATTTTTTACCGAAAGCGGCAGACGCCTTCCCTTAATGGTTCAGGTGACTTTTGAGCGGACCGGCACCATGCTCCTCGGAACGGATATGATGGCCGTGATTGCCTCCCTTGAAATGCTTCCGATTGATGTGCTGGGAATGAACTGCGCGACCGGGCCGCAGGAAATGGCGGATCATCTCCGGACGCTGTGCGAGTACTCTTCCAAACCTATTTCGGCCCTGCCGAACGCCGGCCTTCCGGAAAATGTCGGAGGCACTGCCCACTACCGCTTGACGCCGCAGGAACTCGCGGATTTTCACGAGCGCTTTGTCCGCGAATTCGGCGTTTCCATTGTCGGAGGCTGCTGCGGCACGACGCCCGAACATTTGAAGGCCGTGATTGACCGCGTCGCCGGCCTGAAACCCAAAGCGCGCCAGGTCAAACACGAATCCGCGTGCGCCAGCCTCTACTCGGCCGTGACTTACAAACAAAATCCGCCGCCGCTGATTGTCGGCGAGCGCACGAACGCCAACGGAAGCCGGAAATTCAAGGAACTCCTGGAACGCGAGGACTACGACGCGATGGTCTCGATGGGGCGCGAGGCGGTCCGCGAAGGCGCGCACGTGATTGACGTCTGCGTGGCCTACGTCGGACGCAACGAAACTCGCGATATGATCGAAACGATTTTCCGCTTCAACCAGCAGATCACGCTCCCTTTGATGATTGATTCGACCGAGGCGCCGGTCCTTGAGGAGGCCCTAAAACGGATCGGCGGCAAATCCATTATTAACTCGATCAACCTGGAAGACGGTGAAGAGCGGATGAGAAACGTCTGCCCGCTGGCCAAGAAATACGGCGCCGCGCTTGTGGCTTTGACGATCGATGAAAAAGGAATGGCCAAGACCGCGCAGGACAAGCTGCGCATTGCCAAACGGATTTTTGACCTCGCCACACAGAAATACGGAATCCTCGCCGAGGATATTTTCTTTGATGCGCTAACCTTTACTCTGGGCAGCGGAGACGCCGAATTCCGCCGCGCGGGGCTGGAAACGATCGAGGCGATCACGCTCATTAAAAAGGAATTGCCCGAGGTCCGCACCCTGCTCGGAGTCAGCAATATTTCTTTTGGCCTCGATCCTGAAGCGCGCCAAGTCCTGAACAGCGTATTCCTCGATATGGCGATTGAGTCCGGCCTGGATGCCGCCATTGTCAACGCGCAGAAAATTCTTCCGCTCCATAAAATTTCTCGCCAGGAAATCCAGTTATGCCGGGATATGATTCGTGACGACCAATCCAAGGGCGATCCCCTTCAAGCCTTCCTCGTTTATTTCGAGAAGAAAAAGGGAACGGTCAAAAAGGAAGAAAAAAGAAAGCCGGTCTCGACGGTCGAGGAATCGCTCAAGAATAAAATCATTGACGGAGAAAAAGAAGGTTTGGAGGAGGATCTTAAACGCGCCCTCGAAAAATACAGCGCGCTTGAAATCATCAATACCGTTTTGCTGGACGGCATGAAAGTGGTGGGCGACCTCTTCGGCGCGGGCAAGATGCAGCTTCCTTTTGTGCTGAAATCCGCGGAAGTCATGAAGCGCGCCGTCGCTTTTTTGGAGCCTTTGATGGAAAAAGTTTCGGGGCAGGAAAAAGGAAAAATTGTCCTGGCTACGGTGAAAGGCGACGTCCACGATATCGGAAAAAATCTCGTCGATATCATCCTCACGAACAACGGCTACAAGGTCTACAACCTCGGCATCAAGCAGCCGATCGATTCGATCCTGCGCGCGGCTCAGGAATACGCCGTCGACGCCATCGGCCTGTCCGGCCTGCTGGTCAAATCCACGCTGGTGATGAAAGAGGACCTCGAAGAAATGAACAGCCGCGGGATTGCGCTTCCGGTGATCTGCGGCGGCGCGGCGCTGACGCGCAAGTACGTCGAAGAAGACCTGGCCGGTCTTTATCACGGCGAAGTCTATTACGGCCAGGACGCCTTTTCCGGCCTGCGGATTATGGATGAACTCACCAAACCGGACCGGGCGGCGCGGCTGACTCAAACGGTCCGGGTCCGGGGCGTGAAAAAGGAAGCCGTCATCCTTGAGAAAAACGAAATCACCGAACGCTCAAAGATCGCCCGCGACAATCCGGTTCCCCGCGCTCCCTTTCTGGGTTACCGCATTCTCAATAATATCCGCCTGGAAGACGTCTTCCCTTGGATCAACACAATCGCCCTGTTCCGCGGCCAGTGGCAATTCCGCCAGGGACAAACGCCGCTTGCCGAATACGAAAAAATCATCCGTGAAAAAGTGGCGCCGATTTTCGAAGAAGTCAAAGCGCGCGCGATCCGGGAAAAAATTTTAGTCCCGCGCGTGATCTACGGTTTTTATCCCTGTTATTCCGAAGGCAACGATTTGGTGGTCCTGGACGAGGCGGCGAAAAATGAAAAAGTGCGCTTCAATTTTCCCAGGCAGCGAAAGGAGCCTTTCTTTTGCCTTTCGGATTTCTTCCGTTCCAAAGAATCAGGGGAGCTTGACGTGGCGGGCTTTCAAGTGGTGACCGTCGGGGCGCGCGCGACCGAAGAGGCCAAAAAACTTTTTGAAGCGAACCGGTATACGGATTACCTTTATTTGCACGGGCTTTCGGTGGAAACTGCGGAAGCGCTGGCCGAATGCGTTCACAAGATGATCCGCAGGGAATGGGGAATCGGCGCTTCGGACGCCCCCGCGCGCGAAGAAGTGTTCCGGCAGGGCTATCAGGGCTCGCGCTACAGTTTCGGCTATCCGGCCTGTCCAAATCTGGAAGAGCAAACCAAACTTTTCCAGCTTATTCCGGCGGAAAAAATCGGCGTGACGCTGACCGAAGAATTCCAACTCGTTCCCGAGCAATCCACTTCGGCGATCGTCGTCCATCATCCCAGAGCGAAGTATTTCAATACTTGAGTTCCGCGAATTTTGTTTTTCTTTCCGTCATTGAATGTTTTTATCGGGAGTCCAGATTTTAGACGATATGTTAAAGCGTCAGTCCATATTTAAAAAGAATGCCCTGAGTTGCTAACGTAGACGCCCTCCCGAGTTCCCTGAATTCCCCAAATTCAAACTTAGCCCTAAAGGCCGGCTAAGTTAAAAGCGAATTGACTTGAACCACTTCTTTGATTTCTGGAATGGCTTGGCGGAGGCGGGTTTCGATTCCCATTTTGAGGGTCATGACTGAACTCGGACAGGAGCTACAAGAACCTTGCAGGTGCAATTTCACGACGCCGTTTTCATACCCATAAAAAACAATATCCCCGCCATCGCGGGCTACGGCAGGCCGGATTTCTTCATCGAGGATTTGACGGATTTTCTCTTCCGCTTCGTTTGCGGCCGGGTTTAAGGAAGATTGGCTTGAGCGGTCAGACACAACATTTTGAGAGGTCTTAAAAAACAACCGCAATCCGTCAATAATTTCAGGGGCCAAAAGATTCCAATCCGCTCCGGCGGTTTTCGTCACCGTAACAAAATGGGTTCCGATCAACACTCCGGCTACGGCGGGAATACGGAACAGCGCTTCCGGCAAAGGAGAACCTTGAGCCGTTTGGAGCGAGGGAAAATTCCTCGAGCCGGATTCCAAAAGCTCGCGTTCCACCACAAATTTGATCGTGTTCGGATTCGGCGTCATCTCTGCGGAAATCTCAACCGGCGTGGAAGATTCTTGTTTCATTTCCTCACCGCTTGGGAGCTTTCTCAAAATTGAGTTTGGAATCTCTTAAGGCGTCCGCCAGCGCGTGCCAAATCAGGGTGGCGCATTTTACGCGCACGGGAAACTCCTTGACGCCCTCGAAAAGAATCATCCGGCCGACTTGGGATTTCACGGCTTCAGGGACATTGTCCCGGGTCATCAACTGTAAAAAATTTTCCTTCAGCCGTTCGGCTTCCTGAATGGGCTTGTCTTTAATGAGGGACGTCATGATCGAGGCGCTGGATTTGGAAATCGCGCAGCCGCTTCCCTTAAAACCCACGTCCCGGACGGCTCCCTGCTCGTCAATCTTCAAATAGAGATGATAATCGTCTCCGCACAACGGATTGACGCCGTGCGAATATTGCGTCGCATCCGGAATCTCTTTGAAATTCCGCGGATTGCGGTTGTGGTCCAGAATGACTTCCTGATACAAGTGTTCAAGGCGCGGTTCGGGAATCATTGGAAGATTTGTTTCACCGTTTGCAGCCCTCGGGCCAGCGCCTCGATTTCTTCTTTGGTGTTGTAGAATGCAAACGAAGCGCGCGCGGTCGCGGGCAAATTAAAACGCCGCATCACGGGCTGGGCGCAGTGGTGGCCGGTCCGAATCGCGATCCCCTCCTGATCCAGAATCGTCCCGATATCGTGCGGATGAATGCCTTCGAGAGTAAAAGAAATCACCGCGGATTTATGCGCGGCAGTTCCAATAATCTTTAAGCCCTCAATCTCCGAGAGCCTTCGAGTCGCCTCAATCAAAAGCCCGTGTTCGTACGATTCGATCCGGTCAAACCCGAGATTTTGGAGATAATCAATCGCGGGCCCCAAACCGACGATCTCGATAATCGCGGGCGTGCCGGCCTCAAATTTAAGCGGCGGTTTGGCGAAAGTCGTCTTCTCGAAAGTCACGGTCTCGATCATCTCGCCTCCACATTGATAAGGATCCATGGCGTCGAGATGCTCGATTTTGCCGTAAAGGATTCCCACGCCCGTCGGCCCGTAAATTTTGTGGCCGGAAAAACAATAAAAGTCGCAGTCCAAATCCTGCACGTCCGCTTTGAAGTGCGGCGCGCCCTGAGCGCCGTCGATCAAGACTAACGCTCCCGCTTGGTGAGCAAGTTGAATCATCTCGCGAACCGGATTGATCGTCCCGAGGGCGTTGGAAACGTGCGTCACAGCGACGATTCGCGTCCGCGCGTTCAATAATTTTTTATATTCGTCCATCAAAAGCTCGCCCCGGTCATTCATGGGGATCACTTTAAGCGCCAGCCCCTTTTCTTCGCACAAACGCTGCCAGGGAACGATATTCGCGTGGTGCTCAAGACTGGAAATAAGGATTTCCTCCCCGCGTTTGAAAAATTTCCTGCCCCAGCTTGCGGCCACAAGATTAATGGCCTCGGTCGCTCCTTTTACGAAAATAATCTCAGTCGGCGTTTTGGCGTTCAAAAATTGGCGGCATTTTTCGCGGACTTGATCGCATTCCCAGGTCGAGTTCTGGCTTAAGGTATAAACTCCCCGGTGGACTGTGGCGTATTCGTTCCGGCAGAAGTTGCTGATCCGGTCAATGACGGCCTGCGGTTTTTGAGTCGTGGCTGCGTTGTCGAGATAGGCCAAAGGATGCCCATTCATCTTGTGCGAAAGAAGCGGAAAATCCTTCCGGATCCGCTCGACGTTAAGGTCTTGGGTCATAAGCATTGGCTTTTCCATTTTTGATCATTCCCTGAATCGTCGCCTGAGCCCATTGTTCGAGCCGGCGCCGCAAAGGCAAAAACAAAATTTTATCGAGGACCTCCTGGGCGAAACTAAAAATCAAGACTTGGCGGGCCAGATTTTTATCCAGGCCGCGGCTTTGAAGATAAAAAAGTTCGTCTTTTGCAAGCTGCCCTGTGGTCGCGCCGTGATTGCATTGGACATCGTCATTGTCAATGCGAAGCTGGGGCCTGGAATACGCGCGCGCGGAATCGGAAAGAAGAAGATTTTTATCCAACTGCTCGGAATTGGATTGGGGCGCGTCCCTTAAGACGTGAACAAGACTGTTGAACTCCGCTTGAGCACGGCCGGCCAGAATATTTTTATAAACCTGCCGGCTTGTACAATGCCCGGCGCGGTGGCGCACCGTCGCGTGGTGAAACACTTGGGAATTCCCGGAAAGCGCGGCGAGCCCGGAAAGCGCGCAGGACGCATTTTCCGCTTCGAAATCCACATTGACCTCATCTCGCGTTAAGGCGCCGCCGTGAAAGAAGGCCGCCCTTTCAAAAACGCTCTTTTCCTGCAAATGGCATTGAGTATTTAAAAACGAGTTCGCCCCGCTTCCTTCAAGATGGACATTCGTCCAGCGCAGCTTTGTATTTTTTCCTAAATAAATTTCCGCGGCCGCATTCATGAAATAAACATTCCTTGTAAGATCCAAATAATGCGTTACGACCTCCGCTTGAGCGCCGGTTTCAAGGAACACGAAAATCCTGGGATAAAAAACGAGCGGGCTTCCCGAGTCCGCGGCTACAAAAATAAGCTCGATTGGATTTTCAACGCGCGCGTCTTTTGCAAGAGAGAGATAGACTCCCTCTTGAAAATTCGAAGCGTTAAGGGCTGTAAACGCATTGGTTTCATTTTCAATGCCGCGGCCCAAATAGGCCGTTAGGATCGGATCGCCGTTTTTAAGGGCCTCGCCGAGGTTCTGAAGTTTTGATCCTTCGGGGAGATGAGCGGCGGACAAATCCTGACGACAGCGGCCGTTCACAAAAACAAGACGGTTTTCATTCGAAGCTAAAAAACTTTTTTTAATTTCTTGAATTTTTTCCGCGCTCAATTCCGTCTGCCGGGCCGGCAACGCGAAAGAAGTCTTAAGAAGAGGTTCTAAATGAAGGTACTTCCACGCCTCGGATTTTCTATTGGGAAATCCCAGCGTTTTAAACCGCTCATAGGCCTTGCGCCGCAGCGCGTGGAGCCAATCCGCTTCCGAGCTGCGCGAGCCGCCCTGCGGCGAGCCGCGCCCGCGTTCAAGGTCGAGCGATTGGATCCATTCTTCGTAGGTTTTGTTTTCCTTCATTTCTTGTAAGGCATTCATTTTTTTGCTGCAAGCCCAGCCGCCTCCTGATCCTTATTTTTTTGAAGCAGTCCGTCGTAGCCCTTATTTTCCACTTCCAAAGCCAGTTTTTTATCTCCCGACTGAAGAATGCGCCCTTCGCCCAAAATATGAACGTAATCCGGCTGAATATAATCCAAAATCCGTTGATAGTGGGTCACCAGAACGACCGCATGATCGGGCCGGCGGAGTCGGTTCACGCCCGCTGCGACGGTCCGTAAAGCGTCCACGTCCAAGCCCGAATCCGTTTCGTCTAAAATGGCGAGCGTTGGATCCAAAACCGCCATTTGAAGAATTTCGTTCCGTTTTTTTTCACCGCCCGAAAATCCGGAATTGACGGAGCGTTCCATAAAATCAGCGGCAATCTCAACGACCTTGATTTTTTCCCTGAGAAAATCATCGAATTCCAAGGGATCCATTTCGGGCCGGCCCTGGGCTTTTCTTTTTTCGTTGAAGGCCATCCGCAAAAATCCGGCATTATTGACTCCGGGAATTTCTACCGGATATTGAAAAGCCATAAAAACGCCGGCAAGGGCGCGGGCCTCAGGCGGCATTTCCAAAAGATTTTTTCCCTGGAAAAGGACTTCCCCTCCCGTGACTTCGATCTTGGGATCCCCTGCGAGGACTTTGGCAAAAGTGCTTTTCCCCGAGCCGTTCGGCCCCATAATGGCATGAACTTCTCCCGCTTTGACCTCCAGACTGATTCCTTTGAGAATCGTCTTTCCACCTGCATTCGCGCTCAAATTTTTTACTGATAAAAGGCTCATTGCCTCCCTCTCGTTTTCCCCACGGTTATCCCACAGTTCCTTCAAGCTTAAGGCCGAGAAGCTGCGTGGCCTCGACCGCGAACTCCATCGGAAGCTCGTGGAAAACTTCTTTGCAAAATCCATTGATGATCGAACCCATTGCCGCTTCCTGGGAGACGCCGCGCTGCTGAAAATAAAAAAGCTGGTCATCGCTAACGCGCGAAATCGAGGCCTCGTGCTCCACCTGCGCCGAAACATTTTGCACGTCCATATACGGAAAAGTATTGGCCGAGCAGCGCGAGCCGATCAAGAGCGAATCGCACTGCGTATAGTTCCTGGCGCCGGCCGCGTTGCGGCCGATCTGCACAAGGCCGCGGTAATTATTGACCGCTTCCCCTGCGGAAATGCCTTTCGAGATGATCGTGCTGCGCGTGTTCTTTCCGACGTGGATCATTTTCGTTCCCGTATCCGCCTGCTGGCGGCCGGCGGTCAGCGCAACCGAATAAAATTCTCCCACGGAATTATCGCCGAGCAAAATACAGCTTGGATATTTCCACGTGATTGCAGATCCGGTTTCCACCTGAGTCCAGGAAATTTTGGAATTCACGCCCTGGCATTTTCCCCTTTTCGTGACAAAATTATAGATTCCGCCCTTCCCCGTTTTGGGATCTCCGGCGTACCAATTTTGCACCGTGGAATATTTGATCTCGGCGTTATCCAGAGCCACCAGCTCCACAACCGCGGCGTGGAGCTGATTGACGTCAAACTTGGGGGCCGTACAGCCTTCGAGATAACTGACGCGGCTGTTTTCCTCGCAGAGGATCAACGTGCGTTCAAATTGTCCGGATCCTTCGGTATTGATCCGGAAATAACTCGAAAGCTCCATCGGGCAGCGGGTATTTTTCGGGATATAGACGAACGAGCCGTCCGTGAAAACCGCGGAATTCAGCGCCGCGAAAAAATTGTCGTTTGCCGGCACGACCGATCCCATATATTTTTTGATCAGCTCCGGATATTCCTGAACCGCTTCGGAAAAGGAGCAAAAAATCACGCCCGCTTCTTTTAATTTTTCCTTAAACGTCGTGGCGACCGAAACGCTGTCAAAAATCGCGTCGACCGCGACGCCCGCAAGACGCTTCTGTTCAACCAAGGAAATGCCCAGCTTCTCGAAAGTACGCCGGAGCTCAGGGTCCACTTCATCCAGGCTTTTTAACTGCGCGCCGGCGTTTTTAGGTTCCGAATAATAAATCACGTTTTGATAATCAATCGGAGGATAAGAAACGTGCGCCCACGCAGGCTCTTTCATTTTCTGCCAGCGCCGGAAGGCCTCGAACCGGAACTCCAGCATAAACTCCGGCTCTTTCTTGTGGTTTGAAATCAGACGGATCGTGTCCTCGTTTAATCCGCGGATCGTCATTCCCGGTTCGATCTCGGTCTTGAAACCGTATTTGTATTCCCGGTTAATGAAATCCTGAATACTCATGCTTTTTTGAGCGTCCATTTTATGCCTCCGCTTCCGGTAAAATCTGACCTCTGAACTCCGAATACAGGTCAAAAAAAATCATTTTGCGGTCGTGTGTGAAACTTCGGGGAGTTCGTTTTTTGCCAGCATCTCGAGCGTGACGGAACTGTAAAAGTTGTCTAAAAGTTCCTTTGTCTTCTGCCACACCGGCTTGATATTGCACAAAGGAAAATGGGTGCAGGTAATTTCTTTCCGAATGTCCGGCTCGCAAAAGATTTCAAAGGTATCGCCCTCGAGGGCCTCAATCACTTCTTTGAGATTAATTTCCGAAGGAGAACGGCTCAAGATATAACCGCCTTGATTGCCGTGCTGTGAAGAAACAATTTTAGCAGCCCGCAAACTTTGAAGTATTTTTTCAGTATACGCAGGCGAATAGCGTTCAGCCGCCGCGAGCTCTTTAATCGTGATCGGATCAAACTTAAGCTCTGAGTGCCTGGCCATATAGATCAAGCAAACTAACCCATACTCTGTTTTCGTTGTAAATCTCATCTTAATAGCCTGTTACAATAAAAGTGTACCAAATCGGACTAAACAAGTCCAGATTAAATTTATCTCTTTCTAAACTGGACAATCTGCTATTATTATGCTAGCTTTTATAAAAGTAATTAAAATATATTAAAAAGATAGGCCATATCTTATCAGGAGGCTTCAAATGAAAAGAAACAATGCTCATTGGACTAATTTTGTAACACTTGCAAAATCTACTCTCGCTTTTATCGTAATTACAATTCTTGGCCTCAATCCTGCCGCACTCGCCGCCCTTACGGTCGGCACAGCACGGCCTATCGGCAGGCCTTATGAGTATCCCACCCCATTCACTCAAGCTATCATCAGCGATAACGATGGGTATGATTATGTGGCGGCGCCAGGCGCAGACCTCGAGGGAAAGTCGCCTGTCAATTACATCAAAGTAAGAAAATACGCGCACAATCAACCTGTAACCGATGAAGTTAGAGTCGATACGGCCGAGGCTAACGTTGCTCGTTTCAATGAGCCGCAGCTTTGCGCCATTCCTAATGGAACACTTTATCTGGTTTATCAGAAACTCGATGTGAATCTCCCCCGGCGTTGGGTGGATATATTTTTCAGCAGATCCTTAGATTCTGGACTCACCTGGACAGCGCCTCAAAAACTCAACACACCGGGATCGGTCGCAAGCCTTGAATCTCACCCCACCGTTATGTGCACTGCGGTAGGCGGGACAGGAATTATTGCAGTTGCCTGGATGACCCATGATAATCCGCAACAACCCCGATACCTGAACCTCTATTTTACACGCTCCTTCGATAACGGGGATACTTGGCTTTCCGAAGTTAAAATTAATGACGACAACAGCCGGATACACTGGAATTTCCAAGGGCCGGCGCTTTTTTTCCAGGGGCCGACATACGGCAGCGCTTATATTGCCTGGATAGACAGCCGTAACGACCCGCAACGTTTCAATAGAGGCGACTTCTATCTTAGCCGTTCCACCGACAATGGCGTGACTTGGGGACCCAATGTTCGAGTCAACCATTCCCCCGGAACTGTTGAGGCAATCGGCCAGGATGCCCACCTTGCGGCAGACGAAAATGGAAACGTTTATGCAACCTGGACAGGGGAAGGCGGAATCTATTTTAATCGCTCATTGGATAGCGCTGAAACTTGGGAATCTCAGGATACAAGGATTAGCGCTGACGGAAAACTTGGATTTTCCGGGTATAAGTCATTTGCTGCTGACCATAACGGCCGCGTCTACGTCGCTTACCTGGGACCTTCTCCAGGCCTAAAATTTAGATCGTCATCGAATTTCGGCAGGACCTGGGACACAGAACAGATGATCATCGAAGATGCGTTGCCTTATAGGCCTCCCCCCTATGGTTTGCCGGAATCTTACACAATGGCTACCGATCAAAATGGAAGTATCTTTTTGATTGCGATAGATTTTAACGAGAAATACTCTGCGTATGGGTCTACGCTCATGAATGCTTCAGATGATGGCGGAGCAACCTGGGCCTGCGGAACGAGAGGCTGCCGACTGGGACGCACGCAGGTGCAGCCTTTGGTGCAAGGAGAAATAAGCTGCAATGCGGCAGGGCATTCGGCCGTTATTTGGTCTGAAAGACGCGGCGTTAATGACGAGTTTCCTTCACTCATCAATTACGGCGATTTCGCCAGCTAAGCAATCGTTCGAAAGTCTTTTGAATATTTGTGTTATTTCAAGCGAAGCGAGTTCCCCTCACTCCGATCCGCGAAATCATCACATAAGACTCGGAAGGGCGCTTAGGCGTTCGAATCTCTGAGGCGTGCAAATTCTTTTAATCCCCGACAATATTGAAAACTCGCCTCCGTCCTCCACTTCAGCGGAAATGTCCGGCACTGGCGCGGTTTGGCAGGATGGACACGGCAGCCGGAATCCGTCAAAAAAACGCAGGACTCGTTCTGATTTTTTTTAAGCACAAGCTTCCGCCGGTCTTCGAGATCGCAAAACTGATTGACGAAATCAAAAACTTCCATTCCTAAAAAAGCAGCCGTTTCCCCCGCTTCTTCAAGCGTCAGATAAACAAAACCCGGCTGTTTGCAGCATTCGTTGCAGCGCCGGCAAGCAAACGTTTCTAATTTTTTCTCGATTTCCATCATCAAGAGAATCCTCCGACTTCGCGCCTCACGGTGCTCCGCTTTAAGATTTCGCCCTCGGGAAAACTCTGAGGGCGCAAGAGTTTTATTTACGAATCCTCCAGCTTGCGGTATTTTACTTCAACTCACATGAATTTTGAACTCGATCCTTTTCAGAAAAAATCCCTCGAGTGGATTGAAAAAGAGCATTCCGTTTTCGTTGCCGCCCCGACCGGAGCCGGAAAAACCCTCATCGCCGAAGCCGCGATTGATAAAGCCCTCGCGCGCAGTGAAGCGGCCATTTACACCGCTCCGATTAAAGCCTTGAGCAACCAGAAGTACCGGGACTTCCGCGCCAAATACGGAGAAAACCGTGTGGGGATTTTAACCGGCGACGTCTCGATCAATCCCGACGCGCCCATCCTGATCATGACCACGGAAATTTACCGGAACTCTCTTTTCGAGAATCTGGATAGGATCCAGAAAGTGGGCTGGGTCATTTTCGATGAAGTCCATTATCTGGACGATCCGGAGCGCGGAACGGTTTGGGAAGAGGCGCTTCTTTTCACTCCGCCGGAAATCCGGATCCTCGCCTTGAGCGCGACGATTCCCAACGTCAAAGAAATTACGGATTGGATTCAAAAGGTACACGCCCGCCCGATTGAAGTCGTGGAAGAAACGCATCGGCCGGTGCCGCTTCAATTTCTTTTTCAATGCCAGGGCCGGATTCTCGAAAATACCCGGCAGCTCCTCCAAGAAGGTTACCTGAACCGGGAGAATTGGAAGCTGAGCCGCGGCCAGCGCCGGGGCGGATTCCGGCTTGAGCGGCCAAAGCCCAACCGGCTCGACGCCTTGATCGGCCACCTTCGGCAAAAGGAGCGGCTTCCGGCCATTTACTTTGCCTTTGGACGCAAGCGCACAGAGGACCTAGCCTGGGAGGCCGTTGATTTTGATTTTCTAAAGGAAAATGAAAAATGCGAAATGATGGACTTCTATCACTCTCTTCTGGAACGCTACGGATTGACCCAGGAAAAATCCGCCAAAGATATCGAGCCCCTGATCGAGCACGGCATTGCTTACCACCACGCCGGAATGCTTCCGACCCTCAAGGAAGTGATCGAGCAACTTTTCACGAGCCGGAAAATCAAACTCATTTTCACCACCGAAACTTTCGCCCTGGGAATCAATATGCCCGCGCGCAGCGTGATTTTTGATGAGCTTGAAAAATTTTACGGGACAGGGTTCCGGATTCTCACGCACCGTGACTTTTATCAAATGGCCGGACGTGCCGGGCGGCGCGGGATGGACGACCAGGGATTCGTTTATGTCCGCGTTTATCCGCCCGTGATTGCGTACCCTCAGCTGCAACGCGTTCTGTTTGGAAAACCCGAGCCCGTCCACAGCCAATTGAATACGACTTACGCCACGCTTCTGAACCTGTACCGGGATTTAGGCCGCAAGCTGGTCGAAATTTATCCGCGCTCTTTTCATTATTTTGAATCTTCAAACCACGGCCGGCGCGAAGGATTTGATCTCATCAAAAACAAACTCGGCCTGCTGGAAGAAATGGGTTACATTCAAAATACGGGCCTCAGCCTTAAGGGTGAATTTGCCGCGTCCGTTTTCGGTTACGAGCTTCTTCTTGGCGAAATGCACGAAGAAGGAGTCCTTGAAGGATTAGATGAGGCGGGCCTTAATGTTCTTTTATCAGGGCTCGTCTTTGAACCGCGTAAAGACGATCACCCTCCCCGTCTGAACTCGAAAAATGAAAAACTCCGCAAAAGCGCTGAACATTATTCTCATCTCATTTACCGTAAGGAATCCAAGTTCCGGATCCGGCCTTACTCCAAGATCCCGCACTTCAACCTCGCCGAGGCTGTCGAAGCCTGGACGCACGGGATGTCGTTTGACCGGCTTTTTAGACTGACTTCCGCGGACGAGGGAGAACTGGTCCGTTATTTTCGGATGGTGATTCAGCTCTTAAGGGAAATCGAAAATGCCCCTCACACCTCGGAACAAGTCCGGGGAAAGGCCCGAAAAGCGCGCAGCCTCATCAATCGCGATGTGGTGGACGCGGAAAGGCAGCTGAGGGTTTAGGTTAATCCCTTTGGCGCCAAGCAGGATAAAGGATTTGGAGATAGGAACGCTCTTCCCGATCCTTTTCGGAAAGTCCCAATTTTCGGGCGGCAGCTTCAATCGATCGAGGCTTTCCTTCAATTTCCGCAAACCCGCCGATCCCGGCAAGATAATCCAAAGTCACGATGACGCGGCCCCATTTGTACGCTTCTCTTTTTTTACGGTAACGCGCAAGGATCGAAAATCCAAGCTGCTTCAGAAGCAGGCGGGCCGGCTTAAAATCCACTGAAGTTTCAATCTCAAGACGCTTTTTATATTTGCTTTTAAGCCTCGGGCCTTTGAAAGTGAGGAGCGCCTTCTTGCCCCACCGGCGGAGCCGCAGGATACTCCGCTTTGCCCTCAACCGCCCGTTGAAATCGTAAAGCTCGTTATATTCCTTTCCCGATTGGATTTTGGAGGCGCCTAGCCGCCGCAGGATAACGCGCATTTTGGAAAGATTTTTGAGCCGGTATTTTTGTTCGATCTCAAAATGTTTCAAGCGGTTCTCGGGGTTTCAAAGAGCAGCCCGTTGCGGACTTTGATGTTTTGACGCGATGCGCGGGCGCGAAATTCATCCGTCACTTTTCCGCCATTCCAAATTTCGATAAAATTTTTCCGCCACTCTTCGGCAAGCTGATTGGCCTTTAAAAGAATCTGATCTCCCAGTTTAGACTGATCCAAATAATCGTAAGCGGTAACTAAAATCAATCGCTTGGAGTCTGCCAAGGCCAGCCCTTCGGAAAAAATTTCTAATCTTTCGTAATTCGGGTTTTGTGCAGCCTCTTCGGCCGCGAGTTGCGCTTCATCCATGATTTTCCGAGCGGCTTCGGGCTTTTTCGCCTCGCAAACTCCGGCTGAGATTTCTTCGTATCCTTTTATATTTTTTAATTTCTCAAGATAGACCCGCAGATAAGTCACTTCGCGCGGCGTCAAAATCGAAGAATTAAGAAGGCGTTCCGCCTCTTTGCGGTCAAAGCCCAGGCTTAAGAGCGCCTGCTGATTGATACGAAATAAATCCGGCAGGCTTGAATCATTCACCAACCTGTCCGCCGTCGCGTTCACCCCGCTCGCCGTCAGCGCCACGGAAGCCAGCCCTGCGACGGGAATCAAGAACTTAAGGACCACCGTTGCCCCTTTTCCTCCGAGGCGGGCACGGGCCATTTCATTAAGGACCTCATTAAGATAAGGATTTGTAGTGTAAGCGTCGACTCCGAACTGTTTAGCCAATTCGCGTTTCGAGGAGCCGAGAAGTTTTTCATTGAAGGAAGTTTGCTCGCCCTTTTCTTTCTTCGTGAACGCCCTTCCGACCATTCGCCCCAGCTTTCCGGCCGCCTTCCCGACTCCTTTGACCGAATCGATAGGATGGCTTGCCAGAGTCGTGAGGCCTTTGCGTGTCGCTTCAACCGACGAAGCCGCACCGTCAAAAAATCCGCTGGTTTTTTCATTGCGCCGCACCTTTTCAATGACCTCGATCTCGCGCAGCAGCTTTGCAAGAGGCCGCAGCCCTACGACTTCATAAGTTGCGTGTTCGGCCTTCACGCGAAACTTCAAAAAACCAGGATTCTCCAAACTATAATCCGCTGCGCTGATTTCATAATATTCTGTCTGCGAAGGAATATTTCCAGGAAGATCCAAATCAGAAAGGCGCGGGACAGCCGCCATTGCAATTTCTGGCAGGGTTAGAAAAGAGAGCAAAATATAAAATCTGATTTTGGCGCTTCTCACCTTACCTCCACCTATCCTTTTAAAGGATAATCGAGAAAAGGACGCCCGGCAAAAGATCTCTTGAATAAATCAGGGCCTCTATTCGGTATCAAGCGGATTGGCGTATGATCAGTTCGGGTGAGAATTCCTTTTGCACCGGGGGCTGCAATTTCCCTTCGACCAAGCCCAGCAGGATTTGGACCATTTCACGGCCCATCCGCTCGAGAGGCTGACGGATCGTCGTCAAGGAAGGAACGACATATTTCGCCCTCTCAATGCCGTCGTAACCCATCACCGCGACTTCCTCAGGGCACTTGATCCAGGATTCGCGCAAGGCCTTTAAAGCGCCGATCGCGAGATCGTCATTAAAACAAATCACCGCCCGGGGAAGCGGGTGGGAATTATGGATCATGTCCATCATTTTGAGGTAGCCGTCTTCTTCGAAGAAATAATCACATTTGCGGTAGTAAGACGGCTCAAATGACAATCCGTATTCTTTCATCAGGCGGCCATAGAACTGGAATCTTTCACGGGCGTCCAGCGAGTCCTCATCCGGCCCCTGCAGCATTCCGATCTTCCGGTAGCCCCGGTTGAGGAGATGCTTAAAAGCAAGCTCAACGCCGGTTTTATTATTGCAATAGACAATGTTGGCCTTCACTTCCGGCGTGTAGTCATTGATAATCACCACGGGAAGTTCCGATCCCTCCAGAGATTCTCGAATGTGCTTGGGATGAATCCTCCACGTCAAAAGCAGGAGCCCGGCGATCTCACGTTCCTTTAAAATTTTCCGCGTAGGGTCGGCATATTCTTCGTCCTTGACCATAATAAATTTGACGTCGTAATCGCTCTCGCGCAGCGCGTCAATAATGCCGGCAATAATGCGGGTAAAATATTCGCTTTTGAAAATCTCGGGCGTGAAGGAAGTCAAAAGCCCTACCGTTCTTTGCGTTTTCATCTCGGACATGGGTATTTGGAGGATAGAAATTTATCTTCTTAGTTTTAAATCCGTTTTTTCAAGGATTTCAAAGGAACCCCTCCGGGCGCCGCAAACGCAAGAGCGCGGCTCACAGCAGCCCATCTTTGAAATAATCTTCCCACATTTACGGCATTTAAATTTGCATCTGAATCGGAAAAACCTCGGCATTGTTCCTTTCCTTCTCGGGAACCGGCCGTGAATGACGATTGCCTCGGAAGACTGCGGATCTATTCCTTTTTGTCAAGGACCCCATCCCCATCGGCGTCCGCATCTTGAGGATTGGGAATTCCGTCGCCGTCGATATCGGGGTCTTGCAGATCAGGTACCCCATCTCCATCGGTATCCTTTGTCTTTTGATCGAGAATCCCGTCCCCATTCGCATCGGGATCGCTTGCGTTCGGTATTCCATCTCCGTCGATATCAGGATCTTGCCCATCCGGCAGACCGTCTCCGTCGGTATCCTGGAACTGTTCCGGCTGCGCTTTGGCTTTCACTTCGACCGTGGAATCCAAATCCTCTTCATTGGGAATCCCGTCGCCGTCGATATCGCCGTCCTGTTCATCCGGGATTCCGTCGCCGTCCTGATCGATTGTTTCCGTATCTTGCTTTTTCTTTTTTAAACCTTTCTGATCCGCAAGTTCATCAGGGAGGACTAAAAGTTTTTTGGTGTCGGTCAAGGCTTCGGGCTGCGTTTCCGCTTGAGCGGGATTTTCGTTTTCTGCGTCGTTTTTTTTGAATTTGAGGCCGCTCTCGGAAATCTGCTTCTGCCTTTTCTTTTGAAGCGCGTCAAGCCCGCGAAGGGAAAAATCTTCGCGCAGATTCGTTGAACGGTTTGGACCTTGGGAAGGATTTTGTTCCCCGCTATTTTTGTCTTTCCGCTCTTTTTGCATTTCATATCCCGGATCCGGCTCCTCGGCGCTTCCCGGACTCAACGCCCCCTGATAAAAGGAATTCAGCCTGCTTCCGTTTATGGCGTAACGGCGGACCGCGGCCTGATGGGTGACGATATTTTGGGCCGGATTCTCTGCGGATAATTGAGGTGAGGTTTGTTTACTTTCCGGTTCCAAAGATTTGACCGGAGTTTGATTTTGATTCGCTTCAGGGTTGGTCGAAGGATCCGCTTGATCTTGAGCGCGTAAGGAAGGACAAAAAAGAAAGCCGGCCAGCAAAAGAAAAAGAAAACTTTTTTTCACGGAATGACAGACTTTTAACTTTTTCACTATTTCCATAAAGGCAACCTCCCGGTAAAAGTTATTTTAACCTATTTAAAAGTATAATGTTCCTTACGGAGATTGTCAAAAAACCTAACCTTGAAAAAGGAATCATTATTTATCCCTTTTAATAGGAATGGGTTGTGAGAGGCTTGCCTTGGAAATTTGCTGAAAATTATCCTTTTCCGGATTGGATCGGGTGGAGGCCAATCCGGATGAAAGTGCGCCGGCAGCGACAGCGCCTCCAGCCGCTCCGTAAACTCCAGCTCCTCCACTTGCGCCCGCCGCGGCCGATGAAGCGGGAATCGCAGCCGATGCGGTCACACCTCCGGCGGCTCCCAGCGCCGCCAGGCTCGCGGCAAAAATATAGATTTTTTTACGGTCGCTGGACGGGCCTTCATAAGAAATTTCCCCCGAATTTACTTTGGGATCCAGCAAGCGATAGTCAGGCCGTTTATATTTTTTCTGAGGGCCGTCTTTTGCGCTTTGATCCGGAAGGCGATCTTCAGCCGCCACACTCACATACGGACGTTTTGTTATCGGATGCTCTCTGACGATGACTCGGGTATGAGTTTCTTCGATGACCTCAGAAGCATAAGTGAATTGGAAAAGAAAAAAAATTCCCGCAATCGCTGCGCTCACTACGCTCGCTACGCTCGCAAAAAAAAATCTTATCCCTCGCCGTCTCAAGTTAACTCCTTCCTTCCCAGCTCCCCGATAAAATAGAATCCTGAAGAAACTGAACAATCCCGCGGATATTATTTTCAAGCGCAGCATTCAGGTTCACCTCGGGACCGCCTTTTTTTGCAAAGACGCCTTCTGCGTCGCTGACGCCCGTCGCTTCGAATTTCGCAAGCAAATGCAGGCCTGAATCAAAGACCGCCGTCTCCGTCCTGACCGCCACCGCCTGGCCTTTCCAGGTCACCCGGTTTTGGAAATCTTTGATGCGGACTGCGGCAAGGTAAGGGATCCCGTAGCGTTTCAAAATTTGGGCGTCGGGTTCCACTTCCATAAAAATAAACTCCTCGAAGCCCTCCTGAAAAGCCTCAATAAGCATCGGGCTCAGGGCCTCGCCCACGTAATAAGTTTGAGGATCCGCGTTCCAGGACCCTTTATTCGCGGCGCGGTACTGAAGAAGATGGGGATCCAGATAAAGCGCGAGCCGGGTCGGGACAGGATAAACTTGTCGGATAAAATTTTCCGACAGGAGCCCGGGGGCGTGAATGTTCCAGCCAAAGAGGCGCGCGCAATTCAGATGGAAAAAAAAGAGAAGAAAATAAATAAGAAAAAACCTTCTTCTAAAACGAAACACGGCGGCCTGAGTCCCAGGACCTTCCTTCGGGGATAGACGCAGGCGCCAGCTCCACCTGAGGCAGCCTATTCAGTATTTCAAAACCTCTCTGGACGACCGCGTCCCTGCCGAAGCTCTGCCGCACCACGCCTCCGTAAAGAAGATTTGCGAGGGAAAGGAACCCGGCCGCCTGGCTTAGGGTGACATATTGTTTTGAGACTTCCCCGGTCCTCCAATTCAGGGAATCCCGAAATCCCAAGGTTGCTCCTTGTGAATTGATTTGCGGACGCGCTCCCAATTCCTCAGCTTTCTTTAAATTTTTATAGACCTCTTTTGGAAAATAGCCCACAGCCATCATCGAAGCGTAAGGCGCCACAATTTCATCGCGGAGTTCGCCGGCCGTCAGATATCTCCCTTGAGGCGTCTGGCTGGGGGACCACCCCCAAACAGGGGCCTTTATTTTCCCGGCGCGTTTCATCTGATAACGGGTATAATTTTTTTGGGAACCTCCCATTTCCTCTTCTCCTTCGTCCATAAAAATCCCCGCAAAGTACTGCGGCAAAAAACCTCCTTCTTCAGGACCGGACATAAAAAAACTCTCTCCCTCCTTCTCGCGCGGATCCCGAACCAGGGCAAACCAGTGGTCTTTAGGAACAAGTTTTCTGGCAATCAGATAGAAGCTCAAAAGACGGGTCTCGGAAGCGAAGTGTTTGTAATACCAATGCCCCCAAGGCTGAAAAATTGCGAAATTTTGAGTTTTCATATTGTAGCCGCCCTTCAGCCAGCCCTGATAAGGATCATACAGGCTTTTAAAGTCCGCGTTCAGAAGCATCCGTTCAATCTCCCCGGCAAACTCCGGAAAGGTTGTTTTCACAACAATGAGGCCTCCCAAAAGGCTTGCCAAATGAGGGCCGTAGGAAAATTCTTCCCCGTAGGTCGGCTTAAGGGTCCTGACGAGAATCCACGGGCTGGGGAATCCCCTCCAAGCGGGAATACTCTTGATGCTGGCAAGGGCCTGCCGGACACGGCCTGCAGCCTCGTCCCGGGAAATAAGCCCGGTCTGATAGGCGACCGCGGCCGAGGCAAGATAAAGCCCCACGTTCATCAGTGAGGTAGGCGGCTGCTTGGCGCTTGAATCATAAGGGAGCCCCGTACTTTTTTCTACGTAAGCTGAAAGGTAATCCCACATATCCTTATAAAGGGAAGAAAAATAATCTTGTTCTTCGCGGCTCAGTTTCTTTAAAGGGGAAATTTCGCGGGCGCTGTAAACCGGAGGCGATAAAGGGAGGCCGGAGAGGATAAAAAGAAAAAGCAAGATCGCAGAAATTTTAAACAGGCCGCGTCGCCGCCGCATTTTGAATCCCGCCTTTCAGAAGGAATTTTCTTTATCATACGCCCACAGAAGGATAGGATGCAAAAAATTTTTATTCCCGGCCTACAAGGACGCGGCAAAGGGAAAACTTCCGGGATCAGCCAGGGATTGATAGGCTGCGAACCGCGGCAGAAAATCCTTGGCAATAAAGGGACAGGAAGGGACGACGCGGCACCCTTCTTTTGAGGCGTATTCGAAGGCTGCAATTAAAAGTTTGGCCGTAATTCCCCGGTTCCGGTAAGGATCCGGGACGTAAATGTGGTAGAAGTCCAGCGCCTTTCCCTGTCGGGCATAAAGAAGCACGGCTCGGTAGACGCCCAAATCCGTCCAAAATAATTTTTGGCCGGGATCATGCTCAATTTTCATTGCGGGAGAGTTCCGGCTTCAGAGGCGCGCGCTGAGGTTTGAAGGCGCTTCTCTAAAACATTCAACTCATTGAGCAGCACCTCGGCCGCAGGATAAATTTTTCCGTCGGGGAATTGTATTCCGTAGTCTTCTCCGGTCCTGGAAGAGCGCCCCGCCACCTTCTCGATAAAATCAACGGCTTCCTTAATCAAATCAAAACGCCGCTGATACTTCAACGTCAGATGCGTCGCCGCTCTTGAACCATTGAAAGATTTCCCGTTTCTCATAAAACTATAGGGGGACTGCCGGATTCGAGAAATCAAATAGGCGATCTTAGCCCGTTCGCGAGAAATCCCGGCTTCGCTTGCAAGAATTTTCAGGAAAAAAGGATTTGTTTCGATCTGATCCGCCGGCGAAAGAAGAATACCCGGGGGTGTCTTGGGGACGGCCTTTAAAAAAGCTGAAAAAATAAACGCCAAAGCTATCAGAGCAAAACCGGGGGGGAATTTTTTAGCCATTTTAAGGAGGGAATTATATCAAAACTTAAGCGCTGATTCATTTAAAAATTAGGCCGGCGCTTCGCCGGATCGTAAGGTTCAAAAGATTCCGTGGGAGGCCTAAGCCGCCGCCTCGCCTTCCCGCTGGATGGTCAGCGAGTGGAAAATGATTTGAAGGATCGCATCGTCCGGCCCCTGGCGGATCAGGCGCGGATTGGCTTCAAAAATAAGTT
>JAHFHG010000053.1 GCA_023247035.1 Candidatus Omnitrophota bacterium
ATTTTGTCCTCCGCATTTTAAAAAGCCATATTCAAAGAAACCGGCTCGCCCACACTTATCTTTTAACCGGAGAAAAGAATTCGGGTAAAGAGGAAGTCGCACTTGCTTTTGCCCAGTCCCTGAACTGTCTGGAGAAAAGATATTTTGAGACTTGTGAATGCACAAGCTGCCGCAAGGTAAAAGCGAAAAATCATCCAGACGTCCAGTGGCTGGGCGGCGAGGAGAAGGTGCGCTCGATCAAGATTGAAAGCGTCCGCGAAATATTGGGCTGGGCCTCGCTCAAGCCTTACGAAGGCCGGTGGAAAGTTTTTATCATTCTGAACGCGGATAAATTGACCCTGGACGCGGCCAACGCGCTTTTGAAAGTCCTTGAGGAGCCGCCGCCCCAAACTATTTTCGTGCTTTCCGTGGAAAGCCGTGTCTATCTTCCCGATACGATTCTGTCGCGGTGTTTCGAGGTCCGCTTTAGGCCGGCCGGAATCTTGAGCGATGAGAACGGTGAGGAAGAGCGGGCCGGGATCACGGAGAATATTCAGGGGAAAAACTGGGAGGATTTTTTGGACGAATACACCGCAAAATCTCGCGAGGAAATAAAAAAGATTCTGGATTTATTAATGATCCATTTGAACCGGCGCAATGCTCAGGCGGAAAATCCAAAACTGGACAACCTGATCAGCTTCACTCGCGCAATGGATCTTCTCGCCGAATCCAAAGACGCCTTGGATTCCAACGTCAATCAGAAACTTGTGCTGAGCCGTCTGGCAATGCAGCTAAGGAAGCTTTTCACTTTGGAAGCCGTCCTTAAATGAACAAGATTTTTTATCTCACAACGCCGCTTTATTACGTCAACGCAAAACCGCACATTGGACACGCCTACACCAATATTCTCTGCGACACCTTTGCGCGTTACCGTCGCTTCCGCGGTGAAAAAGTCTTTTTTTTGACCGGCACGGACGAGCACGGCACTAAAATCGAGAAGGCTGCCCGCGAGCAGGGAAAAGACCCGCGTCAGTACGTGGATGAAATGGTTCCGCAATTCAAAGAACTGTGGAGCCTTTTGGATATTCGCTACGACCACTTTATCCGGACGACGGACGAAGAACACAAAACAGTTGTCAAAAACGTCCTCCAGCAGCTTGAAAAAGCGGGGGATATTTACAAAGCGGCTTACCGCGGCTGGTACTGCACGCCCTGCGAATCGTTCTGGACCAAGCTGCAATTGGCCGGCGGCCTGTGTCCTGACTGCCGGCGTGAGGTCCAGGAGTTGAGCGAGGAAAATTATTTTTTCAAACTTTCCAAGTATCAATCGTGGCTCGTCTCTTATATCAAAGAAAATCTCGAATTTATTCAACCTGAAATCCGAAGAAATGAAATCATAAGTTTCCTCAAAGAACCTTTGGAAGACCTTTCCATTACGCGCCCGCGTTCGCGCCTGTCTTGGGGGATTGATTACCCGACTTCAAAGGAACACGTCGTCTACGTTTGGTTTGACGCGCTGGTGAATTACATTACCGCTGCCGGTTACAGCGTGGATGCGACGCGGTTTGAAAATTATTGGCCGGCCGATGTTCACGCGGTGGGAAAAGATATTGTAAGGCAGCACGCCGTCTACTGGCCGATTATGCTTCACGCGCTTGGTTTGAAACCGCCTAAAAAAGTGCTCGCCCACGGCTGGTGGACAATGGCCGGGGCAAAGGTTTCTAAATCACGGGGGAATGCCGTTGATCCCGCCGAGCTTGTCAAAAAATACGGTGTGGACGCCTTTCGTTATTTTCTCTTGCACGAAGTGACGATCGGCAATGACGGCGCTTTTTCAGAAGACCTTTTGGCCGAGCGTTATACGACTGATTTGGCCAACAATCTCGGCAATCTTTGGTTCCGTATTGCATCCATGCTTGAAAAATATTTCGGCGGAAAGATTCCAGTCATTCGGCAGAGTCACACAGGCGATGATTTACTTGAAAAGAGTTTCAGGCTTTGGGATGACGTAAATCAGGCTATGAAGAATTATGACCCTCGAACGGCTACCTCCAAAATCTGGGAAGTTATAACCCGTGCGAATCAGTTCATTGAGGAAAAAAAACCCTGGGTACTCGCAAGACGCGAAAAAGATTCCGATGACCAAGGACTTGAAAAAGTCCTTGCAACGTTAGTGGAATGTGTGGCTCATGTGGGAGGCATTCTTTCGCCTTTTCTTCCCGAGACTTCTGAAAAAATCCTTAAGCGTTTACAATTGGAGTCTGAATTAACATTGGATCAGGAGAGTTTTTCTAAGCGTTGGATAAAAGAAAAAAATAAGATTGAGCGTGGAGAAGCGCTCTTTCCAAAACTTGATGAGGAGAAAGCGGCCTCTTAATGGGATTCGTTGACACGCACGTTCACCTTCATTTTCCTGAATACCGCGAGGATTTAAACGTGGTTCTTGAGCGCGCCCAAAAAGCAGGTTTGGAGCTTTTTATGAACGTAGGCACGGACGTAAAAAGTTCCGAAGAATCGCTTGCGCTCGCGGAGAAGTACCCCTTTGTCTGGGCCGCGGCAGGCATTCATCCTCACGACGCCAAAAATGCAGACCGCGAGTCTCTCAGCCGGATCGCCGAGATCCTTTCCCATTCCAAAATGGCGGCGATCGGAGAAGTCGGCCTTGATTTTTTCCGCGAGCATTCGCCCCGGGAAAAACAAATTGAAGTGTTAAAAGTCTTTTTAGATCTTCACCGAAAAACTCAAAAACCTTTGATCATTCACTGCCGCGACGCCTATGAGGAATTGCTTAAAATACTCAGGGAAAAGGGAGGGCCGTTTCAGGGGGTGATGCACTGCTTTTCGTCGGACTCAAACGTAATGGCGCAATTTTTGGATTTGGGGTTCTCTATTTCCTTTGCCGGGCCTTTAACGTATAAGAAAAACGACGCCTTGCGGGACGCCTGTAAAGCCTGTCCGTTGGACCGCCTGCTTCTGGAAACCGACGGGCCCTTCCTTCCGCCTCAATCCAAAAGAGGCCAGCGCAACGAACCTGCATTTTTACTTGAGACGGCCGAGACGGCAAGCAAACTTCACGGTATTTCTTTACAGGAACTTGGGGCCAGGACTTCCACCAATGCCCTGCGCCTTTTTCGATTATGATCCGAATATTTTTCGACATTTTGAATTTTTTCCGGAAGGAAAAATTTTACGCCTTTCTTTTTGTTTTAAATATCGGCGTGATTTTATATTCCTCTCTGGCCCCCAAAGATAACCTCTACCCTAACGTGAGGGGCCGGGAAGGCTCCGAAATCCTTGCGCAATACCAGCGTTCGGAGGCGAAGCTTCAGGACAAAATAAAAAGCGCCGGATCGATCGAGCGGTATTTGAGCAAGCGGCCGCGAATCGGATTTTTATTCTGGATTTTTTCGATTCTGCTCCCGGCGCTGTTTACGGCGGGGCTGATCCTGGATTTTTTGTTTCTTTCGCGTCCCCGCTGGCGGCGCAGGATCCATCACACTTTTCCGGAAACCACGGACTGGAAAATTTCGATGATTTTTAAAGTGGTTTTACTTTTGACCGCCGCCGCTTTTGTGTTGAGTCTTTTGCTGGGCCTTCTGAACCGTTTTTTGCTGCCGCTTTCGAGTAATTTTTTCATTCTTTTTCACACGACGGTCATAGATTTTTTATGCCTCGCCTTCATGGTGTGGGCCGTCCGCGGCGCCGGCGGCCATTGGAAGGATTTAGGGCTCCGGATCCCCGAGGGAAAATTTTTTCGGGAGGTTCTGATCGGATGGGCGGGCTATCTGGCGCTACTGCCCGTTTTCTTCATCGTTTTAATCGGGCTGCTGATTCTTGCGCATTGGATCGGTTATGAACCGCCGGCCCACCCGTTAGTGTATATTTTTTTAGAGGAAGAAAAACGTTCGCCGCTGCTGATAGGCTGCTCGCTTTTCCTGGCGGCGGTGGTCGGCCCGATTTTTGAAGAGTTTTTCTTCCGCGGTTTTTGCTATCCTATTTTGAAAAGAAAAACCGGGGTCCTTGGGGCCATGCTTATCACCTCGGCGTTGTTCGCATTGATTCATGAGAATTCTTTCGCGTTTTGGCCGATTTTTATTTTGGGAATGGGACTGGTTTATCTTTACGAAAAACGTTCTTCCTTAATCGGCCCTATCGTCCTTCACATGACCCATAACGCCGTTTTCATTTTTTATTTTTTCTTTGCAAAGCGGATTGTGATGCAGGAAGGCTCGGGATAAATGATCGGGATGGCGGCGTTTGGCATTTGTTTTTTAATGGCCGTTGTGCTTCATGAGGTCTGCCACGGTTTGGCGGCTAACGCCTTGGGCGACCCTACCGCAAAACAAGCGGGACGCCTTACTTTAAACCCTTTAAAGCACCTTGATCCTTTTTGGACGCTCCTGCTTCCGGCGCTTCTTTTTATTTCCACCCAGGGGCAGTTTGCAATCGGAATGGCCAAGCCGGTCCCGGTCAATTTCGCAAGGCTCGGCCGTCCCAAGCGCGATATGATCTGGGTGGCCCTGGCAGGGCCGGCCGCAAATCTGTTCCTCGCTTATTTCATCAACATTTTGTTTAGATTTTTCCAGCCCTTTTCGGGCCCAGAGGCCGAACGGATTTCGGAATTCCTGCTGCTGGCCGTCTATTTTAATTTGGGGCTCGCTGTTTTTAATCTCATTCCGATCCCGCCCCTGGACGGGTCGAAAATCGTGGCCGGGATATTGCCCCGCGGCCTGGCCCGCCGTTACCTTTCCATCGAGCCCTGGGGCTTCATCATTATCCTTATTCTTTATTTCACCCGGACTCTGTCTCATCTGATCGTGCCGGGCATTAATTTTTTTTGTCGGCTTTTGCAGACCCCTAAAATCTCGGTAATTTTCTAATGGCCTTTCCGCCTCTCCGATTCAAGGATTCAATCCTTCAGCTCCTCGATCAGCGTAAATTGCCTCAAAAAGAAGTGTGGCTCAGCTGCTCGAATTCCCGCCAGGTTTATCAGGCTATCCGGAATATGACCGTGCGCGGCGCTCCGGCCATCGGGCTTGCGGGCGGATACGGGCTTTATCTGGGGATCGCAAATTTTAAAGGGGAGCGCGAAGCATTTTTTAGAAAGCTCAAAGAACAGGCTGAGTATTTGAAATCCGCCCGTCCGACGGGAGTGAACTTAAGAAATATCATTGACCGGCTGATTGAAAGAATGGCGGAAAGCCGACTGGAGAATATCCCTCAATTGAAACGCCGGGCGCTGGAAGAGGCAAAAAGGGCCCACAAAGAAGATGATCAAATCTGCCGCAAAATAGGGCAAGCGGGTTCCTCTTTATTTCAAAAAGGCGACCGTGTCCTGACCCATTGCAACGCGGGCGGGCTGGCCACCTCGGGATACGGCACGGCGCTCGGCGTGATTTATGCGGCCCAGGAAAAAGGCCGCAAGCTTCATGTTTTCGCGGATGAAACAAGGCCGCTGTTGCAGGGCGCGAGGCTGACGGCCTGGGAGCTCAACAAGAGCGGGATTCCGTGCACTGTCCTTTGCGACAATGCGGCCGCTTCTTTAATGAAGGCGCGAAAAATCGACGCCATTATCGTCGGCGCGGACCGAATCGCGGCCAATGGAGACACGGCCAACAAAATCGGCACTTATAATCTTGCGGCGCTCGCCCAGTGGCACGGGATTCCCTTTTACGTCGCGGCGCCGGGCACGACCTTTGATTTTAGCATTCGATCCGGCGATCAGATTCCCATTGAGAATCGCAGCCGCCGCGAGGTGACGGAAAATTTTAAAAAGCGCATTACGCCTCCGGAAGTCAACGTCTTAAATCCAGCCTTTGATGTGACGCCCCATTCGCTGATCACGGCTTTCGTGACGGAGGCGGGGATTTTGAAGCCTCCTTATGGAAAATCCCTTTTAAAATTAAAGAAAAAATATGCGAAATGAATTTGATCTGATCCGCCGTTTGACGAAAAAGATCCCGCCCAAGCTCCAGGGCTTGATCGGAATCGGTGACGACGCGGGAGCTTTTCGAAGCGGCAAGAATACTTATGAACTTCTGACGACGGACGCGATTGTCGAAGGAGTTGATTTCGCCCTTTCAAAGGCGCGGCCGGAGTGGGTCGGGCGCAAGGCCTTGGCGGTTAATCTAAGCGACATTGCGGCAATGGGAGGAATTCCGGCTGCGTTTGTGGTAACGCTGGGCATTCCCCGGAATTTTAAACAAAGATGGCTTGAGAAATTTTATGAAGGAATGCTCAAGCTCGCCGAACAATACCGGGTCCTTTGCGTGGGAGGGGATATCACGCGCTCGCCCGTATTTTTTGCTTCGCTCGCCCTCGCCGGAAGGGCGGCCTCTCAAAAGTCAGTGTTGAGGAAAGGGGCAAAGGCAGGCGATTTAATCGGAGTCACGGGAAGCTTGGGAGGCTCGATCTTGGGCCGCCACTTCTTTTTTGAACCGAGGATCCGCGAAGCGCAATTTCTCAAAAAGTTTCATCCCACGGCGATGATTGATATCTCGGACGGATTCGCGCAGGATCTCGGGCATATTCTGAAAGCGTCGGAGCTTGAAGCGGAAATTTTTCTGGATACGATTCCTGTTTCATCGGATGCTTTGAAGTTGGCGAAAAACCGGCCCCCAAAAGCCCTTGAACACGCCTTGAGCGACGGCGAAGATTTTGAGCTCCTGTTTACGGTTCCGCCTCGTCAAAAAAAAGCGCTGGAGGGGAAATGGAAAGCGGCTTTTCCCCGCGTCCCTTTGAACTGGGTGGGGAATATTCTAAAAGGGAAGCCGGGGAAAATAACGTGGCGCCGGAATGGAAAAAAGGCCGCTGGGTTTTTCCTAAAACGATCCGGATTCGCCCATTTTTAAAGATGGAAAAGCCCTCCTCGTCCTTCCGAAAAAAGAAATCAAAAAAAAGTCCTCGGAAGATTTCAGAAAAATTAATATTCCAAAGCTCTTCGCCGGAAATGACGATCCGGATCGGCAAAGATTTGGCTAAAAAGCTAAGGCCCGGCGCGGTGATCGCTTTGAGCGGCGATTTGGGGAGCGGTAAAACAACCTTTATCAAGGGAATCGCGTTAGGATTGGGACTTAAAAATTCCGACGAGGTGAAAAGCCCGACGTTTGCTTTAATGCATATTTATCCGGCGCGGATCCCGCTTTACCATTTTGATCTCTACCGGCTTGAGAGCCTCAAAGAGATTCAAAATATCGGGCTGGAGCATTTTATCGCGGACCCTTCCGCCATGACCTGTATCGAATGGGCCGAGAAGGCGGATGCGCTGCTGCCGGCTTTGGCGATTAAGATTGTTTTTGAGGCGGCGGATCAAAATACCCGCCGTATTTCGATTGTGATTCCGTAGCCCGAGGCGTTATAGCAAGGGCGCGGCATACCTTGCCCTTAGACCCAGTCCATTCAGATTATTTCTTCGGTCTTTTTAGGCGGCGTCGGAACTTATGTTCGTTTGACAAGGAAGAAAAATTCGATAAGCTAGTCGTTGGAATAAACTAAAAAAAGATCCAGACATCCGTATTAAGGGGTTTACAATGCCCGACCAGCCGGATCCAAAAGTTCAAAAAGAATTTCTGGACGCCCTGAAGAAAATGATGGAGCAGGCGGAGATTCGTATCGAGCCTCAGCCCGACAAGGCAAGGGCGGGGGACGAAGATAAAACGGAGTCCCAAAGCCGCGAGCGCCTCCGGTTTCATTTGAAACCGAAGGAAATTAAAAAATATCTGGACCGTTTCGTGATCCGCCAGGATGAGGCCAAAAAGGTTTTGGCGACGGCGATCTGCGATCATTACAACCACATTTCAAATTGCAAAGGCCCCGGCCAATGCCGTGACTACACCAAGCAGAATATCCTTATGCTGGGCCCTACCGGAGTCGGCAAAACTTATCTGATCCGAAGCGCCTCCGAACTGATCGGCGTTCCCTTTGTGAAGGCCGATGCCACCAAATTCAGCGAAACAGGATACGTCGGCGGGGATGTCGAGGACCTGGTGCGCGATTTGGTCCACCGCGCGGAGGGCGATCTTGCGCTGGCGGAATGCGGCATGATTTATCTCGATGAAATTGACAAAATTGCCGGCGCCTCGAATCTTCAGGGCCGCGACGTCAGCGGGGCAGGCGTCCAGCGCGGCCTTTTGAAAATTATGGAGGAGACGGAGGTTTCTCTTCGCAATCCGCAGGATATTCAGTCTCAGCTTCAGGCGATGCTTGAGTACCAGCAGAAGGGCAAGATTTCCCGGCCGTCGATCAACACAAGGCATATTCTTTTTATGGTCAGCGGCGCTTTTGACCGGCTCCCCGGTATTATTGAAAGAAGGCAAAAGGCCGCCCCTATCGGCTTCAAATTTTCCTCGACGCCTGAATTTCAAAAACAGGACCTCCTGCGCCGGGCGCGGACCGAGGATTTTATCGAATACGGTTTTGAGCCGGAATTTATAGGCCGTCTGCCGGTGCGGGTCGTGTGCGATTCGTTGAACGCTGAAGACCTTTACTTGATCCTGACTTCCTCCGAAGGTTCGATCCTCAAGCAATACCGTGAAGCGTTTCAGGCCTACGGGATTGAAATGCAAACCGAAGACGCCGCGTTGTGGGCTATTGCCGAGCGCGCGGCCTCCGAAGGAACAGGCGCCCGCGGCCTCGCCACGATTTGCGAGAAAATTTTCAGGGATTTTAAATATGAATTGCCGTCAAGCCGGTCGAAAGTTTTTACCCTTACGCCTAAAATGGCCGATTTTCCCAAGGAGGCTCTGGATCATCTCCTCCGTGAAGAACGCAAAGAACGCGCGCAGAAGGTCCGCGAAGAAATCCGAAGCTTTGAGGAAAATTTTTTCGAAAAACATGGAATCCGTATTGAGTTTCAAGCCCTCGCGGTGGAATCGATCCTGGCCAAGGTCCTTGAGGAAGGGGCGGACACCTCGGCTCTTCTTGAAAAACTATTTTTGAATTATCCCTACGGCCTCGGGCTGATTCAGAAAAGAAAACCTTGCGGGAAGTTTATCCTCACACGAGAAGCGGTGAGCCGCCCCAGCACGGTTTTGGAAGGATGGATCAAAGAGGCGTACGAAAATAAAATGCCCGATTCATTTTAACAGGATCCGTTACGGTCATAAACCGATGAAATCATTTCAGCCTTTTTCAGTGCGCCGCCGGTTCCGCAGTCTCACTCACGCCTTCGCAGGTTTAAAAATTTTGCTTCAAACGCAGCACAATGCCAGAATCCACGCGATGGCCGGGGCCTCGGTTCTTGCGCTGGCGTGGTGGCTCGAGGTGGGACGGATTAAATTTTTATTCCTTATCGGATCGATCACCAATGTTTGGGCCGCGGAAGCGTTCAATACCACTTGCGAGATCCTGCTCAACATCGTAGCGGCGAAATATTCTGTAAAAGTAAAACGCGCCAAGGATATTGCCGCGGCGGGTGTGTTCCTCGCAGTCGCTGGCGCTACGGCGACCGGGCTGCTCATTTTAGGGCCGCCCTTTTGCCGGCGTCTGGCTCATTTTTTCAATCCCTAAATTCCTTAGCGGTCGTAAGAATTTTCTATCGGGTAGAATAGAAACAGACGATCGGAGAATCCGGGGATCGGAAGATC
>JAHFHG010000019.1 GCA_023247035.1 Candidatus Omnitrophota bacterium
CCGCTGATGGAGTTTCAAGGCATTTTTTTTAAACGCGGCAGAATCCGGGGCTGGATTAGCCTTGACAATCGCCGCATTCCCCTGAAAATGAAGGTCAAAATACCCGTGCTGGGGAGCGTGGTCTCGGAGCTTGTCGAATATTCTCCGGGCCGGGACGACGGCAGGCAAGGGGCAAAATAAAGGATATTCAAAATGATAAGACGAATCAGCCTCTTTTTCGTTTCACTTTTTCTGGTTGTCCTTCTTTTTTTTGGGATCGGCCTGGCATTTTGCCCTTTGCCCGGAACGGTCCCGGTTTTGATGTACCATTTTATAGGGACCGCCCAAGAGGCCCGGGAATCCAAAAATTTTGTTGCCCGCGAAGGTTTCGCACGGCAGATGGAAATTTTGCAACGGCTGGGATTCCGCGTGATTTCAATGGACGATTTTTATCAAATTCGGACGGGCGAAAAAAAGGGGAGAGGAAAAGAAATTGTCATTACTTTTGATGACGGAAATTATACTTTTGAAACGGAGGCCTTTCCCATTCTCAAATCGTACCATTTTCCCGTCACTCTTTTTGTCGTCAGTGAAAGTGTCAAGCGCCGGATCAACGGGAGTATGCCGGCTGAAACGTTAAAAAATCTTCTCCGCTCGGGCCTGATCGTGATCGGCAGCCACAGCCAGACGCACCCTTTGCTTTCAACGCTGCCGGAAGAACAGCTTAAAAATGAAGTGGAAATCTCCAAGGCCGATCTTGAGGCCCTGTTCGGCATTCCTATCAACTATTTTGCCTATCCAAGCGGCGATCTGGACCGCCGCGTTCTCGGAGCCGTTGAAAAGGCCGGCTATAGGCTTGCCTTTACGACTTCCCATAAAAAGTTGAATGATATTCCGGAAAATGGATACGGCCTGACGAGGATAAAAATCAGCGATTCTTCGGATAATTTCTTTATTTTCTGGGTCAAAATTTCAGGGATTTTTCAATTTTTTAAATCCGAGAGACACAAGCTGAAGCTGCAATTAGGGCTCCTTTGACCAGGCCCGGGCGTATTGCTGTAAGGAGGTCCCCCAAACTACGGGCTCTGAGAGCGCTTTTTGCGCGTCCCTTCGTTGACACTGCGGCAGGACGGGTGTAATATAGACAAGCTTTTAAAAAAAAATATCGTAACACACTCAAATTTCATAAGTTAGCCTAATAACACCCGCCGCTTTCCGGTCTTTTTGAAAGGGCAGAGTTTTTTTAATTCCTAAACGTGATTGAAAAGTCTCTAACCGTTCGAGTTCGCCGCGCTTTGACAAAAACAGAAGGGGAACGTTTTCTCCAATGCTTAGAACGTTTTAAGAAGGCCCGCATACTGGTCATTGGAGATTTTATTTTAGATCAGTTTGTCTGGGGAACGGTTGACCGTATATCCCCCGAAGCCCCGGTGCCGGTCGTCAATGTACAACGGGAATCTTATATGCCGGGCGGGGCCTTAAACGTTGCTAACAATATTCACTCGCTGGGCGGGATTGTTTATCCGTGCGGCGTTGTCGGCCGTGATTTGACGGGCCGGATGCTGGTGAAGACGATCCGCAGCGAAGGGATCGACACCGACGGGATTATTTATGATTCGACGAGGCCGACTTCGCTCAAAACGAGAGTGATCGCCCATTCCCAGCAGGTCGTCCGCTTTGATCGTGAAAAGACGGCCGATGTTTCTGAGGAAGCGCTCAAGCGGATCATTCATTTCGTGAAGCGCCGGATATCATCCGTAGATGCAGTCATTATTGAAGATTACGGAAAAGGAGTGATTCAGCCTAAACTGTTGAAGCAGGTCGTGAGCCTGGCAAAGGGATTCCGCAAGCCCGTGCTGGTGGATCCCAAAGAAAAAAATTTCCCTTATTATACGGGAGTGACCGGGATTACCCCTAACCGCAAAGAGGCTTATGCCGGGTCGGGCCTGAATCATGCGGCAAAAAATTATTCGATCGAGGAAGCAGGCCGGAAACTGCTTCGGAAATTAAAAACGAAGGCGGTCCTGATTACTCTGGGAGAAGACGGAATGGCGCTTTTCGAGCGGAACGGCACGGGGGTGAAAATCCCCACGACCGCGCGCGAAGTTTACGATGTTTCGGGGGCAGGGGATACGGTCATCGCGGTTTTCGGATTGGCGCTTGCCGCAGGCGCGGGAATGAAAGACGCGGCCGTGCTTTCCAATTTAGCGGCAGGGATTGTGGTTGGAAAACTGGGGACGGCGACCGTGCTTCCGGCCGAGCTCCGCAAAGGAATTATGGAATATACAAATCATCCTTCGAAATCGAGGTTTTCATGAAAACCGTCGGCGTCATTCCCGCGCGATTAGGCTCCACCCGGCTTCACCAGAAGGTGCTTCGCCTGATCGGCGGCAAACCTATGATCCAATGGGTTTGGGAAAGGGCCCGCCGCGCCGGGAAATTATCCGATCTTATTGTGGCTTGCGATGATTCCAAAGTCCGCGAATGCGTCGAGTCTTTTCACGGCCGCGCGGTCATGACAAGAATCGATCATTTAAACGGAAGTTCCCGCGTTGCTGAAATCGCGAAACGCGAAGAGGCCGATGTTTTTATTAATATTCAAGGTGACGAGCCTTTGATTCACCCTTCCGCCATCGACGAGCTTGTAACCTATTTTGAGAAGGATCCAAAAATAAAAGCGGCGACCCTCGCGGTCCGCAAGACAAACGGAGAGGATTATCAAAATCCGAATGTTGTCAAGGTGGTCACGGACGGACAAGGCTGCGCCCTTTATTTTTCCCGCTCCCCGATTCCGTATTTCCGAGAAAAACCCGCCGGCGGGATTTCTTTTCTGAAGCATTTGGGCATTTACGGATACCAGAAATCCTTCCTGCTTGAGTTCGTCACCTGGAATCCGGGCGTTCTTGAAGAAAAAGAAAAGTTGGAACAGCTTCGCATTTTAGAACAGGGGATACCGATTCATGTCGTCGAGACGTCTCACGATTCCTGGAGCGTAGATACTGCCGAAGATCTCGAGGTGGTGGAATCGAAGTTAAAGGCGCGTTCGGCGGCAAGTCCATCGAGGGATAGGGGTTGATTTCATGCCCAAATATATTTTTATCACCGGCGGTGTGGTTTCTTCGTTAGGAAAGGGAATCGCTTCCGCTTCCATCGGGCGTCTTTTGGAAGCCAAGGGGCTCAAGGTCGCTTTGCAAAAGCTGGATCCCTATATCAACGTGGATCCGGGAACGATGAGTCCGTACCAGCACGGTGAAGTTTATGTGACCGAGGACGGGGCCGAGACGGATCTGGATTTGGGCCATTACGAACGGTTTACGAGCACGCCCGTAGGACGCGTCAACAACGTGACCACCGGCCAGATTTATTACGAAGTCATTACCAAAGAGAGGCGCGGAGAATTCCTGGGAGTCACGGTCCAGGTTGTTCCGCACATTACGGACGCGATTAAAGAGCGGATCCGCGAGGTGTCGCGCGGCAAACGCTTTGACATTGTGATTACCGAAATCGGCGGCACGGTCGGCGATATCGAATCGCTCCCGTTTCTTGAAGCGGTGCGCCAGTTCCGCCACGAAGTAGGCCGTGAAAATGCCATCTTTGTTCATTTGACGCTGATTCCCTTTATCCGCGCGGCCGGAGAGCTCAAGACCAAGCCGACCCAGCACAGCGTAGGCACTTTGCGGGAAATCGGTATCCAGCCCGACATCCTTCTGTGCCGTACGGAAAAGAGACTGTCGAAATCGCTGAAAGGAAAAATCGCGCTCTTTTGCGACGTGGAAGAAAATGCGGTGATCGAGGCCCGCGACGTGCGTTCCATTTATGAAGTGCCTTTGGTTTTTAAAGAGCAGGGCCTCGATGAAGTGATCTGCCGCTATTTGAAGATTGAATATAAGGCCGGAAGCCTTCACGCCTGGAAAAAGGAGGTCGTGGATAAAGCCCTTTCGCCCAAGCATACGGTAAAGATTGCCGTGGTCGGCAAGTACGTGGATCTGAAGGACGCCTACAAATCCATTTATGAAGCCCTGAATCACGCCGGAATTGCCAACGACGCGCAGGTCATTGTGAAGCGGGTTTTTTCCGAAAAAATTTTGAAGAGCAATTGTCACCAGCACTTTAAGGGGATTACGGGGATCCTCGTCCCAGGCGGGTTCGGGATGCGCGGAATCGAAGGAAAACTAACCGCCGTTCAGTACGCCCGCGAAAATAAAATCCCGTTTTTCGGGATTTGCCTTGGAATGCAATGCGCGACGATCGAATTTGCGCGGGATGTGCTCGGCTGGAAAGGCGCCAATTCCACGGAATTCAATAAGAAGACTCCTTATCCGGTCATCAGCCTGCTTGAAGAGCAGGAAAAGGTCGAAAATTTGGGCGGCACGATGCGCCTTGGAGCGCTTCCCTGTCATCTGAAAAAAGAAACGCTCGCGCATAAAGCCTACAAGGCCGACGAAGTGATGGAGCGGCACCGTCACCGCTACGAATTCAATAATCAATACCGCGACGAATTCCAAAAACAGGGTTTCAAAATAGCCGGCGTTTCCCCGGGCGGTAAATTAGTCGAGATCATCGAGCTTGAAGAGCATCCGTGGTTTCTGGCGACGCAGTTTCATCCCGAGTTCAAATCCAAGCCCGACAGAGCCCATCCTCTTTTCCGGGAGTTTATCCGCCACGCCCTTTTGCACCCGCAGAACGCAAACGGCGCCGCGGATTTTTCCCCTAAAGAGGAAATCTCCCGAGCCGAGCGAGCCGAGCGAGCCGAGCAGAATGGCGCGGAGTCGGCAGGGGAAAGAGCGGGGTAAACATTTAAAATGAGCGTTCAACGGGTTGCGCTTGAATCGGTTGTTTTTGGAGATCCCAAGAGTCTTGTTCTCATCGGCGGGCCTTGCGTGATCGAAAGCGAAGCGAGCGCCCTTCGCCACGCTGAAAAGATTTCCGCGATTGCCCGGGAATTTAAAATCCCCTACGTTTTTAAGGCCAGTTACGATAAAGCCAACCGCTCCTCCGGGAAATCGTTTCGCGGCCCGGGCCTCGAAAAAGGGCTTAAGATTTTGGCGCGCGTCAAAAAAGAATACGCGCTTCCGCTCCTGAGCGATATTCATTCCGAGACTGAGGTCGGCCCGGCAAGCGAGGTGCTGGATATTCTGCAGATACCGGCTTTCTTGTGCCGGCAGACGGATCTTATCCTCCGGGCCGCAAAAACGGGCCGCGTCGTCAATGTGAAGAAAGGCCAATTCCTGGCGCCCTGGGACGCCAAGAATATTGTGGAAAAACTTGAGGCGGCCGGCTGCCGCAAAATTTTGATTACCGAACGCGGGGTATCGTTCGGCTACAATAATCTCGTCAGCGATTTTCGCTCGATCCCTATGATGAGAAGTTTTGGATATCCTGTCGTTTATGACGCGACCCATTCGGTTCAGCTCCCGGGAGGCAGGGGAGAATCTTCCGGAGGAATGGCGGAGTTTATTCCAACGCTGGCCCGCTGCGCGGTTGTGGCCGGAGCGGACGCCCTGTTTATGGAGATCCACGAAAAACCCGAGGAGGCGCTTTCCGACGGGCCGAATGCGCTGCATTTGGAAAAGCTCAGGGATCTTCTGGAGGTCTTAATCGAGCTTAAAAAGGTCATGATCCAGGAAAAGGTTTCGGTATAGCAGAAATCCTATGAGCAAAACAATGGTGCGGACCGCCAAAGAAATTCTTTTGATCGAAGCGCGCGCGATTGGCCGGCTCGTCAGCCAGGTGGGCAAGAATTTTGAAAGAGCGATTTTGCTTTTGGAAAAATGCGAAGGCCGCGTCATTGTCAGCGGGATGGGCAAGCCGGGCTTCATCGCCCGGAAAATTGCGGCGACGCTCGCTTCAACGGGAACTCCCAGCTTTTTTCTGCACCCTGCCGAGGCGGTTCACGGCGACCTCGGAATGGTGACTGAGAAGGACGTGATGATTGCGATTTCGCAAAGCGGCGAGACCGAAGAAATCCTTCAAATGATCTCGACCGTGAAAAAAATCGGCGTTCCGCTGATTGCGCTGAGCAGCCACCCGCACTCGACGCTGGCGCGGCACGCGGATGTGGTGCTCGACCTTGGCGTCCGGCGCGAGGCGTGCCCCCTTAACCTGGCGCCTTCGGCTTCGACGACAGCGGCTCTTGCGATGGGAGACGCGCTGGCCCTTTGCCTTTTGAAAAAGAAGGGATTCAAAACAGAGGATTTTGCAATGTTTCATCCGGGCGGCAGCCTGGGCAGAAAACTCCTTAAAGTGGAAGACCTGATGCGGAAGGGTAAAGCCAATCCGATTGTTTCCTCAAAAACTTCTGTGCGCAAGGCGCTCTTGGCAATCACCGCCGCGCGGGCAGGCAGCTGCACGGTGGTGGATCAAAAAGGAAAACTTGAGGGCATTTTTACGGACGGGGATTTGAGGCGTCATTTGCGCCTGAATGGAGAGCAAATTTTAAATAAACCCGTAAAGGATCTGGCCACTTTTAAGCCCTTGACCATTCGTAAAGATAAATTGGCCGCCGAGGCCATTCACATTCTCAAATCAAAGAGGATCGATGAATTGCCTGTTGTGGACGAAAAAGGCCGGGCCGTCGGCCTTTTGGATGTTCAGGATTTGCTGAAAGCGGGTTTTGTGTAGCCCACGCTTTTTCGAATTTGTAAGGATGTGTTGCAATACGCCTTTACAGATGTAAAAAATTCCGTTGCGAAATTTTAAGGAAAAGAGGATTTTAAGTCTTTATGATTAAACGTGTCCTTACAGGATGCCTTTTATTTATTATGTGTTACGCCGGATTGATTTGGCTCCAGGTTTTCCTGGGCAGGCAGGCGCAGCGAAACGACTCAAAAAATCCCTCCGTCCAAGAGCCCGTGCACAAGCTTTATTCGTTTTCGTTTGCCAAGTATACTCCCTCCGGAGAAAAAGAAATTGAGATTGAAGGGGACTCTGCGAATATTTTGGCTCAAACCGTGAATCTGATCAACGTGGTCGCCAAGGCTTATGCGGAAGAAACCCCCGTGACGATCACGGCGGACCGGGGCAATTACGACAAAACGGCCAACAAGGTCAATCTCCAGAAAAATGTCGTTGCCACCACGGAAAACGGGACGCGCCTTCTGACGGAGGAACTCCAAATCCATCCTTCCAAGCGGAAAATGCAGACCGAGCTTCAGGCCGAAGTGAAAAAGGACAATATTAATGTGGAAGGCACCGGCGCCATCGGGGATTCCAATCTCAAAAAGGTCAAATTTAAGAAAAATGTGACCGTCATCATTAAAGATCCTAATGACAAGACCCTTCCGCCGACCGTGATCACTTGTGACGGGCCTCTTGTGGTGGACTATGAGAAAAACATCGCCTATTTCCGGAAAAATGTGGTCGCTGAAGATGCCCGCGGCAAGCTTTCGGCCGATCACATGGATGTCTACTACGATAAAGCCACGCGCAAGGTCGCCAAGATCGTCGCCCTTCATAATGTCGTCATTGAGAATCCGGACGGCAACAAGACCTACAGTGACAGCGTCATTTATCTGGCCGATGAAGGAAAAATTATTCTAGGCGGCGATACGGAGGCTTTGTACTTTGAAGATGAAACGCCCTCAGGGGATTTGTTCTAAATGAATTTACTGGAAACGCAGCAGCTTAAGAAATCCTATAAAGGCCGCGCTGTGGTCGGCGGCGTGAGCATCCATATTTCCCGCGGGGAAATCGTGGGCCTTTTGGGCCCCAACGGAGCCGGGAAGACCACCACTTTTTATATGGTCGTTGGCGTTATCCGGCCGGATTCCGGGCGGATTTTTTTCCGCGGCGAAGACATTACGGGTCTTCCGATGTACCAAAGGGCACGGCTCGGCATCGGCTATCTTTCCCAAGAGCCTTCCATTTTTAGAAAACTTACGGTCGAAGAAAACGTGACCGCCATTTTGGAAACGCTCGACATCCCGCAAGCGGAACGGAAAAGACGGCTTGAGCGGCTCCTTGAAGAGCTCGATATCGCTTACCTTGCGAAAAACAAGGCTTATACGCTTTCAGGCGGGGAGCGCAGACGGCTTGAAATTACCCGGGCGCTGGTGACGAACCCTTCGCTGATTTTGCTGGATGAACCTTTCAGCGGCGTGGATCCCATTGCAGTTTTTGAAGTCCAAAGAATCCTTCAAAAGTTGAAATCCCAGGGCTTGAGCATTTTGTTGACCGATCACAGCGTCCGCGAAACGCTTTCGATTACGGACCGCTCCTACCTTCTCTCTGAAGGAAAAATTGAGGTCTCGGGCACCTCGAAGTTTCTGGCTTCGGACCCCAAAGCGCGGGAACTTTATTTGGGGGATAAGTTCACGCTCGTCTAAGATAAAAGACCGGCGCTAAAATAAATACGGAGGACGGTATTGTGGACATTCGTTTTTCAGGAAGAAATTTGGCCGTTACGGAAGGGATGAAACAGCACCTCCAGGAAAAACTTGCGGGGCTTGAAAAATATGCCCCGCGCCTGGTCGAATCCCATGTGATCTTGAAAAAAGAAAAATACCTTTTCATTGCGGAGATCACCCTTTCGGCTAAAAATTTCAGGGCTTACGGGGAAGGCCGCAGCAAAGACAATATTTTTGTTTCGATGGATCAGGCGTACCTGCGGATCGAGAAACAGCTTAAAAAATTCCGCGAAAAATTGAAGGATCATCATAAACACGGCAGTGAGGAATCGAATAAAAAAATCCGGATCGAAGCGCCGGGGCAGGTCTCCAATCCGCCGCGCAGCAGGTGAATATTTTTTGGAAAAGCCGACCGGCCGCCACGGGCTTGGCTTAGGGAGCCTAATTTTAATCAAGAGTGAGGGAAACTTATGGGCAGATTCAAGAAGGATAGATTCGCCGCAGCAGGAACGAGACCTTTAGGAGGTTTTGCGTTATGAAGATTACGGAATTTTTGGATCCACGTGGCGTCAAAATCGGAATGCAGGCTGTTGAAAAAGAGGAGGCCCTTGTCGAGCTTGTCGAGGCGCTCGGCGAGGTCAAAGACATCGGCGACAAGAAAGGTATTGTCCGCGCGCTGATTGAAAGAGAGAACCTGGGCTCCACAGGAATCGGGCAGGGGATTGCCATTCCTCACGGTAAAACGGACCGCGTCAAGGAACTTGTGGCCGTGCTGGGGATCAGCCGGCAAGGCGTTAATTTTGAGGCCTTGGACGGCGAGCTGGTTTACATTTTCTTTCTGCTGGTCGCTCCTAAGGAAACGGCCGGCCCGCACCTGAAGGCTCTCGCACAGATTTCGCGCCTGCTCCGGGACGCTTATTTTTGCGAGCTTTTAAGGCGTTGCAAAACGCCCGAAGAGGCTTACGAATTGATCCGCCGGGAAGAAGAGAAAAAACATTGAGGATGGATAAGGATCCCCATGCAATTCTTTAAATGGTTTTATCCTGGAATCGGAATTAAACGCTGGATCACTCTCTGCCTCTTGGGCCTTGGGCTGATCACCGGCGTGGCCCTTTCGGCCGTGAAGACGATCTCCCAATCCAGCCTTCTTCTTGCTTCCCTGGCAATGGCGGTTTTAATTTTCGGAATATTTCTAGTCTATATGGCCATTAAAAATGTCGTCCGGATTTTTGTCCGCGCCCTGATGCCGCCTCACCGGGACGATCCTCTGGTCGACATTGTTTATCAAAAGAAACAGAGCGATGGGCTTTTGCGCGGGCCGCGGGTGGTTGCGGTCGGCGGCGGCACGGGATTAAGCACCCTTTTATCCGGCATCAAACTTTTTACTAGCAACATCACGGCGATCGTGACGGTTACGGATACGGGCGGGAGTTCGGGCCGGCTGCGGACCGAGCTTGATATGCTGCCTCCCGGCGACATTCGCAATTGCCTTGTCGCGCTCGCGGACGCAGGGCCTTTGATACGGGATCTTTTCCAATATCGTTTCGAGGTGGGCGAAGGGCTGAAGGGGCACAGTTTCGGCAATCTTTTTATTACGGCCTTATCCAAGGTGACCGGTGATTTTGAAAAGGCGGTCGCAGAATCCAGCAAGGTCCTTGCGATCCGGGGAAGGGTGATTCCTTCCACACTTGAAAAGGTGACGCTGCTGGGAGAATTTATGGACGGTACGATTGTCGAGGGAGAGACAAACATTACGGAGGCTCAAAGGCCCCTGCGGAATATCCGCCTTAAACCTGACAATTGCCGCGCGTGTCCCGAGGCGTTGGATGCCATTGAGAATGCGGATTTGATTATTTTTGGGCCGGGGAGCCTCTACACCAGCATCCTCCCGAATCTTTTAATTGAAGATATTTACAACGCGATTTTGAAATCCGATGCCTATAAGGTCTACATTCTGAATGTCATGACCCAGCCTGGCGAGACGGACCATTTTACCGCCTGGGATCACCTGCGGGTCCTCCTGGAGCATACCGACCCGCGGGTCGTCGACGCTTGTTTTGTCAATGCCGAATCCATTCCCTTGGAGATGATTGAAAAGTATAAAGAAAAGGGGGCGATGCCTGTTGTGATGGATTTGGAAAACATCCGTGAAAAGGGTTATGACATTATTGAAGGCGCTATCCTGAAAATCGACGGCCAGGTCCGCCACGATTCGGAACGGCTTGCGAGATTAATTTTTGATCATTATTTTAAAACGTCCAAACTGGCAAAGGTTTAGTGGATAGAAGACCCGTAACACGGGTCCAGCAGCCCGGGAACGTTCTGGGAACTGGTTACAGGCTTCTGGTTACTGAATAAAGGTTATTATGCCGGATTCATCAAAAAAGAAAGTTTACGAAAAAAAGTTTGTCATTGCCAATAAACTGGGCTTGCACGCCCGGCCCGCGGCTCTTTTGGTCCAGACGGCGAACCGTTTCAAGTGCGATATTGAAATCTTCAAAGGCCGTCAAAAAGTAAACGGGAAATCGATTATGGGAATTATGACGCTGGCCGCCGGAGTCGGGACCTCGATTCTCGTGAGAGCGGCGGGCGAGGATGCCGCTCTGGCGATGGAAGAAATCTCGAAACTGATCGGAAATAATTTCGGGGAATAGAAAAAATGGAACAGCTTAAAGGAATCCCTGTCTCGCCCGGCATTGCGATCGCCGAGGCCTTTGTCCTCCACAGCGACGTCTCATTCAATATTCCGCCTCACCCTATCGCAGATGAAGAGGTTTGGAAGGAGATGGCCCGCTTTGAGGACGCGCTGACGCGGACCCGGGCCGAGATCCTGGGCATCCGAAAAAAAATTTCAACGCAGATCGGCCGCGAGAGCTCGGACATTTTCAACGCCCATTTGATGATTCTCGAAGACCGCACCTTAATCGAAGACGTCATTGCGATCATCAAAAATAAAAAGGTCAATTGCGAGCACGCGTTTTCTTCGGTGATCCAGCGCTATTTTGAGGCATTTTCGCAGATTGACGACGATTATCTCAAAGAGCGCATCGCCGACATCCGTGACATCGGACGGCGCATTTTAAACAACTTGTACGGTCAAGAGGGGGCTTTCGAGAAGCTCAATCAAGGGGGCATTGTGATCGCGCACGATCTCTCGCCTTCGGATACTGCAATGATTGATAAAGAAAAGGTGCTCGCCTTCGTCACGGAAATCGGGGGGCCGACTTCCCACACGGCAATTCTCGGGCGGTCTTTGGAGATTCCGGCCGTTGTCGGAATGGACGGAGTGACGGTGCGCGTCAAAAATGCGGACATGGTGATCGTCGACGGCAATGAAGGGATTCTGATTGTGAATCCTGACGAACAGACGCTGGAGAAATACAAGCAGGAGACCAAACGCTTCATTGCTCTTAATACGGAACTGGATAAACTCCAGCATCTTCCGGCCGAGACCACGGACCGGCACCGGATCATCCTCGCCGCGAATATTGAATTTCACGATGAAATCCCTTCGGTCATTGCTCACGGCGCGGAGGGAATCGGGCTCTACCGGACCGAATACCTTTATATGAACCGCACCGACCTGCCCACGGAAGAAGAGCAGTACCGGGCCTATTTCCAGGTCGCCGAAAAAATAGCGCCCCACCCCGTGATCCTCCGCACCCTGGATCTTGGCGGCGACAAGTTTCTTTCTTCGCTGGACGTCCCTCACGAAATGAATCCTTTTTTAGGCTGGCGGGCGATTCGTTTTTGCCTCACGCGGGTGGATGTTTTTAAGACCCAGCTGCGCGCGATCCTGCGGGCCAGTATTCACGGGAATCTTAAAGTGATGTACCCTATGATTTCCAATGTAGAGGAACTGCGCAAAGCCAATTCAATTTTGGAGGAGTGCCGGCAGGAGCTTAAAAAAACGGGAATCCCTTTCGATCCTAATATGGAAGTGGGGGCGATGATTGAAATTCCCTCCGCCGCGATTATCAGCGACATTCTCGCCCAGCACGTGAATTTTTTCTCGATCGGAACCAATGACCTTATCCAATACGCCCTCGCCGTCGACCGGGTCAATGAAAAGATCGCCTACCTTTATGAACCCACGCACCCTGCGATCCTGCAGCTTATCAAGCGCGTGGTGGAAAGCGGGCACCGGCACAAACGCTGGGTGGGAAGCTGCGGGGAAATGTCCGGAGACCCGGCGGTGGCGGTTTTGCTGCTCGGCCTTGAGATTGATGAGATCAGCACCAGCCCCGTCGTCCTTCCGAAAGTCAAAAAAGCCATCCGCGCGGTCAGTTTCAAGGCCGCCCGGGACATCGCTCAAAAGGCGATGCAATTTCACACGGGATCTGAGGTCAGAGATTTTATTGATGGAGAGCTCGGGCGCATTTCCCGGGATTTTCCCGCCGCAAAATGAAAGATTTCCTCGTTCATTTAAACCGGCAGATTCCGGACGCGGTTTCAATCGGGCGTGAATTTTCAAAAACCAATCCTCCCCCTCAAGTCTCCAGGATCCTTTTTTGCGGGATGGGCGGCTCGGCCATCAGCGGAGAGATCCTTAAAATTGCGCTTGCCGGAACGTGCCCGATCCCTTTTGAGATAAACCGGACCTGGCGCCTTCCTTTTTGGGTGGATCCAAAGACTCTGGTGATCTGTTCAAGTTATTCAGGAAACACCGAAGAGCCCCTCCTTGTTTTTGATCAAGCCGTCAAAAAAAAAGCGAAAGTTTTAGGCATTACTTCCGGCGGCAAGCTGGCGGAAAGAATGAGAAACCGGAACGGACTCCAAATCCGGCTCCCTGGAGGAATCCCGCCCCGTTGCGCGGTCGGCTACCTGACTTTTTCGCTGATCCAGATTTTTGAAAAATGGGGCTGGCTGAAATTTTCACCCCAAGACTGCCGGGAGGTCCTCGGCGCGCTCCGGCGTGATTGGGGGAAGAAACCCCGTCAATTGGCGAGGCTCATGTCCCGATACGTTGTCCGTTTTTACGGTCTCACGGATTTCTGCGAACCGGTTTTAATGCGCTGGCAGGCGCAATTCGCGGAAAACGCAAAAGTTTTGACCGCGCGGCATTTGATTCCGGAAATGTTCCACAATGAGATTGAAGGGTATTGTTTATCCAAGCCGCCCGCGCAGAAAATCCTGGCGGTGTTTTTCCGGGACCTCGGTGAGGGTCCGCTCTTGGAAAAAAAAATTCAGCAGGCAAAGCAGCTTGTGAAAAAATCCGGAGCCAGGGTCCTTGAAATTTATTCCCAAGGCCGGTCGCTTTTGGCGCGCCTGTTTTATTTCATTTACCTGGGAGACTGGGTCAGCTATGAGCTCGCCCTTTTAAGGGGCGTGGATCCGGCACGGATTCCAAATATATCTTTGCTGAAAGGGAAAAGGATATCTTAATTTCATGAAAGTCATTTTGCTTTGCGCCGGATACGCCACGCGCCTTTATCCTTTAACCCAAGACAAACCCAAACCTTTGCTTCCCATCGCCGGGCGGCCGATTTTGGAATGGATCCTGGACCGCGTGCAGGAAATCAAAGAAGTCGACCGGGTTTTTATTGTTACGAATCACCGCTTTGCCGGCCATTTTGAACAGTGGTCAAAAAAAGCCCGTTACCCTTGTTGGGGGATTGAAGTCGTCGATGATCAAACCACGACCAACGAAAACCGTCTTGGGGCCATCGGGGATTTGCAATTTGTCTTGAATCAGAAAAAAATTATTCGCGATGATCTCCTGGTGATTGCCGGCGACAATCTTTTTGATTTTAATTTGCCCGAATTCATTAACTTATCGGCCGGCCGGCGGCCTCACAGCGGGATCGCCGTTTTCGACGTGGGCGACAAGCGCCTCGCGCGCCAGTACGGCCTCGTGCGTCTTGATTCGAAGGGCCGCGTGGTGGAGTTTTATGAAAAGCCTGAAAACCCGGTGACTACGCTTGCTTCCTGCGGCCTTTATTGGCTGCCTGCCGAGTCGCTTGAACTACTTGACAGATATTTATCAAGCGGCCATAATCCCGACCAGCCGGGGCATTATATGCGCTGGCTTGTGGAAATAGATCAGCTCTACGCGGTATCCTTAAAAGGATTGTGGCTTGACATTGGCGATCCTGCCTCTTACGAAAAAGCAAACGTTCTATTCAGAGAAACTCAGTCCCGCCTTAATCCATGAAATAAGGAATTCATCTTGATCGATGATCCGCAAATCAAAACTTGAAAGGAAGAATGATTTATGAGAACCGACCGGCATCTTTTCACTTCTGAATCCGTCACAGAGGGCCATCCCGATAAACTTTGCGATCAAATTTCGGACGCGATCTTGGACGCTTTAATCAGCGAAGATCCGTCCTCGCGCGTCGCCTGCGAATGTTTGGTGACTACCGGAAGCGTCGTCATTGCGGGGGAGATCACCAGCAACGCGTATGTCGATATTCCTCAGCTCGCGCGCGGCGTGATCCGCGAGATCGGCTACACGAGCGCGGAGTATGGATTTGATTACAAAACCTGCGGCATTTGGACTTCGATCCAGCAGCAGTCGCCGGATATTGCAATGGGCGTGGATAAAGGAGGGGCGGGCGATCAGGGAATGATGTTCGGTTACGCAACCGGCGAGACCCCGGAATATATGCCTCTGCCGATTCTCCTTGCGCACCGGCTTGTCCGCCGCCTTGCTGAGGTGAGAAAAAAAGGGGAGCTTCCTTATCTCCGCCCGGACGGAAAAAGCCAGGTGACCGTGGAATACGACAACGGAACTCCGATCCGGATTGAGGCGGTTGTGCTGAGCGCCCAGCACGACGGCGACGTCACCCTCAAAGCGATCGAAAAAGATTTGACCAAAAAGGTCATTCATCAGATTATCCCCGCAAAATTAATGGACGCGCAAACCAAATTTTTCATTAATCCTACAGGCCGTTTTGAAATCGGAGGTCCGCACGGAGACACGGGGCTGACGGGAAGAAAAATTATTGTCGACACTTACGGCGGCGTTGGCGCCCACGGCGGGGGGGCCTTCAGCGGCAAGGACCCTTCCAAAGTCGACCGTTCCGCTTCCTATTTTGCGCGCTACGTCGCGAAAAATCTCGTCGCCGCCGGCATTGCAAAACGCTGCGAGCTTCAGGTTGCCTACGCGATCGGCGTTGCGGAGCCGGTTTCCATTATGGTCAATACGTTTAAGACAAGCCTTTTCTCGGACGAAGCTATTGTCCGCGCGATCAGAAAAGTTTTTGATTTTACGCCCCACGGGATCATCAAGCGTTTGAATTTGAAACGCCCTATTTACCGGCTCACGGCGGCCTACGGCCATTTCGGAAGAAATGAAGAAGGCTTCACGTGGGAAAAACTGGACGGCGTTTCAGCCATCAAACGCGAATTCAAAATCAAAGAGGGTTCCAATCACGCGAACAGGAAAAAAAACAATGAAGATGAAATCCGATATCAAGAACGTCTCGCTAGCGCCTCAGGGGAATAAAAAAATCCTCTGGGCGGACAGGATGATGCCTGTCCTGGCCCAGATCCGCAAACGTTTCGAAAAACAAAAGCCGCTTAAAGGATTGCGGATCTCAGCCTGCCTTCACGTGACTACGGAAACCGCCAATTTGGCCAGGACGTTAAAGGCCGGAGGCGCGGAAGTTGTTCTTTGTGCTTCCAATCCTCTTTCCACTCAGGACGATACGGCGGCCTCTCTTGTCAAAGATTACGGAATCCAAACCTTTGCGAAAAAAGGGGAGGACCGGAAAACTTATTATTCCCACCTCCGGCTGGCGTTAGAACACGAGCCGAATCTTACGATGGACGACGGGGCGGACCTTGTTTCCGAACTGCACGGGAAGATGACTCATCTGATGAATGGAATCGTCGGGGGGACGGAGGAAACAACAACGGGAGTGATCCGACTGAGGAGCCTTGAAGAAAAGGGAATGCTCAAGTACCCGATTATTGCCGTCAATGACGCGGACACCAAACATTTTTTCGACAACCGCTACGGGACGGGCCAGTCTACGATTGACGGCATCCTTCGCGCCACCAACATTCTTTTATCGGGATCGGTTTTCGTCGTCTCCGGTTTCGGATGGTGCGGCCGGGGCCTTGCGAGCCGCGCGCGGGGAATGGGCGCTCACGTGATCGTTACCGAGACCGATCCTTTGCGTGCCCTGGAAGCTCTGATGGAAGGCTTTGAAGTGGTGTCCATGAAAGAGGCGGCTTCCAAGGGAGATATTTTTGTGACCGTGACCGGAAATTTAAACGTGATTCGGGGAGAGCATTTTCAAAAGATGAAGGACGGCGCCATTGTCGCCAATTCAGGGCATTTCAATGCCGAGATCGACATTCCGGCCTTGAAAAAACTCAGCCGCCAAAGAAAACAGGCCCGCGATTTCGTCGAGGAATTTACTTTAAAAAACCGCCGCCGGATTTATCTTTTGGCGGAAGGCCGCCTTGTGAACCTTGCTTCCGCCGAAGGCCACCCTGCCTCCGTGATGGATATGTCCTTCGCCAATCAGGCCCTGTGCGCGGAATTCATAGCTAAATCCGGGAGAATGCTCGAGAAGCGCGTCTACAAAGTCCCCGTCGAAATCGACAAACAGATCGCCCGCCTCAAACTGGCCAGTATGAACGTTTCTATTGACTCCCTTACGGCCGAGCAGAAGCGCTACCTCTCCTCCTGGGACGCCGGGACTTGATTCCAGTTCTTTTTAGCATTTCCGCTCTTTTTAGAACATAAAAGCCCATCCCTCTCCCCTTGGTTTGCAGCAGTGACCCCTAATCGGGTATTCTTTTTTAACTTCTTATCCGAGGGGAGCGCCGTAAGTAAAATAAAAAATGATTCCGCTTAAACCCTGCCGCAGGTCTTTGCGAAAACTCACGGCAATCTTTCTGTCCGTTTCTTTAACACTTTGCAATAGCCTTTCGTATGCGGCTCCTGTTCTATCAATTCCGCAAACCCTGATAACCTCTCCGCAGATTTCGATTCCAGAAGAAATTGGGAAAATTGAAGAGTCGTTTCAAGGGACAGCAGATAAAACTATTGTTTATATCCAGGACGCCCATGACTCCCTTGAAGCGCAGGAGAACATCGCGAAGATCATCCATTACCTGGTAGAGCGTTACGGAGTGAACACAGTTTACGAAGAAGGCTACGAAGGTCCGGTTCCCACGGATAAATATTTTGGTTTTATTAAAGATCGAACGGTTCGTGAAAAAGTGTCTTATTTCTTGATGGATAGACTTCGTATCGGCGGAGCTGAATACGCACATATCAATCGAACGAATGATTTTAACCTGATTGGCGCCGACAGTTTCGAGCAGCATCTTCGGAATATTAAACAGTATCGTAAGACGGCGCAACATCAAGAGGAAATCAAAAAAGATTTATCTGCTCTCCAAAATGAGATTTTTAAATTAGCAAATCAATATTTCCCCGCGAGTATCAAGGATTGGATGCGAATAAAAGAACGATTAGATAATAATCAATTAGAGCTTCTCGACTATATGAAAAGGTTAAAAACGCTTCTGGTCCAACGGATCGCTTTGCCAGAATTTCAAACGCGTTATTCAAATATTACACTTTTTTTGTCTGCCCAAAATTCGAGCAATCAAGGAGAGGCTGAAAAAACGAAACGAATTGATCCGAAATTTTTATTTATAGAAATCGGAAAAATGGAAAATGGCTATGCCGATCTGATGCTGAAGAGAAAAAGGGATCGCCAAATTTTCACGTACTACAAAAATTTGCAACTTCTTAAAAGACTGGCTGAGATAGAGCTAACAACAAAAGAATATGAGGCTGTGAAAGAGATTTTACAAAATTTCAAAACTGAAGAACTGGCTCAATTCATTGCCTTGACAACAAAAAAAGATATTGTCCTTTCAAAATATTGGGAACGTCATATCAGTGGCGCGTTGAATTTTTATGAGCTGGCTAAAAGCAGAGATAGCGCTATCGCGGGTCGCTTAGAAGAATTTTTAAAAAAGAGAGGCGAGAATATTTCAGTTTTAGTTTTTGGAGGATTTCACAAAGATGACATCAAAACTCTTTTTGAGCAAAAGCATTTGTCCTATCAAATTCTCATGCCTCGAATTACTTCTATAAGCGAAAAGCATCAGGCCTACTACAAACGTTTGATGTCCGTTGGTTCTTATCCATTTGAGGTTCCCTTAAATCTAGCAAGAGCATCTCGTAATATGACAACATTCAATCAAGCGCGAATTGACGGTGAAATGCCAGTTTACGCGGAACTCGGAATTATAAACTCCATTGTAGAAACAAATAGAGATTTAGAAACGCCCAGCCTTCATCTAAAAATTCAAACCGGTTTAGAGAAACCGGATTCTCGTCCCAAACCTTCAAGTGTAAAAGCAGAGAGTTTTAGAAAATCGCGCTCTAACCCTGAACAAAAAAATATCATCACTTCACCTTTACAGGGGGCAAGGCAAAATTTTGCTTTAAGGCTAGTATCAAAAATTGCATTTGCAGGAGTCCTTCAGGCTGCGGCTGAAAGTGTTGTCACTTTTCAGCGGGCGCGGTCTGAAGTTAGAGCCCAAGCGCCCTATTATCGAACAGACGATTTGTATGACAGAATCGAAAGAATAAAAACGCAGATACAACAAGAGCCAAATAAGGCTACCGAATCTGAATTGCACTCCTTATTGGAAATTCTTATTTATCAAATCGAGTTTGCACATGAGCAAAGGATTATTGCGCATGTTCAAGAACGCTATTTTTATGAAGTTATTCGGAAAGGCGCAGAAACACTCGATCTTTTTCTTCAACTAAATCCCAATGCCTTTAGCCCAAAAAACCTAGACTACGTTTTGCGGAAAATTAAGAAAGGAATGGATAGATATTCGCATTCCTTTTCAGGAATTTTTGCGGCGATGTCCATTTTCTTTAAAGCAAATAACCAATACGCAAATGCGTCTAATTTGAAAGCTTTGCTAAAAATAGTCAGTAAAAAGGACTCATACCGCCGTCGAGAAACTATCGCTGAAGTTGAACAGACGTTGCAGGTCCTCATCGGTATTGCGCCTGAGGCGTTTACCGAAAAAAATTTTGATTTCTTCTTAAGGGAAATATTTCGGGAAAGATTCTATCTTAGTGAAGAAAAAGAATTGCATTTGAAAGTCATAGACTATTTCAAGCAAGCGAATCCTGCGGCATTTAATGCTTCCAATTTTAAATTTGCGTTTAAAAAACTGCACATTCCATGGTGGCGGGTCTTAATACGCCGGATTACTTGGGATTGGTGGAGATACCAAAAGTCTAAAAGAGAGTTTTGGAGTAATCGCTATATTCAGCAAGATCGACGCCTTCGTGAAAGCGGGCCTACACCGTATAAATATTGGATAGCAGATGAAGACAGACAACGGAAAGGGGCTCAATATGAAAAGGCTCTTGATGTGCTCGCTTATTTTGCACAAGCCAATTCCCAATATGCGACGCCAAGAAGTTTAGAGCAATTATTCCGTTCCTTCAGATACGAACCTGTTCAGGCCGCTACATTAAAAACAATCGAAGCTTTTATTCGAGCCAATGCAGAATTAGCAAATCAAAAGAACTTAAATAGAGTTTTAGCAATCGTTACGGTGCAACCCAGCTTGGCGGAGGCTGCTTTCACTATCATAGCGGCAATGTTGAACCAACAACCCGCGTTAGCTACACAGGAAAATTTTGGGGCAATTTTTTCAGACTTTGGAAGTAAGAATAGGGATTATAAAGCCGCAGCGCTAATTGCGCTCCCTGCTTTTGTTAAAGTGAGTACAGACTTTGCAAGTGAAATAAATTTTGGTCTTATCTCGAAAAATCTTGCCCTCTCTAAAGCGATAGAAGCTATGCCTTCATTTCTAAAAGCTAATCCGAAGCTCGCGCGAGAAGAGGTTATGCAGTCTCTTTTTCAAAAAGACTCAGCGGACTACAGCGTTCCCCGGACAATCAGACAAGTTAGAATTATTGGACATTTTGTCGCTGCCAATCCAGCCTTAGCCACGACTGAAAACTTCCGGCGTATCATTGATAACATAACCCATGTTAAACGTGAGGCGGGTTCCTATACACATTATGAGCAGCGATATGCGATGCATGACGTTCAAGAAGCGGCTTTAACCGCACTATCTCGCTTCGTTGAAGCGAATCATCCTGAAGTTTTCAGTGATGATAATTTCGTGTATCTGCTTCAAAACCGTCATGGAATGACCGAAGAAACTTTAGAAAGAATTTTGATGGCTTTTAGACAAGCAAATCCTCGATTGTATGAGAGTCCTAAAAATATCGCTGCCATTGTTGGTTATCTTAAAGATGGAAAAAATTTCATTCAGCAAATGATTCAAGCAGAATTTGACGCTGCTGATAACGGACAAAAACAAGAGGTCTTAGCTAAGTGGCTTGAAAGGCTCTTAATGACTCTTCATGCCACAACATCAACATCAGATAAGGGGCGAGCGCATCTTGTAGAACTAATTTTTAAATTCATCGGCTCTTTAAATGGAACCCCAATTGAGGAGCTGGTGTCCAACGAGGTAAATAAATCGGGATTGCAATTGTTTTATAGAATCTCTAGAGAAATAGCCGAAGAACCAGAAGCGACGAGAATAACTTTGGAGCAGCAATTTATTAAAAGTCTAACCGGTTATATTAATCAAATTTGGAAACCTATAGATGAAGAACGAGTGAAGCAAGAATATGATGCCATGTCTTCTTTCCTTTCTGTAACACATAGCAATTTACCTTTGATTTTAGATTCTGTTTCTCGATTGGGAACGCCTATCCGCCATTATCAGCAATTACCAAAAGTCCTAAACTTCAATAATGCTTTAACCCGAATTATGCGTATGTTGGGGGAGCCTAAATCAATTGTGGGCGGACATCTTGAAACTGTCCGAAAAATTATAAACGCTCGACAGGATGCCCACTTTTATAAATTGATACTTCACATTGCTGAAAAAAGAAAACGGCTTGCTCCACAAGAAGTAGCGGGTGTTCTCGACCTTTTGGCTGAGATGAATTTTCAAAACTGGACTGAAGCTGATTGGCAGCGATTTTCCGAGCGTGTCGATAAATACCATCAAGCTGGCTTTAAGGTTTTAAATCTAGAACTATTTAATTACTTCATTCAACATGAGAATGACGACGAAGCGATTCAAGAGTTTAAAGCTGATGTGGATCGCGAATTAGGAAATATTGTTTGGGGAAACTTTTCCGGTTTGAGCGAAGAATTTAAAAGGAAATATAATATTTCTGATGCTGGGGAACTTGCTTTGGTAGCCCGTTACGTTCCGATAGCTAATTTAGCCACACATGATTATGTCGGAATGTATGGAAAAATCCGAAAGGTTCTCAAAAGCCGCGAAAACAATTGGAAAGATGAAGTCGACCCTTCCGTGAGAACTTTATACGCGATGAGAGGAACAGAAGGATATATGGAGTATGAGCCGCCTTTAAATGACCCGGAAGCCGCAACGAAAAGACAAACCCTTCACTCTAACCTTCAGAGTTATGCTGAAACGCCGGAACATAACCTTGAAGCCATTGTTGACCTTATGGCAACGCCGGAAGAATACGCAAAGATTACCAGCACGGAAAGGAAGCAAGCGATTGTTCAATATGTTTTAAGCGGAGAAGGACGAAGCGTGGAAGATTTGAAAACGATTCCAACGGGAGATCAAGAACTTTACGACTGGCTATCTCGCTGGGCATCATTTCTACAAGACACATGGAAGGTTGATTATGCTGATAAACTGAGAAAAATGATCCGAGAAAAAATTGCTCCGATTCGTGGAGAACCATTCGACGCCCTCCTAAAAGCAACTAGACTTGATCGTTTTCAGTTCACGCGCTTGAAAAATCCGAAAGATATTCTCCCAACCTTAGCCCAACTTGTTAAAGTTCTTGCGGATGGAAGTCTTACAGATGAAGAAAAAACACTGAGAGTTTCTTCTCTTCTCAGAAATAAAATGGCCAACGTCTCTGTTGAAGACTTGCGCAATAGTTCTTTCATGCAAGATTTCTTAAATAGAACCAGAGCCAAAGTTTTGGCGGATCTTAAAGCTCAAGACATTGAAGACGCTTCTTACCCTCAAATTTTGTCAGCGGCTCTGGATCGAGCGTATCAAGATATTTTAGCCGCTATTGGAAATCAATCGGACGAAGATAGAAAAAGGCTTATCCTTGCGGATCGTTTAGCCTCTGAACTGATTACGATTTTTAGTAAAGACATTGAAGCTATTCAAAAGGATCTTCCGCGCTACAAGCGACATGAGCGAGAATCTGGAACGGAATATCGGATTGGATTTTTTGATGATCTCTTACATCTTATGAGTTTTATGATGACCGGTGTTTGTACTTGGCTTGAAAGAGACAGGCAAGTAGCAGATACCCGATATCATTTTGGAAAACTGGGAATCAAGGACGCTACAGGAAGAATTTTAGGCGTAAGCCAAGCGCAATTAACAAAGGCGCATATTAATGGACACGCCCAAAAGACGAGCGAAAAAGGCTGGTCTGTTCTTACATTACCAGGCATCAATCTTTCTGAAGGTGATATTGGAATGAATAAGGAAAAAGGCGTATTGGCGCTCCTTGAAACGGCACAAAGGCTCGCGGAAGATGCCGGAATGGAAGGTGCTGTAATTCCTGTAGATCAGTCCATATATACCAACCATCCTGCTAATGAAGGAAAAATTATCAAAGACCTTTTGAGCCGAGGTTGGCTCCGTGAGGTCACGCTCTCTGAAAGCGTGGTCTTATCGCAAGGCCCTGCTCCGAAGTATTCCTATAATCGTGTGTACCTCGTACAAATTCCTAAAAGTCAGTGGATTCTAAATCTTCCCATGAAGGAAAAACCTAAATCTCTGGATGAAATGGCAGAACAATTAGCAGCAAGGGAAAAAGAGGCGGTCATTGTTCAAGATTTCATTCAAATAGAAAAACAGAGAGGCAAAGAAGAGCCTCTTGCTGATTTTGTGGATAAAACCCTTTCAGCAATGCCTCGTAAAGCTGTTGATCTTGCCAGGATGTTGGCACAAGAAAATGATGTGACGGTTCGTATTATTCAAAGCCCGGAATATTCGGAGTCTGTCGTGACAAAGACAGAAAAGGAAATCGCTTTGCATCTAGGGAAGGACATTATGTATCAAAATGGTGATTTTGAGCCAATTCTTTACAAAATCAAACTCGCCGAGCTTCTTGCAGCGGTGATAACTCCTGACTTTAATGCCTTAAAAGAGGCCTCTGCCTTTAATGAAAATGCCTATTCCAAATTAGCCTTGATCCAAGGATTGTTATTGTATCGAAGCCGATATGAGCTGTATCACTACCTTTTGAATAAACCAAACTGGAATTTGCCTTCAGGAAACTTTCTTCATTTGAGAAATGAAGAGGAAAGGAAAAGAGTCCTCGCTGGCCATCAAAAAGCTCTACGGGAATACACGAAAGGTATAAATTCCATTTCTCAATGGAATGTTTTTTTAAATGTCATGGATAATGCCGATCCTGATTTTTTAGTTAGCAATTATCTTGAAATTTTATTGCGTGATAAGGCGGTTACAGACGGGACTGTTTTTAATTTGATCAGAGACCTCGCGCAAACCCCTGTGCAGGGGCAAGCAAGCATCGCTTCCTTAAGAGAAATTTTCAAGGAATTCATTCTGGATCAAGACGTATCTTTAAATGTTGGCGGCCAACGCGTTCTCATCGAAAGATTTCAGCATTTTGATCAAACACAAACCCTTGAACAGATAAAAGAAACTTTGATAACCACCCCAAATCAAAACGAATTTTATAGAAATCTTATGGTTTTGCTTCGCGCTATCTTGCCAGAGGCCAAAGCAAAGAAAGAATCCGCTCGTTTGTTTGAGGATAACCTTTTTGGAAAAGAGAACCGTTTAGAGGCGATTCAACAAGTCCTCCAAGAAATTTTCATTCGCTATCTTGGCAAAAACACTTTTGATGCCTTTGAGGAACACCTTACAGGCACGCGCGGGTTTGAAAATATTCCTTATATAAAATATTCCGAACACGATCTTGATGTGGGAGATGATGCCGATCAATATGGCTTTTTAGATTATGTTTCTCAAGACGGTGGAATTAATTATGACTTGGTTTATCGAGAATGGACTCCTGAGCAAGATGAAGAAGAACAAGGCGGCTTATTGGAAGAAGAAGGTCCGCGCGAAGAAAAAGATTGGGTTCATGACCTTTTCAAATTGCCTTCTCGTTCAGAAGTTAGGAGCGCTGCCCCTGAAGAAGGATGGGGTAATTTACCAAGCAAGGAAGGAAAAATCAGAACAATGGCAAGTGAAGACATCAGCAAAGGATTCCGCACAACTCTCAATGGCCAAGCTGGTTATACAAAAGGAGTTGCTTTTGACCGACAGAGGGTCTTGGAAAACTACTTCAGAGCTTTGCGGGTAAGAACATCGGATGGGATGAGAGTTGTTCCTCAAGTTTTGCGTGTTTACTTGCCAAACACGCAACCTGATTTATATCAATCCGTGGCTGAGAATAAGCCTGTTATGCGTGGGAACACAAGAGTCGGATTCGATGCCGCACAAGCTACCCTGCGCCGCGGCGCTGCTGAAGGCCTTTTTGAACTCGTTGAGCTTAATACGTATTCAGATTATCGGAAAATGGAAGATGATTTAGGCGTAGCTCCTTTGGATTTATTGAATGCTTTAGGAGAAGGCTATCAGGCTTTATTTGTTTCTGTTTTTGGCGGTCAAGATTTGGATCATTTTTTAAATCCAAGATTACTCAATGAAGAAGCTCAAACGAAAATTGGAGAACGGGCTGGAATAGCGGTCGCCGCATCCCATAAGGCAAACTTAATTATCGGCGATCCACACGCAGGGAATTTAGTGGCGGATGAGAACACTTTTGAAGTCTTGCGAATTGATTTAGCAAATGTCTGGTATCGTGATGACTTTCCGGCATCAGAAGGTTTGTCTGCGCAGGAAGTTTATGATCAAAATAAAAATAGTGAATTGGCAAATCTCTATCAAGAAATAGGAAGTTTATCTTCTATTGCGGGGAACGCTTTTCTTCAAGCTTATCGGAGGGAAATCGGCCTGAGTGCTGAAGGTGAAGCTGTGAGACGTTCCGAATTGCGCAAGGGAACCCCTCATCTTAAAATTCGCAGCATCTTAGAAAATCTCACTGGCCGCTTCACCATTTTTGTTGATTTAGCCGATGTCGCAGCTTTAACAGATGAGCAGTTTGAACAGGATTATGAAAAAGTAGCGTTGCGTCAAAAGAATGTCTCATTCGTTTTTTATAACGCCGAAAGCGAAGTCGACCCCGAAAGACGAGAACGCTTGGAAAAACTGCAAGCACAGTTGGGGCTTCAACGAATTGAAATCACCAATGCTCCTTTTGCGGAAATTTTAGCGAGGCAATGGTTCGGAAAGCTGATTCATGTTTCAAAGGGGAAGCCGGGATTCGATCCGAATCTACTCCAGGCCACGGCACTCAGGAAGGATATTTATCTCTTTCGCTATATCGAGAACGAAATCGGCGTTGTTGCCACAGCCCTTCTTTTTGTCAATGAGGACGTTAAAGGTTTTGAAGGAAAAGTCATTGATCTTTCAATGGTCAGCGAAAGGCTCCGAAGCGAAGTCCGGCAATATCTCGCCGGCCTGGTCATCGGCCGTGCGGCATAGTGTCACGGCAAAGAACTACCGGTAGATTTGCCGTCTGTCGCCAAGGTTGAGAAGAATTGCTTTACGGCTCAAATTTTATTCCGCCTGTTTTCTTGAAATTCCTTTTGGCTTCCTCAACCCGCAGGGCGAGCAATTCGTCTTTTTCATCCAAGGCATCTTCCACAAGGCTCGCCCATTTATTAAAACGCTCGCCGTTGATCATCATGTACAGAATATAACACAAGAAAGCTGGCTAGGAGAATATGCCCTTGACGAAGGCGATAAAGGGGGAGGGAATGAGACCCATTAAAAGAACACCAGTGAGCATTAAAACGAGAGCAAGTTTCAGGGGAAAAGGGTGGGCAATCGGGGATCTGTCCGTTTCAGGAACAAGGTACATTATCCGGACGATTTTGAAATAATAGAAGGCTGCAACCGCGCTGTTCACGGCTGCGATCACGGCGAGTGCGAAAAGTTTTTCCTGGATCGCGCTTGAGAACACGTAAAATTTTCCTATAAATCCGGCCGTCGGAGGAAGCCCCGCCAGCGAAAGTAAAAAGAGAGTGAGGCTCGCCGCGAGAAACGGTGAGCGCTTCGCAAGCCCGGCATAAGACTCAAGCTCGTCGTTTCCAAAATGATTTGAGGCGATGATCACGGCCGTAAAGGCGCCTAAGTTAGTGAAGGCGTAAGCCATGAGGTAGATAAGCACGCCTTTCAGGCCGGTTTCGTTGGCCGCTGCGATGCCCATCAGGATATAACCTGCCTGCGCAATACTCGAGTAAGCCAGCAAACGTTTAATGTTGTTCTGCGAAATCGCCGTCACATTTCCGATCGTCATCGTCAAAATGGAAAGAAGCGCGAACAGAGGCTTCCACTTCCAGGCAAGCCAGGGAAATCCGACTGAAAGGACCCTTATCATCACCGCGAATCCGAGAGCTTTCGGCCCCACGGTGAGGAAGGCGGTGACTGAAGTCGGGGCGGCCTCGTAAACGTCCGGGGCCCAGAAGTGAAACGGCGCGGCTGAAATTTTAAATCCCAGCCCTGTGATAAAAAACAGGAGCGCAATCAAAGAGAGCGTATTAAAAGAGGAATGCGAAATGCCGGCCTGAATCGCGGAAAGTTCAAGCGAGCCCGTGGCCCCATACAGGAGCGACATCCCGTAGAGCATCACGCCGGAGGCCAGGCTTCCGAAAAGGAGGTATTTGATCGCGGCCTCTTTGGCCCGGGAATCCTTTTTAAGAAAGCCGGTCAGGAGATAAGAAAGCAGGGAAACAAATTCAATGCTGAGGAAGATCATCAGCAGGTTCGTGGAGGCGGCCATCAAAATAAGCCCGAAGGCCATAAAAAGAAAAAGCGAATAAAACTCGCCTTCGTCATTCGAGGGAAGGGCTTTATAGGCCAGCGAGGAAAGAATGGTGACGCCGACTATTCCCAAGGCCAGGAGGCGGAAGAAATGGGTCCATGAATCCAAAAGAAAGAGGCCGAAGAACAGGAAGTTGGAACCTTCGGGATGTTTCGACAAGCAGGCCGTCCCGATAAGAACCAGCAGGCTCAAAACGCCGGCCGCTTTTTTATTTTTACTGAAAAGATCGACGAAGACCGCGGCAAAAGCGCCGGTTAAAAGAAAAATTTCAGGGATAAAAAACCTTAGGCTTTCCGCGACATTCATTTTGCTGGACCGTTCCTTATTTATTGTCATTCCTGCGAAAGCAGGAATCCCTAAGTTCTTGTAATGACCTGGATTCCGGCTCGGCCTTCGGCCGTCCGGAATGACAAAAAAATTTCTTCACGACAGCGTCCCCCCCACTTTCAAAAGCAGGGCCTCGAGCGCGGGAGTCATATAATGAAGAATGGCTTTAGGATAAATGCCGATCGCGAGAATCAAGATCATCAAAGGCACGAGGGTGAAAATTTCCCTTGTATTGATTTCGGGAAGCGACTGCCATTTTTTGTTCAAGGGGCCGAGCAGCACGCGCCGGATCATTAACAAAAGATAAGCCGCGGCCAGAATAATGCCGAGGCAGGCAAGGGCCGTCGTGGTTTTATGATATTGGTAGCCGCCAAGCAGGACGAGAAACTCGCTGATAAATCCGCTCAAGCCCGGCAGCCCGAGCGAGGCGAGAGAAAAAAAGATCAGAATCCCGGAATAGACCGGCATTTGAGCGCTCAGGCCGCCGAAGGCGTTCATATCCCGGGTGTGCGCGCGGTCGTAGAGAACGCCCACCAGCAAGAACAGGCCGCCGGTGATGGTTCCGTGGTTGAACATTTGAAGAAGCGCGCCGTTCCATCCGTTCTGTGTCAAGGCCGCAAGGCCGAGCAAAACAAATCCCATATGGCTGACGCTTGAGTAGGCCACCATTTTTTTAAAATCGGTTTGCGCCAGGGCCACAAATCCGCCGTAGACAATCCCGATCACCGCAAGGAGCGCAAAAAAAGGCCGGAACCAAACCGACGCCTCGGGAAAAAGGGGATAGCTGAAACGCATAAAGCCGTAAGTTCCCATTTTCAGCAGGACGCCGGCCAGGATCACGCTGATCGGCGTCGGCGCTTCGACGTGAGCGTCGGGCAGCCAGGTATGAAAAGGAAAAACCGGCACCTTGATCGCGAATCCAAAAAAGAAGGCCAGGAAAACCATTTTTTGGAAACCCAGGGCGAAAGAATTTTTTACCAGCTCAGTCCAGTCAAAGGTGTGGGGATTGGAATTGAAATAAAGCGCCAGGATCCCTAAGAGCATCAGCAAACTGCCGGCAAGAGTGTAAAGGAAAAATTTGATCGCCGCGTATTCTCTTCGCGGCCCGCCCCAAATCCCAATCAGGAAATACATCGGGACTAAAACCACTTCCCAAAAAACATAAAAGAGGAACAAGTCCAGCGCGAGAAAAGTGCCCATCATCCCGGTTTCCAGAAGGAGGTAGAGGAAATAATATTCCTTCTGTCGTTCCTGAATGCCGAAAGAGCCGAGGCAGGCGAGGAGCGAAATCAGGGCGGTTAGGAGGATCATCGGAAAGCTGATCCCGTCCATCCCCACAAAATAATGCACGTTGAACTGGGGGATCCACACAGCCTTTTCGATGAGCTGGAAATCCGCCTGGCCCGGATTGAACGTTTGGAACGTCAGAAGGGCCAAAAGAAAAACAATCCCCGTGGCCAGAAGCGCAATTTGTTTGATCAGGGATTCCTGGGATTTCGGGATCAGAAGGATGAGGAGCGCTCCGAGGAGCGGGGTAAAAATAATCAACGATAAAAGATGTGCAGTCATATTTTCCAACTCCTTTTAAGGTGTTGTCATTCCCGCGTCCGCCAATAATCGGCGGAAAAGCGGCCCCGAGAAATGCGAAGCGTTTCCGGGGCTAAAGTTCTGGAAATCACTCTGCGATTTCACAGAGGAATCCAGATACTGGATTCCTGATAAAAACATTCAGCGAATGACAAAGAAAAAATCTTCCAAACCCAAAATTATTGCCTTAGCTCAATAAAGATGAAAAGAAGAATACTTAAGAATACGAATAACAAGTAGTGCTGAATGAAGCCGGTCTGGATTCGCCGGAGCGCGCGGCTGAAAAATTGCGTGAACAGACCCATAAAATTCACCCCGCCGTCGATAATGTATTTATCAAACCCCATCTGAATGCGGCTTGCGAAAAGCGTGGCGAAGCCGGTTTGGTTGACGGCCCCGTCGATCACGCGCTGGTCGAAATCAAAAAGAAACTGCGCGAACGTTTGGAAGGGGCGCACGATCCAGGCGGCGTAAATTTCGTCAAACCAGAATTTGTTCGCCGAGAGTTCGTAGAGAGGGCGGAACTTTTGGAGGATCCACTCCGAACGTTTTTGCTTTCCAAGGTACATCCACGCCGCTAAAAGGATTCCGGCCAGCCCGGCAGCAATGGACGCGCCCATCACGGTCAAGTTGAGCGTTTCTTCTGCGTGATGAGCTCCCTCCGCGGCCGCGCGGCCGTGAATAAAATTTTGGAACCAGTGGTGCATCCACGGAGAGCCCGGAAGCCCGACGGCGATCGAGCCTAGCGCAAGGATCCAAAGCGGGCCGGTCATGACCGCAGGGGATTCGTGGGCGTGAACGTGCGAATCGCGGGGCGTCCCGAAAAAAGTCAGGAACACGAGGCGGAACATATAAAAGGAAGTCATAAAAGCCGTGAAGGTCAGGATCCCGTAGACCAAAAAGTTTCCGGAATTAAAGGCCGTGACAAGGATTTCATCCTTGGACCAAAAACCGGAGAGCGGAGGAACTCCTGCGATCGCGAGCGCCGCGATCAGAAAAGTAGCGCCCGTGTGTTTCATTTTTTTGAAGAGCCCGCCCATTTGCCGGATATCTTGAGTGCCTGTCCCGTGGATTACGCTGCCCGCTCCCAGGAAAAGCAGGGCCTTGAAAAAGGCGTGCGTCATCAAATGAAAAGCGCCGGCGCTAAGGCCTCCGAGGCCGAGGGCCGTGACCATAAATCCGAGCTGGGAAATCGTGGAATAAGCCAGGACCTTTTTAATGTCCGTCGCGCTCAGGGCGATAAAAGCGGCCATAAAGGCGGTGATCGTTCCAATGATCGTGATCATTCCCATACATAAAGGAAAGCGGGCGAAGAGAACGAAAGAGCGTGCGACAAGAAACACGCCGGCGGCCACCATTGTCGCGGCGTGGATGAGCGCGCTGACCGGCGTGGGGCCTTCCATGGCATCGGGAAGCCAGACGTGAAGCGGGAATTGGGCGGATTTTCCGATCGTGCCGCAGAAAATAAGGAGCGCCGCGGCCAGGACGGCCGGGCCGGGTTGGATGGATTCCAAATCCGCAAAATTAAGCGTCCCCGCCGCAACAAATAAAGTTAAGATCCCGAGAAAAAATCCCACGTCCCCGACGCGCGTCGTCAGGAAAGCTTTTCGCGCAGCATTCGCCGCGGAATCTTTTTCAAACCAGAATCCGATCAAAAGGTAGGAGCAGAGCCCCATCACTTCCCACGCCATAAAAAATTGAATGTAGTTATTTGAGATGACCAGCGTGAGCATCGCGCTCATGAAAAGGGAAAGGTAAGCAAAGAACCTGCTGAAGCGCGGGTCCTCGTGCATATAACCGACGGAATAAATTTGAATGAGCGTTCCCACGAGCGTGACGACAAACAGAAGCGTTGCGGAAAGGGGATCCAGAAGATAACCGAACTGAAGTTTATAATTCCCAAGCGTCAGCCAGTGCCAACTTTTAAGAAAATGCCCGCCCTGCGCGACCGCAAGAATAGCCGGATAAGAAAGGACGCAGGCGCCCGCGCTTGCCAGGATCGAAATCCAGGAAGCGGCGCGGCGCACGTACCGGCCGAAAAGTATATTGATCGTAAACGCTGCGAGCGGAAGCAGGGGAATCAGCGGCGTATATTCAATCATACGATTACCCTTTCAAAAGGTCGATTTGATCGGTGAAGATCGTTTTTCGAATGCGGAAAAGCGCCAGGACAATGGCCAGTCCCACGGCGACGGCCGCGGCGGCCATTGCGATAATAAAAAGCGCAAAAATCTGGCCGGTTTCCGGCGCAAGAGAAGTGCTCCTCGAAAAAGCCACGAGGTTGACATTCACGGCATTGACAATCAGCTCAATGGAAAGCAGGATCCCGATAATATTCCGCCGGACGAGGGCGCCGTAGACTCCGATGACGAAAAGTGCCGCGGCAAAAAACAAAAAATGCTGAAGGGGAACGGGCATCATACAGAATCCTTTTTGGCAATGACAATGGCCCCGATTAAAACGGCGATAAGAATGACGGAGATCACTTCGAAGGGGAAAATATAATCTCCCAGAAGGGATCCTGCCAAACTCGCAAGAGTGGCGTAACTATTCTCGGAAGTCCCGCCCTGAATCGGCCAGGGCGTCGAGCGGATCACGCCCCAAAGCGCGGCAAGAAAGACAACGGCCCCGCCCACGGCCGCAGGCCCTAACTTGTTGCGCTGGGCAATCGTCTTATTGCTGATCCCTTCCGTCAGCATAATGGCAAAAATAATGAGCGTGACGACCGCACCGACGTAAAGCAGCACTTGAATAACGGCTAAGAATTCGGCGTGAAGGATCAAATAAATTCCCGCAATGCCTAAAAGGGCGGCGACCAGAGAAAGCGTCGCATGAAAAATATTCGGAAGGGTGACTGTTGCAACTCCGGCAATTAGACTTATTCCCATTAAAACGTAAGCTGCAATTGAGATTAGATTATGCAAGGTAACCACCCCCGATTTTTCACCAAGGTTGTCATTCCCGCGTCCGCCAATAATCGGCGGAAAAGCCGGAATGACAAACGTGTGCTATTCCGCAAAATGATAAACCCTTTTCTCCGGGACAACGTCACGATTCAGTTTTGTTAAAATCCAAAAGGCAAGCGCGAGCAAAACCATAGACCCGGCGATTCGCACGGGGCGGCTTGTAAAATACCAAAATCCCGTGACCAAGAGATTTGCAAGCGTCAACGGAAGCAAGAATTTCCACGCCAATCCCATTAATTGATCCACCCGGACTCGGGGAAGCGTGCCCCGGAACCAGATCATCACAAAAATAAGGGCGTAAGTTTTCAGGAAAAACCAAATCCACGAAGGCAGAAAAGGCCCCTGCCAGCCGCCCAGGAAAAGAGTGACGGCCAGGCCTGAAAGGGTAAACGAATTCATGAATTCCGCCATATAAAAGAGCGCGAACTTCATCCCGCTGTATTCGGTGTGAAATCCCGCTACGATTTCGGATTCGCCTTCAGGCAAATCAAAGGGCGAGCGATTGCATTCGGCGACGGCGCAAAGAAAGAAGATGATAAAACCGAGAAAACCCCAGGGCGTGAAGACGAACCATTTGAGGCCGTGCCACCTGCTTTGGGCCTCGACAATCGAGTTTGTCGAAAGGCTGCCGGCCATCATAATGACGGGCACGACGGAAAGGACCATCGGGATTTCATAAGAAATCATCTGGGCGGCGGAGCGCATTCCGCCGAGAAGGGAAAACTTGTTGCGCGAGCTCCAGCTTGCCATAAAAATGGCGATCGTTGTTGTGGAGGAAACTGCGATAAAAAAAAGCAGGCCGACGTTAAGATCCACAGCCGTCATATTCCGGCCGAACGGAATCACAGCGAATACCAGAAGGGCGGGCATGACGATGAAGAGCGGAGCCAAAAAATGAATCACCTTATCGGCCTCGAGGGGGACAATATCTTCCTTGGTGAGCATTTTAATGCCGTCCGCAAACGGCTGAAGCAGCCCCCATTTGCCGACGCGGTTGGGGCCGATGCGGTTTTGCATCCGGCCGATGACCTTGCGCTCGAGGAGCGTCAGGTACATCATCGTAAAAGGCCCCAGCACGGCAATCGCGCTGATACTGATCAGGATCGACGTTAAAAGGCACGCCCAGTCAGGCAGGAAATGGCCCGTGACACCGAGAATGATCTTTTTTGCAATGATGAAAATTTGATCGAGTGTTTGCATTGAGAAAATTTTTTCTGTTTTCATACCTACTGAACTTTCAGAATCGAATGGATACGCTTTCTCAGAGGGGAAACGCGTATCCATTGATTTCCGAAACGTCAGCAATTCGGAGTCTAATCCGGCTGTTTTGCTTTTGCCGCCGCCTCAGCAGCCGCTTTTTTCTTCTCTTCCGCTTCCCGGCGCTGCTGATCGATAGCCGTCGCGTCCGTCGGGCGGATTTTGTGAAAATACTCGTTCGATTTGAGCAAATCGTCCTTATGATAAAGAAGGCGGCTCTGCCGCTCCGGCCCTGCGATCTCGAATTCATGATCCATATAAATGGCGTCGAAAGGGCATGCCTCCTCGCAGATTCCGCAGTTCATACAGACCGTAAAGTCAATGTCGAAAACAGCCGGCCGCTTGAGGGGCCTTCCTTCCTTATCGAACTCGCGCACGATATAAATACATTTCGGAGGGCACTCCTTGGCGCAGATGTCGCAGGCTACGCAGCGCAGATTTTCGGGATTGCGGTCGTAAACCAGGAACGGAAAATTCCGGAAGCGCTCCTTTTCGGGCAGCCGCGTTTCAGGATATTCGACGGTAAAAATTCCGCCTTCTTCCGGCCCCTTGAAATAAGAGGTGAAGAAATTTTTCAGGGTGATCAACATGCTCCGCAAGACCCCGGATCCGAAAATCATCTTAGTGGTCCACCTCTCCTAAAACAATGTCGACCGAGCCTAAAATCACAATGACGTCGGCGATTTTGTGGCCGAGGCACATATCTTCAAGAATCGTGAGATTAATGAACGAGGGCGCGCGCACGTGATAACGCCACGGCTGCGGGGTCCCGTCGCTGACGACGTAAAATCCGAGCTCTCCTTTAGGGGCTTCCACCCGGCCGTAGGCCTCTCCCACCGGCGGCTTGAAATTGCGCGGCGATTTCAGAAAGGGGGCCATTTTTTTGCTCACGAGTTCTCCGGTTGCAGGAATGTCTTTTAAGGCCTGATCGAGAATCTTCAAGCTTTCGTGCATTTCCAGGATCCGGACGTAATAGCGGTCGTAAACGTCGCCTTTTTCGCCCAGCGGAATCCGGAATTTAAAGCGCCCGTAAATGGAATACTTGTCGACTTTGCGGATATCGTAATCGACGCCGGACGCCCGGAGCATGGGGCCGGTTATACTCGCGCTGACGGCCAGCTCTTTGGGCAGCACGCCCACGTTTTGGCAGCGCATACATAAGATTTCATTTTTGGAAAGCAGCGCTTCGAACTCTTCAAGAAATTTGGGGAATTTTTTGACGATCTCTTTAATCCGCTGGAGAATGTGCGGCTGGATCTCGTATTTGACGCCTCCGAAACGGAAATAGTTGCACATCATCCGCGCGCCCGAGACCTCCTCGAAAATGTCCAGAATTTTTTCCCGCTCGCGGAAGGCGTACAGCACCGGCGTGAAGAACGCGCCGAGATCATTCAAGAGGAAGCCGATCACCGAAACGTGATTCACGAGCCTTGTCAGCTCGGCCATAATGACGCGGATATACTGGGCCCGCTCCGGCACTTCAATATTGGCAAGTTTTTCCACGGCCAGCGAGTAGCCGAAATTATTCGACATCGAATTGAAATAATCCAGCCGGTCCGTGTAGGGCATGGAAGCCGCGTAAGACATATTTTCCGCAATCTGCTCGTGATTCCGATGCAGGTAGCCCATCACGGGCTTGAGCGAGACGACCGTTTCGCCGTCGCAGACGATGTTCATCCGGAAGACGCCGTGAGTTGAGGGATGCTGCGGCCCAAAATTAATTTCAAGGGTCTCCGTATTCAGTGCGCTGGGATCGCGCGCGGAAAATATTTTTTCCATATTATTGCGGCTCCGGCTGGCCCGGCCGCTCGGCGACGGCGCGTCTGCCTTGTTTTTTCAGTTCCTCGGCTCGTTTTTTCATCCCTTCCGGAACTTGCACTTGATGTTTTTCAAGCCACTCAATGTCGGACGCTTCCAGGATCTCCGAATCCTCCTGCACGTAATCCTTGCGCATCGGGAAGCCTTCGAAACCTTCCCACATAAAAATGCGCCGGAGATCCGGATGATTTTCAAAGATAATCCCGTAAGTATCGTAAGCCTCCCGCTCTTGATATTCCGCGCCGCGATAAAGGGGAACTAAAGAGGGAATCCGCGCTTGATCCCGGCCGACTCTTGCGCGCAGGACAAACGGCCCAGTTTTCTTTTCCATCGAATAAAGATGATAGACCGCCTCGAGATATTGAAGGTAATCCGCGCCCGTCACGGACGAAAGATAATCGAACCTGAATTCCTCCGAGGTTTTGAGAAAATTGGCGACCTTGGGAAGGTCCTGGGGATTTTCGATAAGAAGAGTGTCCCTGACCCATTTTAAAGCTGTCCCGGGCAGCGCCGTTTGAATTTTGTTTTTGATTTCTTCAGGAGTCATCACAATAAAACTCACGAAGCCGAAGGCTGGGAAGCGGAAGAAGCGGACGTCGCCGCAGGTCTTGCAGCCACAGGAGCGTCCAGATTGGGCGCCTTATCTTTTTTACCGATTAAAACGGGTTCGCCGTAGCGTTCTTTCCGGTGGTCCACTTCGCGCGGCGCCCACACTTCCGGATTAAATTTCGGGATCAGCCCGTGCGGGCCGCATTCCGGGACCGGATATTCCCGCTTGAGGCCTTTTTGGTACCACTCGGTTTTTTCGATCGTCTGGCCGTCAATTTTTCGCTGAAGTTCCATCAGGCCGTAAAGAAGGGCCTCGGGCCGCGGCGGGCAGCCCGGCAGATGAACATCAATAGGGATATAACGGTCGATGCCGCGCAGCACATTGTAGCCGTCGATAAAAGGGCCGCCCGCAATCGAACAAGCGCCCATGGTGATCACGTACTTGGGTTCCGCCATTTGATTGTAAAGGCGCACCACTTGAGGGGCCATTTTTTTGGTCACCGTTCCCGCGACGATCATTAAATCCGATTGGCGGGGGGAGGGCCGGAAAAGTTCCGCGCCGAAGCGGGCGATGTCGTAGCGCGCGCAAGCGGTGGCGATCATTTCAATGGCGCAGCAGGCCAGCCCGAACTGCATCGGCCAAATGGAAGAACGCCGCCCCCAGTTGTAAAGCTCATTAAGCGTGGCGACGACGATTCCCTTTTTGCCTAATTCGCTTTTCAACCCGCCGTCCACACTCGAAAGATTTTCTGTAAAGGCCATCTTAGATTACTCCCACTGCAGCACTTTTTTGCGCCAGGCGTAGACGAGGCCCACGCTTAGAATGGCAATGAAGAGAATCATTTCGACAAAGGCAAAAAGCCCCAGCGATTTGAACGAAACCGCCCACGGATAAATGAAAATGGTTTCCACATCGAAAATCACGAAAATCAGGGCATAGATATAATATTGAATTCGGAATTGGATCCACGGATCGCCTTCCGCCTCAAGGCCGCATTCGTAGGTAGCGTTTTTGGTGGGCGAGGGTTTTTTAGGCGCGACGACTTTCGCAAGCAGAATGGGAAGCAGCGGAAAAACGAGAGCAAACAGGACAAAAACACCGATGAATAAATAGTGATAAAAATAAGAATCCGTAGGCATAAAAAGGCATTATAAAGAGACCGTTGGAAAAGTCAATGAGCGCGCGATGCTGCGGACGATTGATGAGTCGTGGCGAGACTGTATTTGCGGTATTTATTTTAGCTGTCATTCCCGCGGAAGCGAAAATCCAGTATTTTGGGTCAATGACGGGCTCCCCGCTTTGCGGGGATGACAACAAAGCGAAAACTCGTCAAACCTTCACAATCAGAACCAATACGCCCGAATGATGATGAAGGTGATTGACGTGGTCGATCGGCGCGATTTCCCCGTAGGAAAAGAGGCCGAGAATCGGGACGCTTGGAAATCGCCGGGTAATGAGCGCAATATCCTGGCTGGGTTCGCCGTAAAGAGCCTGGCCCCGCGCGGCGCAGTTGAAATAAAAGCCCAGGCTCGGCTCGTGAGGATAAATTCTCTGTTTGAGTTCATCCAGCATCTTTTGAAGATCCTGGCGCGCCAAGCTGGAATCCTTCACCGTAAAGGTGACAAAGTCGCCCTCTTCCACGGGCCCCACACAAGCGACCATTCCTTTTTTGGCATTCACGCCCATAATGTTGCGGATGAAATAATCCGATTTTTTAAAATCCGTCTGAAAACTTTTCATCGGAGTGCCGAGAAAAACCCGCTGAAAGATTTCATCCGGATGATCAAACTGAATGTGCGAAATGGATTCGAGCAGGATATCGTAGGCCGGGCGGCCGTCCATTTCGTAAATCATATTTCCCTCGGCGCGCGTGACCCGGAAGGAATCGCCGAAAGGCTGGCAGGAGCGGGTGATGCCCGTTTCAAAACGGAAGTCGCCAGTGAGGGAAAGCCCCACGACCGAATCGAAGGAAGCGTCTTCGCCGTGAATTTGATAGGTTTTTTCCTCCTTCCCGTTTTCCGCCGCCGCCCCGCCCACCATCGGGACGTAGCCGCAGACATTTTCAAAGCCGTCGAAGAAGAGGTGGCTTTGGAAGCTGAAAGGATCCGGGAAAAGGAGCAGAAGATTGGGAGAGACGCTTGAGCGCGTGATCGCCCCGGCTTTTTCCCCGGCCCTGAAATTGCTTTCCTGAAGATTCTTGACCATAAACGAGGCGGCCTCCATTTGATCCGGGTGGATCAACATAAGGCTCAGGCCGCGCCGGCGTTCGATCTCGATTTCTTCGGTAAGAATTCCGGCCGCGCTGGATCCGATGACGTTTTCCGTGCCGGTTATGTCTTTGATCATCTTGCCGATCTTGGCGTAGTGGCGGCGGTACTCCGAAGAGGCAAAGAAAATCGCGGCTGCGGCCTTGGAAGCGCCGAGCTTGTTCAGAGCGCTTTGAGCGACGAGCTCCGCTGCTTTTTCGGGAATACGATGACTGGTGTAAGAGGTCGCGGCCGCGGTCATAAAAATTAATTATAGAAGACAGGGCTCCCAGTGCAAGCAAATCATTTTATTATTATTTCATGACCCTGCCCGCGCTCAAGTTCGCAAAAGAAAGCAATAAGGTTGATTGCAGTCCGCGCGACCGTTACAATGGGCGCCCCTGACGTAAGGATTGACGGCGCGATCAAGGAAACATAAAGCGCTCGCATCAATTTTTAAAGGCGAATGTCGGAGGATCGAGATCCCCGCCGCCTTCGAGGAAACCAACCGGATATTTTTAGTTTATTTCTATGGAGAAGAAGAAAGACGCGATTTGTATCGAGGTCGGCTGCGCGATTATCGAAAGAAAGGGCGAAATCCTGATCGCCCGCCGCAAGCCCGGAGGCCATTTAGGGGGCTACTGGGAATTTCCCGGAGGCAAGAAAGAAGAATTGGAGTCCATCGAAGAATGTTTGATCCGCGAAGTCGAGGAAGAGCTCGGAATTTTGATCCGGCCGCGCAGGTTTCTAAGAAACGTGATTCATTCTTATCCGTCGAAAAAACTGAGCCTCCATTTTTATCTCTGCGCGTGGCTTTCCGGAGTTCCCGTCAAAAAAGATTGTTCTGATTTCCGCTGGGTCAAACCGGAAGGCCTGCTCTCTTTTCTTTTCCCGCCCGCGGATCGGGATATGATTCAGGAGCTGATAAGGAAGAAGAAGTTCTATTTCGAAAATCCTGCGATTCATTATTGATTTTTTTGGAGGGCGGTATTGGGAGCGAGAGAGGCGGCAAGAAGATTACGAGCCTACGAATTACGTTTATGTTTGGGAGATGGGAGTGAAGCGGCGGAAGTGGGAGCGGGTGGAGGAGTATTTTGGAATGATGTAGTGAATATGAACGAGCCGGAGAAAGTGGCTGTAATGCGAGATTCACAATATTTTCTTGAGATTCGTATCCTTCCTGGAGATAATAGAAACCTCATGAACGCCGACTTAGAAAAATTGACCTCCAAACCCAAACCAAAATAATACTTCACGCAAAAGATGGGGCTCG
>JAHFHG010000054.1 GCA_023247035.1 Candidatus Omnitrophota bacterium
TCTGCGAGCTCGCAAGGAGACATTGGCCCTTGCTGCAGGCTCAAGCCTTTAAACCATGAAACCACAAAACCGGACATTTCTACTTTGCCAAGAATAGGACATTTCTAAATTGCGTTGACATTAGGCCTCGGAGCGTTGACACCTTGGAAAATTGGTTGTATAGTGAGCGTTCTCCGGCAAAGCTTGCTGTAACTAGCTTGGCCGTAAGGGGTTAGTCATTTATCTTCGCGAGGAGATTTTTTTGGATCCGTCTCAAGCTCACCTTCTCAAAGGCGTTACGGTCTGGTTTACGGGCCTGCCCAGTTCAGGCAAGTCGACCCTTGCCCGGATGCTGGAACGCAAATTGCGGAAATGGAATTTAAAAGTCGAGCTGCTTGACGGCGACGTAGTCAGGACGCACCTCAGCAAAGGTCTTGGATTTTCAAAAGAGGACAGGGATATCAATATCCGCAGGATCGGTTTTGTCTGCCATCTTTTGACCAGAAACGGTATAATCGCAATTGCTTCCGCAATCTCTCCTTACCGGAAAATCAGGGATGAAGTCAGGCAAAGGATTGAAAATTTTATCGAAGTCTACGTGAAAACGCCGCTCGAGGAATGTGAAAAGCGCGACGTCAAAGGGCTTTATAAAAAAGCGCGCGCGGGCGAGATTCAGGGGTTTACAGGCGTCAATGATCCGTATGAGGAACCCCTTCATCCGGAAGTGACTTGTAATACCGTGAGCGAGACCGCCGAAAATTGCGTAGAAAAAATTATTCAAAGAATCGAAAAGCTGGGATATTTGCAGCTGGTAAAAGTCAAATCTTAACGAACCATTATTTATATTGTCATTCCGGCCAAGCGAAGCACGAGCCGGAATCTAGGATTTTATCTTCTGGATTCCGGGTCTCCCCCGGATCAAGTCCGGGGTCACCCGGAATGACAAAGGTAGATTGTGTTGACTTCTAAATTGGATTTGGAAAAATTGAATATAGAGTTTGAAGCCAGGAAGCCCCAAGAAATCGTCGCTTGGGCCGCGCGCGAATTTTCCGGCCGCCTCGCGATGACTTCGTCCTTTGGCCCTGAAAGCGGAGTCTTGCTTCATCTCGTCAGCCGCGCGGATCCCCATATCCCGGTTCTTTTTCTCGAAACGGGATACCATTTCCCGGAAACCTTAAAATATAAAGAAGATCTCGCCAAGCTTTTCGGCCTCAAAAAGGTGATCGAACTTCGGGCCGACCCTGCAAAGAAAAATGAGCTGGTCGTTAAGCACGCCGGCGTTCCTTACGAAAAAGATCCGGACGCGTGCTGCTATCTCAACAAAGTCGAGCCGATGGATGCCGCGCTGAAAAATTACGGCGCCTGGATGAGCGGGATCCGCCGGCATCAGACGGACTTCCGCAAATCCATTCGCATTGTGGAAGAATACGAAGGCGGGCTTTATAAAATAAGCCCTCTCGCCAATTTTACTTCGCGCGACGCCTGGTGGTATTTGAAAGAACACAACATCCCCCAGCACCCGCTTTTTGAAAAGGGTTATTTAAGCATCGGCTGCTGGCCTTGCACCCGCCCGATTCAGGCGGGCGACGACGAGCGTTCGGGGCGCTGGGCCGGAAAATCAAAAAAAGAATGCGGCCTTCACACTTTTTTTAAAGAGGTTCAGCCTACGATTAAGGATAAAGATCAAAAAGAAAAAGATTCGGATATTTCAATGGATATTTAGCGCTGCATTGTCATCTCCGAATGATTTAATCGGGGATCCGGGGGTTGAGTTAAATGACCGGATTCCCGCCTTCGCGGGAATGACGACACTGGAAAGTATCTAACACAGGAGGAATTTTATGACGGCATTCGCTCAAACGAAATCACACACAAAACCTTTGGTTGCGGAGACAGCCCTGGATTTGATCTGCAATACCCCGCTTGTGAAGCTCAACAAATTGGCGGACCGCACGATGGCGGCCGTCTACGGGAAGCTGGAATCCTTCAGCCCCGGCGGCAGCGTGAAGGACCGCATCTGCCTTTCGATGATTCGCGACGCGGAAGAAAAAGGACTGATCCATAAAGAGACTGTGATCGTAGAGCCTACCTCGGGCAACACAGGCATCGGCCTTGCGCTTGTTTGCGCGGTCAAAGGCTACCGGCTTATCCTGACGATGCCCGACACCATGTCGGTCGAGCGCCGCCACCTTTTAAAACGTTTCGGCGCGGAACTGGTCCTCACCCCGGGCGCGGACGGGATGAAAGGCGCGATCGCCAAGGCGAAAGAAATCACGGCGCAGAATAAAAATAGTTTTATGCCTCAGCAGTTTGCCAATCCGGCCAATCCCAAAATCCACCGCGAGACCACGGCCGAAGAAATTTGGGACGCCTTGGACGGAAAACTGGACGCCTTTATTTCCGGCGTCGGGACCGGCGGGACCGTGACAGGCTGCGGGGAAGTGTTTAAGAAGAAAAATCCGAAGATCAAAATTATCGCCCTCGAGCCCAAAAATTCTGCCGTGCTTTCCGGAGGAAATCCAGGCAAGCATAAAATCCAGGGCATCGGCGCAGGTTTTGTCCCGGAAGTTTTGAATCGCAACATCCTGGATCAAGTGATTCTGGTGGAGGATCAGGACGCCTGGCAGACTTCACTCAAACTGGCTTCAAAGGAAGGAATTCTCGGCGGCGTTTCCACGGGAGCCGCGTGCTGGGCCGCCCTTCAAGTGGCCAAAGAGTTAGGGCCGGGCAAAACCGTTGTCGCGATTTTTCCGGATACGGGCGAGCGTTATCTGAGTATGGATGATGCTTTTAAGGCGTAAAGCAGAGTATCGGAAAATCAGAAGATCAGAGGAACAGCTTTAAAATCACAGATTCAATGGAAGCCTCTGCGCCAATTTTTTGCTGATCATCTGATTTCTGGTATTCCTACGCCCTCTCGAAAGATTTGGTGGAGAAAATGAGTTATCTTAAAGGCCTTCGCTGCCGGGAGTGCGGGCGCGAATATCCCAAACAAGCGCTCTATGTTTGCGAATACTGCTTCGGATCGTTAGAAGCGGTGTACGACTACGACGGCATAAAAAAAATCCTGACCCGAGAAAAAATCATCAAGGGGCCGAAGAGTTTGTGGCGTTACCGCGAACTCCTGCCGATCGACGGCAATCCGAGCGCAGGATTTTATTCCGGATTCACCCCGCTTGTGAAGGCCGATATCCTGGCCCGCGAGCTCGGCGTCCGGGAACTTTATGTTAAAGATGATTCGGTCTGCCATCCCACGTGGTCGTTTAAGGACCGCGTGGTGGCCGTGGCGCTTTCCCGCGCCCGTGAGCTTGGTTTTGATACCGTGGCCTGCGCCTCGACAGGAAATCTTGCCAATTCCGTGGCGGCCAACGCGGCCTGGGCCGGATTCAAACGCTACATTTTTATTCCCGCCAATCTGGAAAAGGCGAAGATTATCGGCACGCTGGTTTATCTGCCCAATCTCATCGCCGTCAATGGAAATTATGATGACGTCAACCGGCTCTGCGCGGAAATCGCGGCCAAGTACCGCTGGGGATTTGTGAATATCAATCTGCGCGCGTACTACGCGGAAGGATCGAAGACGTTCGGATTTGAAATCGCCGAACAGCTCGGCTGGCGCGCGCCCCAGCACATTGTGGCGCCGGCGGCGAGCGGTTCTTTGATCACAAAAATTTGGAAGGCTTTAAAGGAATTCGAGAAACTTGGACTCCTCGAAAGCAAAGTGGAAACGAAAATCCACTGCGCGCAGCCGGAAGGGTGCTCCCCGATTTCCACAGCGATTCAAACCGGGGCCGAAGTGATCAGGCCCGTCAAGCCTTCGACGATTGCCAAGTCCCTGGCGATCGGCAATCCCGCGGACGGTTATTATGCTAAGGACGTGGTGCAGGCCTCGGGCGGCTCGGCGGGGATTGTGAGTGACGAGGAAATACGCGAAGGGATCAAACTGCTTGCGCGGACGGAAGGGATTTTTACCGAAACCGCGGGTGGAGTCACGGTGGCTGCGGCAAAAAAATTGATCCGGGAAGGAAAGCTTCCGAAAGAGGAATCCATTGTCTTGGCGATTACGGGCAGCGGCCTTAAAACTCAGGAAGCGATTCAGGATTCCGTAGGGCAGGCTGCGGAAATCGAAGCGAACCTCGCCGCTTTTGAAGATAAAGTTATGAAAAAAAATCCCGTTGCTGCTGGACGGTGAGGTTTGTCACCTTTTTGTCATTCCTGCACGGTTTTAAGCGGGAATGACAACGTAATTGGACTTAATAAATCAAAAAGGAGATCGATCAATCATGACCATCAAAGTAAGAGTGCCAACCCCGCTTCAAAAACTGACCGGCCAGCCTGAGGTCAAGGTCGAGGCCGAGAATGTCAAGGGCTTGATTGCTCAACTCGAAAAGAATTATCCCGGCATTAAGGACCGCATCTGTGACGAGACGGGCAAGATCCGGCGCTTTGTGAATATTTATTTGAACGAGGAAGACATCCGTTTTCTGGAAAAGGAAGAAACTTCTCTTAAAGACGGCGATGAAATCTCCATTGTTCCCGCCATTGCAGGGGGGATTTAACTTGGCTAAAAAATCCTTTAAACTTTATTTTCCGCAAAAACTCATTAAAGAGCCCGTGATGTTTTTGGTCGCCAAGGAGCTTGATCTCCTTTTGAATATCCGCCGCGCGAAAATTACCGCAGAGGCCGGCGAGGCCACGATCGAGCTGGAGGGCAAGGCCGAAAATATTGAAAAGGCGGAAAAAATTTTCAAGCAAAAAGGCGTCGTGGTGGAAGCGGTTCCAGGGAACATTCTCGAAGGATGAAAGAATTTATTGAGTCGAGGTTTTGTTGTGTCAAAAAAGAATGTTTATGTTATTGCAGGGCCGAATGGATCCGGAAAAACGACATTTGCAAGATTGTTTCTCCCGGATTATGTGAAGTGCCCTAATTTTGTGAACGCAGATTTAATAGCGCAGGGACTGGCTCCGTTCCAGCCGCGGGCTGCCGCTCTCAAGGCCGGAAAACTTGTCCTCCAGCAGATTCGAGAGTACGCCGAAAGAGGCGTTGATTTTGCCTTTGAAACCACGCTGTCCGGGAAATCTTATGCGAATCTGTCTAAAGAATTAAAAACAAAAGGTTACGCCTTGCACCTGTTTTTTCTTTGGATCCCAAGCCCGGAATTGGCGATTGGCCGGATCAAAGACCGCTTGACCGAAGGCGGCCATCATGTTCCCGCTGAAGATGTCCGGAGGCGCTTTCTCCGAGGGGTGCGCAACTTTTTTGAAATTTACGAATCGCTTCTTGATCGTTGGGTACTATTTGATAATTCTAAAACGAAGCCCATTTTGATTGCTAAACGGCGAAATGGCCACCTTGAAGTTTTTGATCAAAAGTTATTCGACATGATACAAAGGACTGTGCGGTAAGTATGAAAAAAAGGATGTCTATAGAAGACAAAGCCGAAGCCGCTTTGAAAAAGGCGGTGCGCCAGGTCGTAGAACGGCATAAAAAAACCGGCCGGCCGCTTGTGGTTTGGAAGAACGGCAAAACCGTCCGCATCAATCCGAATTCGGTTAAGTAAACTGGCCGCCGCGCTTAAAGGAAGAATGTATTGAATGAAAGAGTTTATTGAGGCGTTAAAACGGAAAGTGCTTGAGGGCGGCGAGGTCGATTTTCAAGAAGCGATGCGGCTGATTGAGATTGAAGAGTCTCCCGATTTAGAAGCCCTGCTTAACGCGGCGCGCGAAATCACTTTTCATTTTAATTCCGAGGAGCCCGGGCTTTGCTCGCTCATTAATGCCAAGAGTTACCTTTGCGGCGAGGACTGCGGCTTTTGTTCTCAGTCTGTCCGATTCGACACCCGCGTCAACCGTTATCAGCTTATGCCTCCGGAGGAAGTCGTTAAAGCGGCCAGGGAGTTTGAGAAAAAGGGGACGAAAAATTTTTGCATTGTGACCAGCGGCGGCGAGTTGAGCGATAAAGAATTTGAAGACGTGCTTGAAATCTACCGCCGCCTTAAGGCCGAGACCTCGCTCAACCTGGACGGTTCTCTGGGATTTTTGACTCCGGAGCGCGTTGCGCGGTTAAAAAAAACAGGCGTCCGGCGTTTCAACAGCAACCTTCAGAGTTCGCGGGAGTTTTATCCGAAGATCGTCACGACTCATACTTACGACAAGCGGCTTGAGACGCTCCGTTTGCTTCAGGAAGGGGATATGGAAATTTGTTCCGGCGGGATACTCGGAATGGGCGAAAGCCGCGAAGACCGCGTGAAGCTGGCGTTTGAATTGAAACCCTACGCGCCGCACTGCCTTCCGATGAATATTTTAAATCCGCGGCCCGGAACGCCGCTTGCGAACGTGCCCGAGCCGGATCCGCTTGAAATGGTCAAGACCATTGCCGTGTTCCGCTTCATTCATCCCAAGGCCAATATCAAACTGGCAGGCGGGCGCGAGGTGAATTTGGGAAATTATTATCAGGAAATGGCGCTCCGCGGAGGAGCCAACGGCGTGATCACAGGCGGTTATCTGACGACTCCGGGCAGCGGAGTGGCCGAAGATATCGAAATGTTGAAACGGGCCGGGTTTAAACCGAAAAGTTCTAAACATTCCGAAGGCCCGCAGGCAGGATCTGCAGCTTCTCCTCAAGAAAACCCTCAGGCTTCCCTTTCTTCCTAATCAAAAGAAAAACGAGATGAAAAAAATCCTTAGGGGAAAGACTATCCTTTTGATATCAGGATAAAGGCGATCTCTTGCTTCCGGAGTTTAGAAACTTTAAAAAGGCAATTCCTCGATATTTGCAGGTTTGGTAAATACTCAACAGCACAAGATATTGCTTTAAACCAGACTCTGTATATTTGCCGCAAGCCGCCATCATTCGTCTATAAATGGCGAAATGTTTAATAGCGTGTTCGGCATTGTTATTATTCCAAGGAATGCCGTCGTGATTTAAAAACGTGAATAGGGTTTGTTAATTTTTCAGGAATCTTTTTTGATATTTTTGGGCTGTTTCGGACTGACAATGCTGTTTTGAGACATCGCGAAAAAACCTTGAAACATCTTTCGTGTGTTTTCTCAAGAATCTTTTTTTGAGCCCATACTTATCAATAGAAGGCCTTGTTGACAGGGTTGAGTGGTGGTATTATGATGTCAAATCAAAATTACTCAAATCAATGAGTAAAATCAATAAAATGACTCAACTTCCTGTATTTAAAAGAGATATAACTTTAATTATCCGCCAAAGGCTGCTTGAAAAACCTAAATCAATCCAAGTGATTCTGGGGCCAAGACAGGTTGGCAAAACCACGGCGATTCAACAACTTCTGGCTGAATGGGAATCAGCTCATCACTATGCAGCGGCCGATCTGCCGGCGCCTCCGGAATCTTCGTGGATTATCGAACAGTGGGGCATTGCCCGCAATCATTTTGAGAAAAAAAATCTGGCTGTTTTGGTGCTTGATGAAGTCCAGAAAGTCCATCGTTGGTCAGAAGTGGTTAAAAAACTTTGGGATGAAGACCGGGCCCAAGGCCGCAATCTGCATGTTGTGATCCTGGGTTCTTCTTCACTGGCCATTCAAAAAGGGTTAACCGAAAGCTTGGCCGGGCGTTTTGAACTGATCCGGTTCCCTCATTGGCAATTTGCCGAATGCGAGCGCTGTTTTGGCTGGACTCTGGATCAATATATTTTTTTTGGCGGCTATCCCGGCGCGGCTTCCTATCTTCCGGATGAAAACCGGTGGGCGGGATATGTAAAAGACTCTCTCATTGAATCCGCTATTTCGAAAGATATTCTCCTGCTTCATCCGGTCGAAAAACCCGCGCTTTTACGGAAACTTTTTATGCTGGCCTGCGAATACGGAGGACAGATTCTTTCCTATAATAAAATGCTTGGGCAATTGACGGATGCCGGAAATACCGTCACCCTCGCCGCCTATAAACGGCTTCTTGAAGCCGCATTCCTCATTGCAGGCCTGGAAAAATTTTCGGGCTCCCGGGTCAAGACAAGAAGTTCAAGCCCGAAATGGCTCCCGCTGAACAATGCTTTAATGACGAGCCTTCGGGGCCTTTTTTTTGAGCGCGCCAAAGAAGATTCCCAGAGTTGGGGCAGGCTTGTGGAATGCGCTGTGGGGGCTCATTTATTCGCAGGCGCCGCTGACAAAGGCGCCGAACTTTTTTACTGGAGGGAAGGCAACTATGAAGTCGATTACATTTTGCGCAAAGGCCGTGATTTGGCCGCGATTGAAGTCAAAAGCGGTATAAGAAAAATCCACGCGAGCGGGCTCGAATCCTTTGCCCAGCGCCACCCTTGCCGTAAAATCCTGATCGGCGGGCATGAAGGCATTCCGCTGGGCGAAGCCTTGAAAATGAAAATCGAAGAGTTTTTTTAAACAGAACACATAACACTCATTTAACCGGCGCCTTTAGCGCCAAGTTAGCACTAAGTCGGCACCAAGTTGGATTGAGAAGGAAACGTCAAGCGTAGGCCGCTTGCAAAAATACCGCCTCACAAAAAAAGCGAAGCTTACTTGAAAAAGATTTCGTTATGACTACTGAATCGATGAAAGCCTTGAAAATATGGCAGGCCCTGCCGGCTGAAACAAAGCGAGCAGTCCTTGGGAATGTCTGGTGTTCGGAGTGCAGGACTTCTGTAACGATATGCGATTACAGCGCGCATCTCAATGGTAATGCGGTTGTTTTACAGGGATTTTGTGCGGTGTGTGGGCATAAGGTAGCGCGGGTCGTGGAAGGCTGCGTCCCTTCCGTCAAGAAGGTTAGGCCAGTTTCCGCCGGTCTTTATATTTTCGACGTATGGCTTTGGGGTGATGCAAAATGCACGATGAAAAATCGCATTATCCGCAAAATACAAATTCCCGGCGCGAAAAGTTTGTACCAGTTTGCAGAAGTCATCACACAAGCTTTTGATTTTGACCTGGACCATTGCTTCGGATTTTATGAGCGCCGCGAAAGACATTTCTTTGCGGGCAAAGCCTTTGAATTTTTTGTAGATATCGGAGAAGAGCCGACAGTGAGCGGGGCAAAGGGCGTCAAAAGGACTAAAGTTAAGCAAGCCTTTAAATCCTCCGGCGAGAAAATGATTTTTTTCTTTGATTACGGCGACAGCTGGCAGTTTGAGGTTGAACTTAAAGAGATTAAACTTGCCGGGAAGCAGAGTCTGAAATCAATCGTGCTTGAGAAAATCGGCAAAGCGCCTTTGCAGTATCCTCCGTGTGAAGATGATGTTGAGGAAGAATAATTGAGCCGGACGAAAGTTCCCGGACAAGTTGCGGAATAAGGCATTTTACCGACCCAGTGTAGCGTTACTTATCTTGCAGTGGAACTAAAAAATATGAAAAGTTCAGCGCCGTTTCCAAAAGCATCATTAGGATAAAAGC
>JAHFHG010000055.1 GCA_023247035.1 Candidatus Omnitrophota bacterium
TTGCTTGATCCACCGCCGGATAATCCAAAAGGGAAAGGAATATTTTACAGCCCACTCTTCTTCTTCGGAATCAAAAGGCCCTAAGGGATGCGTGGCGAAGCTCTTGAAAGAGGAATAAAAATCCGGAGGAAATTTTATTTTCGAGCGCCGGAACTCCTCGTCTAAAATTTCAGGGGAAATCAAATCTTCCAGAGCGGCCGCCAGCGCGGCGCACGCGCGCGGATTTTCCGGAACATTTAATTTTCCAGTCCAGGCCTCGAGATAGGCCTTATGCCGGAAGGCCGCATAAAGAGTTTCGGAAATAAACCGGCGGTCACGGGAACCAAAGCGCTTTCGATGGCGGTGGAAATAATTGCCTAACCAGCGATCCGCGGGGATTGAAACTCCCTTGATCTCGCTCCAGGCTTCGGCGCAAACTTTTAATTGGGAATGAAGAATTTTCTCTTTATCTTTGATCAAGGCGGGTGTTAAAAAAATCCGGATGGCAAAATTGAATATCGCGCCTTCTAAAACCGGAGGCCTTTTGCCGTGTCAATTCTAAAAAAACGCTTAATAAGCGCTGACCTCTCCGGCTCTTCTGACCCGGTCACGGATATCGGAACGGTAGTTCTGTTCCCTTTCGAATCGTCTCTGCCGGGACATATCAAGGGTTCTTTGCGCGTCTACCACTTGGGATTGGAAGTTGGGATCTTCTTTATATTGGGCGCCTTGAAAGGCGTCGACCGCGCTTACAAGATGATTTCCTAAAAGCGGCCCCAGACCGAACCAAACCACTCCTCCGCCCGCGGCAATTCCCAGGACGGTAATGGCGGTGATGGAAGCCAGCTCAATGCCCGCCATAATTTTTGTCTTCGTGGCCCCAATCTCGCCATTCATGGCCTGCCCTGTCGTGGGCACAAGGAAAGATGCGCCGGCCTCTTTGAATCCTCCGGCCTGGGCCGAGTTAGGCAGATACATGTTAGACATCATAAGGAAGGAAACGGCTAATGGGAAAAATTTAATGTTCATTTTAGACTCCTGTTTTTATTCCATATTATGATAATTAACGGCGTTTTTATTAACGGCCGCAAGAATCAAAACTTGATTCATTTTTTGGATTCGAGTTGCCTTGAATGAAAGGCAAGCCTGGAAGGGCTGGCGGGGAGTCGTTGACTCGAATATAAAGGGTGACCGAAGAAAGGGGTTGGCATCGTGAATCCGCAGTCCAAAAAAGAGCGCCGCAAAACCTTAAAGGGTTGCGTTATCAAAAAGCTTCTCGAAAAGAGAAATCTCAAATCCTCAACGAAGTTTGCGCCAACCTCGGCTTCAACCGTAAATATGCCGTCCGTGGGATTCGAAACTGGAAACTCCCAAGACGCAGGAAGCCTAAAAATAAACCCGGCCCCAAACCCCAATACCAACATCACGATAAACCTAAAACCCCTTATCAAAGAATCCGGAAATCCAAACACATCCCAAAACAAACCAAAGACAAACTCAAAACAATCTTTAAAACCCTTAACCCTTTCAAACTTAAAAACACAACCCATCAGAAAATCCCTAATATCCGCCTGCACGCTCGGAGCAGCCGCTCAATGAAAGTCAGCCTCTCTTCCTTCACTTACCTTTTAATTCAAGTCAACTGGATTCAGCACCGAGAACCCGAGCTGTTCTAGATCTCGTACGTTTTCCCGTATTCACCGCCCCAAATCTTGGCGGGTCCGTCCCAAAGGCGTTTTAGGATTCGCGGAGCGAGCATCGGAATTTATGGCTTGCGCCTTTAGGCGGAAAATTGCGTGAAATCATTGAAATCGAGACGGAAGGGAAGCGTCTAGGAAGCATTGCGTTCAAGAAGTGAGAGAAAAAACTTAGGGGAGGAAAATTATTTCAATGCCGGCTCAGGGAGAAACGGCGCTGGATTTATTACCCCTCCCCGCCGGACGAGTGGCCCGAGGGAATTTCACCCTCCAGCTCTCATTTTTCCCTAGCTTGCCCCAAGGTTTCAGGCTGCCTGACAAGATTCAGGATGGTGTCTTTCGGGAATCTCCATTGGCGTCCGATCTTTGCCCCGGGAATAAATCCCTGATTCGCCAAGCGAAGGACCGTCATTTCCGAAATTCTCAAATAATGGGCCGCCTCACGAACCGTCAGGATTGAAGGATGATCTTGGTTTATTGCCTCCATAAGCCTCCTCTCTAGTTCACAACTTAAAATGACGCTGAATGAACACGGACGGGTTCACTCGATGTGTCACAAAGACAACGGGCAATCCAAATGACGGGGAAAGATGCGTTCGGTGTGAAAAAACGAACTTTTTGGGCCCGCTTGACGTTCACTTTTCCTCCAGCCGAACAGGGGCCGCCATCTTTTTGAATTGAAGGGCATCGAGCTGGTATTTTTTCTTAAGCTCTTCGATAAGCTCAACGCCTCTCCGGCCGTTTCCTTGATGAAGCGGCGTTTTTTCCAAAATGCCGAAGAGTTCTTCGAGAAGAATCCGTGTCATGGACACGGGCGAAAGCGCTGCGCTTAATTCTTTGAGGTGATTTCGGGAGATTGAAAAATTGAGGGCTGAAAGATCCTCGTGAAAAAGAAAATCTTCGAGGCGCTCAATAATCTTTTTCAATTTCAAGGATTCCCTTAAATCAAAATAAAGTCGTCCGCTCATTTTTTCTTTCCGCAACTCCGGTTGCCTTCATTAATAACCGAGCCGGGAAGAAAGGCCAATAAAAATCAGGGGGATTTTCGAAAGAAATCTCATAATAGAAGATTAAAAACTATTATGATTCAATTCAAGCCCTGGGGAACGCCTGCGGCCGCTCCCTGCTATACCCAACGAACTGGAGTCTGCGAAAGTGGGAGGCGTCTCTTGTAGAGCGAGGAATCGCCGCGAAAAGTTAGCCGTCCTCATTTCAGTGGGTAGAGAGGCGAATCAGGAGAGAAAAGGGCCTTTCCCCGCACGTTTTGAGTTTTTGACTTTTATCTTTTGATTATTATAATCATCGGCATGCCGGATCAAATCCAGCTTCTTCAATTCCTCATTTGCGGCGAATTCGAGCTGGGAAAGCAGGACGCCTACACCGCCAAAATAATTCACAGCAACATTTATGCGGAACAGTTCCCCTATCGTTTCCCGAAAACTTACGTGGTCACCTGCTGGAGAAAAGACGAGCGTTTTCATAAGGAAGTCATCGAATACGCCACGGATTACGGGGAAACGGTCAAAAGCCCTCCTATGGATATCGAGCCCGTGACCAGCAGCGTGCTTTTTCGCTGGCACAAACATCAATTTCCCAGTGAGCTTTCGATGAGCAAGCCCGCCATTCTTACCGTGCGGGTGATCCTGGATTGGAAAACGGTTTTCGAGTCCTACCTGATGATCGAGCAAGCGCCGTAGCGGGAAGGGCTTCTACTTCACTTCGAGTTTGATTCTCGGAAAATTTCCGCCGGCCGTTAAAGATCTTTCAACCTCCGCCAAAAATTTTTGCGTATTTACGTCCTTATAAGGAGAAGGGTGCTTTTTAAAATGGCTGGACGCTGTTTTGAAAAGCTCGCGCGCTCCCCGGGGCGTCCCTTTTTGAATATGAACAAAGGCCGCCGCGATTTGGATGAGCCCTTTCAGAAAATCCCGCTCAGGGCCGGCCGTTTCTTTCCAGAGAGATTCAAGAATTTCATGGGCTTCAAAAAATTTCCCCCGGTTAAAGAGCCGGATAAATTCCAAATAACGCGGGTCTTTTACGGAAAAATTTATTATTTTTTCCAATGGGAAAGAAGTTCCGCAAGCAGGCGAACTCCCACGCCGGTCGCCCCTTTGACGCAGTCGTAACGCGAAGAATCGGCCCAGGCGGTTCCGGCAATGTCCAGGTGCGCCCACGGCGTTTTTTCAGGGACAAACTCCTTGAGGAACATTGCGGCCGTGATCGTCCCTCCGTAAGGGCCTCCGATATTGTAAAGATCCGAATGATGGCCTTTGATCTGCTCGCCGTATTCTTCCCAGAGAGGAAGCTCCCAGCAGCGTTCGCCGGCCGCGGCGCCCGCTTTTTTTACCTTTGCCAGCAATTTTTCGTCATTTCCCATCAGCCCGATCGCCTTGTCTCCAAACGTGTAAGCGCACATTCCCGTGAGCGTTGCAAGATCGATAATGGCGCTGGGCTTATATTTTGCCGAGTAGGCTAAGGCGTCAGCAAGAATCAAACGGCCTTCAGCGTCCGTATTCAGGACTTCGACGGACTTTCCATTGTACATCCGGATAATATCGCCGGGCCGCTGGGGATTTTCCGCCACCATATTTTCCACGGCCGGCGCGAGCCCGACCACGTGAAGAGGAAGTTTCAAATCCGCAATCACGCCGAGCGTCGCAATGACCGTCGCAGCCCCGGACATATCGTACTTCATTTTTTCCATATCTTTGGCCGGCTTGATGGAGATGCCGCCCGTATCAAACGTCACGCCCTTGCCCACCAGGCAAATCGTTCCGTTCCTCTTAAAACGCTCCCCATATTCGAGAACAATGAGAGCGGCCGGCGTGCGGCTTCCCTGATTGACCGCCAAAATTCCGCCCATTTTCAGACGCCTCAGCTCAGGTTCGCCGATAATTTCGCAACGGATTTTCTTTTTCTTCGCCAATTCCTTCGCTTCTCCGGCGAGTTTTTGAGGATTCATCACGTTGGCCGGCTCATTAATGAGGTCTCTGGCAACGTTGATTCCTTCAGCCACTGCGTGCGCGGTTTCGATTTGAGCATTCAGCGCGGCGGGAATTTTATTTTGAGTCAACAAAAGCTCAATGATTTCCGGCCTTGCGGATTTTTTTTCCTTGGAATCTTCGTCCTTTTTCTTGGTCTTATATTTATCGAATTCATAAAGGGCCAAGGAGGGAACTTCAGATAAAATACTCACAGCTTCGCTTAAAGTGACTCCGCCTCCCACGAAACTTTCCAGAAGGATACGGATTCGCTTTGCTTTTCTTGCCTTTCCCAGTTGGGCGATCTGGGCAGAGGCTTTTCGAAAACAGAGCTTTTTATAATTCTTTTTTTGGCCGAGGCCGAGCAGGATAACCTCGGAGGCCTCTTGATTTTCGGGATGATAAGATGAAAACGTTTGCGAGAATTTCCCCTCAAAACGTTTGTTTTCAAGGGCCAAGTTGGCTAACTTAAAAAAAGGCTGGTCAAGTGAGGCTAGCTTAGGGTGAAGTTTTTCTTTTTGAAAAAATCCAGCCACTAAAATATCCGCCGTCGGCCGTTTATCCGACAAAGACGCTAAAACTGTTTTCATTGATTTTTCCTCCGCTTAATGAGGGCATTATAACACGGCGAACCTCTCTCGAACTAGTGTTGTAATCAATGCTTTACTTTCTTGAGAGGTTGAATACAATAAAAATCCTTCGGAAATCAACCAATGCAAACGCAAAAGACCCTGAATAAAAAAGAAAATCAAAGCGTTATCTGGTGGATTGGCTGGATCCTGCTTACGATCGGCTCGTTTTTCGTTGCGGCCTTCTTTTGGACGCCCGTGATTGCAAAGCACGTAGGGAGCGTTAGGGAAACCAAGGCCTCGATCCTCTGGGTCGCCGCCGTATTCGGGAGCTGGCTGGTTGCGCTGATCCCGCTGATTATTTTTATGTACCGGAAAGTGGACAAGGCCTACGAAGATGCCCGGATCCGCCGTGAAAAAATGGCCGGCCGTTTTCAAAGCACGTTAATTGAGAAATCAAAACGCACCCTAAGCGGCGAGCTTTCCTCCAAATTGAAGACCTGGCCTGAAACGATTCCCGGCGGCCATCTGGTCAATGCGGTCTTGAAAAACGGTCGCAGAATTCCGAATGTTTTCGTTGCCGAAGGAAATGAAATCCTCGGGATTTACAACGCAAAAGAATTGGACTTCGAAGGAAAAGACATTTCAGACCTTGAGCCCGCGGATCTTTCCAAAGCTTCTTTCCTGGCCACTAACTGGACGCGCCTGGACGGCGTCCTTTCTCCGGATTAGACTCTTTCAAAAATTCGTTCTAGTCTTAAGAAGTTTGTGTGACAGCGTCGTCTTTGGTTTTCTGGCTGCAGACGCTCTTTAGGGTAAGCGCGGGCGATTTCTGAATCCCTTCCTGATAATTAAACATCGGAATCGTGTCCCAGGGGCAATGTTTGGCGCAGAGCGCGCAGCCGATACAGCGCTCAATATCGACTTCCACGACCTGCTGGAACTGGGCGAAATCGGCGCCGGGAACGATCTCGATACAATCCACGGGACAGAAGACAATACAGGCCTCGCAGCCCGTGCAGCCGTGCTGGTCAATCACGGCCAGGAGCCGGGGTTCTTTTTTGCGCTCCGGCTTTTTTGCAATTAAAGGGGGTCGCGGCGCTTTTCGCGCTGTGTTTTCAGTCATAGGAATTCAAATGGTAGCAGGAGAAATATTTTTTTTCAATCGCACTTTAAATCCTCACTTTTCTGGAAACCTTTACGAGAACTGTCCCTAAAATAAATACCAAAATCGACGCAAGAAAAATTCCGATTGAGCCTCGCTCATTATGTCCAAAATGCCCGACCCAAATGGCGGAGGGCAGTGAGATTAAACCGATCACCTGGAAAGTGCGGCCGGTGAGGTAAATCATCGGAAGGTGGTGATTTTCCCGAAGCCGGCGATCAGGTGAATCTCGGCAATGCGGATCTCAAAAAATTGGAAATCCGGAAGCTCAAAAAAGGTCTCCGCGTTGGGAAAAATCTTCAGGTATCCGGCCTTGAACTTTCTGAACCTTTCCTCGTCCTTGACTTCCTGAATCCTTCCCTGAAGGGTAACCCGCTTTTTTTCATAAATGGGAAGGGCGCTGCTCTCCACGACAAGGAGGCTCACGTTAGGATTTTTTTGGAAATTCTTGGTGTGCCTGGCCAAACGGCTTAGAAACAGGTCAATCTTCCCCTGCTTGCCCGGGGCGCCGGAGTCCGGTTCATAAATATAACTTACCGCGGAAACAAAGGGCGATTCCCCTTCAAGAGTGGCCAGGAATCCCTCCGAGGACGCGGCAAGCAAGGAAAGGGCATCTTCGATATTTTGGCTCACCGCAGGGATTCCTTAAGCTGATTCCTTTTGCGGCGCCCTGCGCGCCAAATCAAAAACACAAGAGCGCTTATCAGTAAAAAAGGCACGCTGAACATAAGAATCATACTCCAAGCAATTCCCTGTCCAAAGCGCATTGCCGCGAAAGCGTCCTTGCCCCGATTCATTAAATCCGAGCACATCGGGCAGGCAAAAAGAGGAAACGGTGGCAGCAATATGATTAGAAAACTAATGACGGCTAGAAAATCAGTTAACGATTTGTCATTCCTGCGGAAGCAGGAATCCAATTTTTCTTTTGGATTCCGGCTCGGCCTTCGGCCATCCGGAATGACACAAGTCAAAAAAAGCTTAGCAAGGGCGGGGCTTACCCGCTTAGTTAATCTCATTTTTTAAACCTCAATATTAGTTTTGCTCACGCTCGCCCGTCCAAACGCAGCCAGCGGTTCTCTTCGTAAACAGGCAGATCGGTCATGAGTTCCACATTTTGAATCTGGGAAGTATCAAAACAGAATTCCGGATAATCGTAAAGGCCCAGAATTTCGCTGCGATTCAGAACAAAGACATTCGGAATTTTCCGGCCGTCTGTCAAAGTCACTTCAACGATCTGTCCTTTATCAAGAGTCTGCGGCGATTTTTTGAGTTTCTCCACGAAGTCCCGGCGGAGCAGACGTTTTGAGCGTTCGACAAAAGCCGTGCGGAATTTCGGACCCGCCGCGTTCTGGCGGGCCACGGCAGCTTTAAAAATCAGGTCGGCTTTTTTATAAAGCAGAACCAGAAACGGAAGCATCAGGGCGAGCCAGCTCCCGAAAACCGCTTTAAGCCACAGGCCGTCAAACCGGCCCGCGCTTTCCATAATACGAGGATAAAAAAAGAAACTCCACCCGAACGCGGCTGCGACAAAAAGCCCTAAAAAAACGCCCATTCCTTTTAAGGCGGCGTCCACCGCTTTTTCTTCGTCCTGGTTTAAGCGTTTCCAGATCTGCTCTTTTTTGCGCATAAACGGGATCAGAAGAAGAAACCAGCTCCCGAAAACGCTGACGGCCCAGGTCAAGACAAGCTCCGGCTCTGCGAGCCTGCCGAAACTTTTCGTCATGAGCAAAGTCCAGAAAATCGCGCTGGCGAGGAAGGTTCCGGCAAACGAGAGTATCCAAAAAAGCCAAAATTTAAAACCGAAAGCGTCCGGTTTAGAATTTTCCATGATAAAGCATCCAATAGACAACGACGCCGGTGACGGAAACGTAAAGCCAGATAGGAAGCGTGAGGCGCGCAATGGGAACGTGCTTGGCAAAATTTCCCCGCAGTCCCTGATAAAGCGTCCGCACGGCAAGCGGCAAAACGAGAACAGCCAGAACAGTGTGGGAAATTAAAATTCCGAAATAAAGAAAACGGACGAGCCCTTGGCCTTGAAAAGGAGTCGAGCCGTGGTGCACGTGATACGTAATATACGAAATCAAAAAAAGCGTGGAGGTGGCGCACGCGCTGACCATACACATCGTGTGGGCCTTGATCGCCCTCTGGCGGATGAAAATATAGCCCAGCGTCAAAAGAAACGCGCTCGTCGCATTGAGCGCCGCGTTAAGCTGAGGAAGTTTGGAAACGTCCATTGGTTATATTTCTAACGTCGTGCGCAAGTTCGGTGTCGCATTGATTCATCTGACAGCCGAAGGACTTTATCGCCACCTTAAGCTTGGATTTTGAAGAAGTATTCGAAGTATTCATAGAAGGCAATCTTAGAAGTTTATGCAAAAGCCGTCAGCAGAACTTGTATGGTGGCTATTTTTTCCTGCTTGGTCTTTGGCTTGATAATAATTTCTACATCTCGATCCAAAGCGTTCAATAATTCAAAGAGATGCTCTAACGAAAACATGCTGAGTTTACCGTTCATCAAACAGGAAATTTTTGATTGCGGAATGCCTAGCAATTCAGATGCTTTCTTTTGAGTCAGATCACGCTCTTTGAGAATTTCAGCGATGCGGGACATGACTTGAGCCCGCACCAATACTCGATCAGGATGTGCAGCGCCAATATCTGCAAAGACATTGCCGGTTCCTCTATGGACTTTCTCGTTTGAGCTCATTTGCATTCACCTCATTGATAATTTGCTTTGTAATCTTCTTCGGCTATTTTTAGCCGCTGCTTAATCAAATCTATATCATGCTGCGGTGTTTTAATTCCATGCTTCGATTTCTTTTGAAAGCAATGCAAGACATATACGACCTTTTGAAACTTCACCGTATAAA
>JAHFHG010000020.1 GCA_023247035.1 Candidatus Omnitrophota bacterium
TAGGATAATAAGTTACGGATTTAAAGAAGAAGTTATTATACTCTAGACACTCGTCTTTGTAAAGGTATTCTTTTCTGGAGGTTGACAATTTAAGGACTCCAAGCGAGACGCTTGAATAATAGAGCGTGTTCTCGCAATAAGGCGCTCAAGCCTTTTAAGATGATGATGAAAGAAGCGGGAAAGTTTTTGTTCTCGTGTTTCCATGGGCCCTTCCTTAGGAGAAAGGCTGCGAGCCGCTTGCGATAGATAGGCGGAAGGCTGTTTTAAAAATCCCCTGAGGATATTCGGGACAAACTTTTTATGCTTCTTATGCTTGAGAGCGGTTTCATAAATTTTAAAATTTCACTTGAACGACCGGGAAATTCTGCGCAAGATTATCGAGCGCTCAAAATCTTTTCCCAATCCCGCAACCTTTCTCTATTACCGTATCCTTCGCGGTATCAATTACTTGTTGCGGGATTTTTTCCCGTACGGAGGTCTGGCTCGTGCAAAAATCTCTTAATTCAAATCCGGGAATTAGCACAGATTTCTCCTCTCTAGACAAAGGCTGAGGGGTATTGTATCATTAAAATCTTTCACCTCACTTTGAAGCAGCGCGCCAGTTTTTTAATTAAAGATCATTCCCTAAGATGGAGAAAAGATATGAGTAAAGAGAAAGTTTTTACAGACGCCAATTTCAAAGCGGAGGTGCTGGAGGCCAAGCAGCCGGTCCTGGTTGATTTTTGGGCCGAATGGTGCGGGCCTTGCCGGATGCTGGCGCCGGTTGTCGAGCGGATCACGGAGGCCAATCACGGAAAAATAATTGTGGGGAAAATGAACGTGGATGAGAATCAGGAAACGCCGCAGAAATACGGAATTCAGGGGATTCCCACGCTTCTTTTTTTTAAGAATGGAAATGTTGTCCGGCAGATTGTGGGCTACCAATCTCAAGAGAACATTCAAAATGTCATTCATGAGGTCGCGCAATCTTGAATCCTAATGAAGCCAAACATTGAATGATTCGTCGAGGAGAAATGAGATGAAAATGACGGAAGGCAAACTTAAAGGGTTGAACGCGGTTTCCGATTCAAAAGGAATCATTCGCGCGGCGGCCATGGATCAGCGGGGTTCTCTTATGAAATCCATCGCCAAAGAAAAGGGAGTCGACGCGAAAGAAATCACGCAGCAGATGATGGAAGAATTCAAGGTTGCGGTCAGCAAAGTTTTGACGCCTTATGCGAGCGCGATCCTTCTTGATCCTGAATGGGGCCTCCCCGCCGCCAAGGCGCGCAGCAAAAAGTCCGGGCTCCTCTTGGCTTATGAATCCAGCGGCTACGACAACACGCGCCCGGGCCGCATTCCCGATCTTCTGGATACTTGGACCGTGCGCAGGCTTAAGGAGGCCGGGGGAGCGGATGCGGTCAAAATATTGATTTATTACTCGCCTTTCGAAAGCAGGGAAGTCAACGAAATCAAACATTGTTTTGTCGAGCGGATCGGGGCGGAATGCGCGGATCAGGATATCCCGTTTTTTCTCGAATTCGTGGGATACGATCCCGCCGGCGGAGACGTGAACACGCTGGATTTCGCGAAAAAAAAACCCGAGGTCGTGGCGAAGAGCACGCAGGAATTTTCCAAGCCCCAATATCAGGTCGACGTCCTCAAAGTCGAGATTCCCATCAATATGAAATTCACCGAAGGCACGAAATCCTTTAAAGGGGAAAAGGCCTACACGCGTAAAGAGGCCCTCGAATATTTCCGCAAGACCGCCAAGCTGACGGCCAAGCCTTTTATTTATCTGAGCGCGGGCGTCGGCGACGACGAATTCCGCGAGAGCCTGGAGTTGGCGGCCGAAGCGGGCGCGGCTTACAACGGCGTGCTCTGCGGCCGCGCGACGTGGAAAGAGGGGATGCCGGTTTATGCCAAAAGAGGCGTGAAGGCGCTTGAGGACTGGCTTAAAGACCGCGGCGTAAAAAATATCGAATCGCTGAACAAGGTTTTGGATCGCGGCGCCAAACCTTGGCACAGCATTTACGGAGGCAAGGAAAAAGTCCAAGCGGCGTCGCGCAAGCTTCAGACGGCGCCGGTGTAAAGACGATTTTTAATGTAAGGGCGTACCTGCCTCGCTCGCCACAGGCGGGACGGCGTATTGCAATCCACCCTTACGTTTGTTTCGATCGAAATATTTATTCTCGCATTGCCGTGATTAAAATCCTTTTCTCCTTTTCATGAAATACCGCCGGCTTGGAAAAACAGGGCTCCAGGTTTCGGAGATCGGCTTCGGCGGCTGGGCGATCGGGGGGACAAGTTACGGCCCGACGAAAGACGAAGAATCCCTGGACGCGCTTGAAACGGCCTGGGAGGCGGGGGTCAATTTTTATGACACGGCCGACACCTACGGGCACGGGCATAGCGAAACCCTCCTGGCGAAATTTCTAAAAGGAAAACCCAAGGACAAGATTTTCGTCGCCACGAAAGCGGGCTGGGATTTTTATCACGGGGGCAGCCGGAAAAATTTTGATCCGGATTATATCCGCTTTGCGTGCGATGAAAGTTTAAAGCGTCTCGGGATCGACACGATCGACCTTTACCAGCTCCACAATCCGTCCCTTGAAATGATTCAAAGCGGCCGGCTGGCCGATGTCCTTGAAACCTTAAAAAAAGAGGGCAAGATCCGTTTCATCGGCATTTCGATCCATAAAGAATCCGAGGCGATCGCGGCAATGGAAGACAAACGGGTCGACACGCTCCAGCTCGTTTTCAATCTGATTGATCAGCGGATGGCCTCGCGCGTTTTTCCCGAGGCTGTGAAAAAAAAAGTGGGCCTTATCGTCCGCGAACCTCTGGCGTGCGGGATTCTGGCGAATAAACACAAAAGGAATCACACGTTTTTGAAAACCGACCACCGCCGCAGATGGACCCGCGAAAAGTTGGAACTTGATTTGAAAAAAATCGAAAAGCTGAAGACGATTCTCGCAACCGAACGGATGTCCCTGGCCAAGGCCGCGCTGGAATATGCCCTGGATTTTGAGGAGGTCTCGACGGTGATCCCGGGCGCCAAGACGCGGGCGCAGGCGTTCGAAAATGCAAGCGCCTCGAATGATCCCCAGCTGCGGATCGAGGAGTCTTATCATTTGAGATCGCTTTACCGGCGCGAACCTATTTTTAAGGAAGGCCTCGAAGAATGAATTATAAATATGCCGTCATTGTTCCCGACGGCTTGGGAGACTGGCCGGTTGAATCGCTGGGAAACCGCACGCCGCTTGAGGCGGCCGCCCTCCCGAACCTTCACGCGCTTTCGAAGTCCTCGATTTTAGGGACGCTGCGCACCGCTCCTCAGGGAATGTATCCGGGAAGCGACGTTTGCGGGCTCAGCCTGATGGGCTATGATCCGAAGTCCTGTTACACGGGCCGCGCGCCGCTTGAGGCCGCGAATTTGGGCCTGATGCTAGGCCCCGGCGAGTTGGCCTTCCGAACCAATCTGGTCAGCGTCGAAAACGGAACATTGACCGATTACAGCGCGGACCACATCACGACTGACGAGGCCGCGGTGTTGGTTCAGGCGCTCCAGAAAGAACTGGGGAATCAAGACCTTCATTTTTATCCGGGAAAGATGTACCGTCATATTATGATTTACACGAAGCCCTTAACTTTAAAGGTCGAGACCGACCCGCCCCACGATTTTCAGGGCGAGCCTTATGCCCGCCACTGGCCGCGCGGCAAAGGGGCGGAACGGCTGATCGAGCTTACGGAAAAATCGCGCGCCGTCTTGGAAAATCATCCTGTGAATATCGAGCGCGCCCGCGCCGGAAAAGGGAAGGCGAATATGATCTGGCTCTGGGGCGGAGGGCCGGCCCCGAAACTGGAGCGGTTTAAGAATAAATTTGCAGTGCAAGGAGGCGTGATCTCCGCCGTCGATCTTTTGAACGGCCTTGGGCGTTATTTGGGATGGGAAATTATTGACGTTCCCGGGGCGACGGGCTATTTTGATACCGACTACGCGGCAAAAGGTGAATATGCCGTTCAGGCGCTGGACCGCTTAGACCTTGTCTTTGTCCACGTTGAGGCGACCGACGAGGCGGGGCATTCCGGCCTCGTGAAAGAAAAAGTGAAAGCCATTGAGCAGATTGACCGTCATATTGCGGGCCCTCTTGTGAGCCGCCTGAAACAGGAAAAAAATTGGCGTCTCTTTGTGGCGCCGGATCACTACACTCCGGTTGCGAAAAAGACGCACATCGCCGATCCGGTTCCTTTTATTTTTTCAGGATCGGATGTCAAACAGGCGTCGGGATTACCCTATACGGAAAAGACAGCAAAACAAACGGGCGTTCATCTTGAGAACGGATATGAGCTGATGAAACGGCTCATTGAAGGATGGAATTAAAAGGAGACGAATGAATCTGACTCCGGAACAATTAACGCGTTACAGCAGGCACTTTATCCTTCCCGAGGTGGGCGAGGAAGGGCAGAGGAAACTCCTCAAATCCAAAGTCCTCATCATTGGAACGGGCGGACTGGGTTCGCCGATCGCGCTTTATTTAGCGGCCGCGGGCGTCGGAACGCTCGGCCTGGTGGATTTCGACACGGTGGACCTCTCTAATCTTCAGCGCCAAATCCTTCACACGAATGACGCCATCGGAAAGTCCAAGCTGGATTCGGCCGAGAAGCGGATCAAGGCCATGAATCCGGACACTCAAGTCGTGAAGTATCCCGTGCGCCTGAGCTCTCAAAACGCGCTTGAGATATTAAAAGATTACGATGTGATCATTGACGGGACGGATAATTTCCCGACCCGCTACCTGACCAACGATGCCTGCGTGTTTTTGAAGAAGCCGAACATTTACGGATCGATTTTCCGTTTCGACGGGCTTGTGACTGTTTTCGATTCCGCTAACGGGCCTTGCTACCGCTGCCTTTATCCCGAGCCGCCTCCGCCCGGAATGGTCCAGAGCTGCGCGGAGGGCGGCGTTTTAGGCGTCCTCCCCGGCATGGTCGGCGTTGTCCAGGCCACCGAGGCGATCAAGATCCTTATCGGAATAGGGACCACTTTGACCGGCCGGCTCCTCGTCTACGACGCGCTGCGGATGACTTTCCGGGAATTGAAAATCCGTAAAGACCCTCAGTGCCCGGTCTGTTCGAAGAATCCGGCAATCACTCAACTCATTGATTACGAGCAGTTTTGCGGACTTGGCCGCGGCGCTTCTCAAAGCGAGGGAGTTTTGGAAATCCGCGTGGACGAATTGAAAAACAAGCTTGACCAGCGTGAGGATTTTATTCTTTTGGATGTGCGCGAGCCTTTTGAATACCAGATCGGCCATATTGAGGGCTCCCGCCTGATTCCGCTGGGACAGCTTGAAAAACGCCTTCAGGAGCTGACTTCTTTCAAAGACAAGGAAATCGTCGCCCACTGCCACCACGGAGGCCGCAGCCGCCGGGCCTTGGAATTTCTCCAGTCCCAGGGATTCAAGAAATTGAAAAACGTCGCCGGCGGGATCGACGAATGGTCTTTGAAAATCGATCCTTCCGTTCCGCGGTATTAACTCTGTCCGGAAAAATGAAGATTTTTTTTATTTTGGTAAAGGCAGGTTTCAAATCTGCCCTTACGCGTTATTCATTCAAAGCCTATGTCCTCGTTCTGGCATAAAATCCGGGCTGATTTTCCAATTCTCAAGAAATCCGTTTACCTGGACCACGCCTCGGGCGGGCCGATCCCCCGTCCTGTTTATGAAAAGATTACGCAATATTATGAAGAGCTTTCCTGTGAAGCGGATTTCGCCTGGAATAAATGGATTGACCGCCGCGAAGATATCCGCCGCAAAGCCGCCCGTTTTATCCACGCTGAGCCGGAGGAAGTGACTTTTATTTCAAGCGCCTCGCAGGGAATGAACTGGATCGCCGAACTTTTAGCGAATCAAGGCGAAGTATTGACCAACACGTGTGAATTTCCCTCCAGCACGCTTCCGTGGATTTGGAGAAAAAGTAAAATCGTCTGGCAGAAGCCGGAAAATGAAAAAGTTGAACTCAGAACGCTAAAATCCCTGCTTTCTCCTTCCGTCAAAACGATCGTCACCAGCTTCGTTCAATATGCCACAGGCTTCCGCCAGGACATTAAGGCGCTCGGCGAGATCAAAGGCGGCCGGTATCTGGTGGTGAATGCGACTCAAGGATTGGGCGCCCTGGAAGCGGACGTGAAGGAATGGAATGCGGATTTCCTCTGCTCCAACAGTTACAAGTGGCTGATGGCTGGCTACGGCAGCGGGATTCTCTATATCCGGGAAAAGTGGCTTCCTGTTTTTCAGCCCGGCTCGGCCGGCTGGCGGAGCATGAAAGAGCCGGAGCGAATGGACAATCAAAGGCTGGCTTTGAAAGACGACGCCTCCCGTTACGAAATGGGCTGCCCGCCGTTTGCGGCTATATTTGCTTTGGGCGCGGCCATCGATTATCTTTCTTCGATCGGCATTCAAAAAATTCAAAGGCGGATCCTCGAATTGACGGATTTCTTAATTCTGGGGCTGGAAAAACAAGGGCTTGAGGTGATTTCTCCGCGCGCGCCCGGGCGCCGTTCCGGGATCGTGGTCTTTAAAGTCAGGGAGCCGGAAAAGGTCCGGCGCTTTTTGCTCCGAGGGAGCCGGAAAATTTACGTTTCCGCACGCGGGGCGGGCATTCGTGTCGCGCCTCATTTTTACAATTCGTTTGAAGACATCGAGATTTTGCTGAAGGCTCTGGCTAAAACGTCTGACCGTTTGGGATCTTTATTGTGAAAAAAAAATTATTTCTTTTTCTTATTCTTCTCATCACAGCCCTGGCATGGAATTTCGACCGCCTCCTGGGACTGGCCGTCAAGCCCGTGCTTGAGGGAAAATTGACCTCCCTTTTTGGAATGCCCGTCGAATTCGGGAGCCTTGCGGTCAATCCTTTCACCGGCCGGGTGGGAGCCTCCGAAGTGCGCTTCATGAATCAAGAGGCCTTTTCTCCGGGGCCGCATTTAGACATCGAAGAGATGGAGTTTGATATTGATTTTCTGCGCTTCCGCCGTCATCACGTCTTGATTCCCCATTTGCGCTTGAAAAAGTTCCTTTATTTTATCGAATCGATTCCCTACGGCAAGGGCGACTCGATTTCGAACGTCGGAACGTGGGTGCGGCATATTAAAAAGAAGCCGGGCGGGGGTTCGGATTCCGAAGACTGGAAAGTGACGATCCCCGAAATTTTAATCGAGGACGGCGCTTTTGTCTTCAAGAAGGCCGGCCCTAAAAAGAAAAAATTTATTTTCCGGAATTTGAACGGATTCTTAAAGGGATTTGAGTGGCCGACCGCGGAGCCGGCTTATCTGGCGCAGGAAGTCCTGCTCGACGGGACCTTTGGGGAGGAAAAGGCGCCAATGCGGTTAAGGGGAAAGGCCAATTTCGCGACCTCCCGCGTGAGCTTCGATGTGGAAGGAGAGATCGAGAATGGCGCGGTAGAAAAACACCCCTTTGTCTGGCAGGGCCTTCCCATTAAGGTCACGGGAGGGGGATTTTTTTTAAAGACGAAAATGGTTTGCGTCACGCGCCAACTGGAAGTGGACAGCGTGCTCACTTTAAAATCCCTTCAGTTTGTTCCGAAACAGAATCCTTCGGCGCTGATTTGGGGGCTTCCGTTAATGGGCTCGATGGGATTTTTGCAAAGCGAAAAGACGATCCGCTTGGAAGTCCCTGTCAAGGGAGACATTGCGGATCCCCAATTCGGCTTCGCCGGCGCTTTCCAAAAGGCATTCCAGGAATCCTTAAAGCGTTACACGAATGCGGGGGTTGATCTTCTTCGCGCGGTGCCGGTGAAAACCGGAGAGATCGTTGTGGCGGCCCCTACCCGGATGATCGGAGAAATCGAAAAAATTTCATCGACCCTCGTCAGAAATATTCCTTCGATCCCTTCTTTGGTTCCGGCCTCTTCTGCGGCGGAGGAAGAAAAGGGCGTCAAATCCAAATGACAAATGATGAAGGTTTCGATTGAGAATTTATTTGGATCTCGAGATTTGAGGGATTGATTGGGATTTGAGGATTTGTATTTTTTTAATCTCGGAGGTGACTATGCCTAAAATCGGAGTGGTGCTTTCCGGCTGCGGCGTGATGGACGGCTCTGAAATTCACGAATCCGTGCTCACGCTTCTTGCCCTTGACCAACACGGCGCCCAGGCCTTATGTATGGCTCCGAATAGGGAACAGGCGCACGTGGTCAATCATCTCACTCAGGAGGAGACGAAAGAAAAACGCAATGTCCTCGTGGAGGCGGCCCGCATTGCGCGCGGGAAGATTCGGGATATCAAAACGGTGCGCGGCTCGGAAGTGGACGGGCTTATTTTTCCAGGCGGATACGGAGCAGCGAAGAACCTTTGCAGTTTTGCCTTTGACGGGCCCGATTGCAAGGTCCATCCTGAAGTCGCCCGTTTGGCCAAGGAAGTTCACGAGGCCGCCAAACCCATCGGCGCTATTTGCATTTCGCCCGCGTTGATCGCGAAAATCTTTCAGGGCAGCGCCTTTAAGCTGACCCTCGGGACAGACAAGGAAACGGCTTCGGCAATCGAGAAAATGGGGCAGGTGCATATCCTTTGCGGGGTTCGGGAGGCCTTAGTCGATAAGGAAAATCGCATTGTGACCACGCCGGCTTATATGCTTGCCCGGAACCTTTCCGAAGCCTATGCGGGAATCGAGAAACTCGTAAGCGAAGTCCTGGCGTTGGTCCCGCAGTTTAGATGAATTCGCGATTTTTTTTCCGAAACTGAAAAGGCAGTGACAGAAAAGTTGATTTGAAATGGATCATCCCTCAAACGAAAAACGATCCGGATTTGTAGCCATTATCGGCCGGCCGAACGTAGGCAAGTCGACACTCCTCAACCGCTTGATCGGAGAAAAGCTCGCGGGAGTTTCTCCCAAGCCGCAGACGACGCGCAACTGTATCCGCGGAATCCTGAGCCGGGAAGAAGGGCAGATTATTTTTGTGGATACGCCGGGACTTCATGAGCCCAGAGATCTTTTGGGCGACTGGATGGCCGGAGAGGCCCGCAAATCCCTGGCCGAGGTGGACCTTGTCTATTGGATCATTCTTCCGGGACCTCCTCACCCTTATGAAGAAAAAATTTTGGAAATCCTCCGCGCGGTTTCCCTGCCCGTTTTCCTTCTCGTCAATCAGATCGACCGGTTTGCCAAGCCGGAGATCCTTCCCGCGCTGGATTTTTATCATAAGGCCTACTCGTTCCGCGAGCTCATTCCGATCTCCGCGAAGACCGGGGAACAAATCGACCTGCTGATCCGAAAAACTTTTGAATATCTTCCCTCAAGCCCGCCCCTTTTTCCCGAAGACCAGATCTCCGATCAAAACGAGCGCTTCATCGCCGGAGAGATCCTGCGCGAGAAATTATTTCTCTTTACGGGAGAAGAAATCCCTTATGCCACGGCCGTCGTGATCGAATCTTTTAAGGAGAGAGAGGACGGATTGATCGACATCAAGGCTGCGATTATTGTCGATAAGGAATCCCAGAAGGCTATTGTCATCGGCAAGAAAGGGCAAAAATTAAAACAGATCGGCCGGGCCGCGCGCCTCGATATGGAAAAATTTCTAGGAAAAAGAATTTTCCTCCAAGCCTGGGTCAAGACGATGCCTCATTGGAAGCGGGATAAGGCGGCTTTGCGCCGCCTGGGGTTTGGCGGATGAGCGGCCCGGCTTTTTTAATGTGTCCTCCGGATTATTACGAGATCGCCTACGAGATCAATCCCTGGATGAGCCTCCGCCGGTCGGTGGACAAGGCCAAGGCCGCTTCCCAGTGGAATCATTTCTATGAACTTTTGACCAAGCAGATCAAGGTGAAAGTAGAGCTTCTTAATTCCGTGCCCGGATTGCCGGATCTTGTGTTTACGGCCAACGGCGGCCTGGTGCGGAAAAGAATCTTTGTCCGGAGCAATTTCCGGCATAAAGAGCGCAAAGCCGAGGCCGGTTATTTTGAAAAATGGTTTAAAAAAAAGGGATACCTGATCAAGACGATCGCGCAGCCTTTTTGTTTTGAAGGGGAAGGCGACGCGCTTTTTATGGGCCAGGAACTTTACACCGGATTCCATTTCCGCTCCGACGTGGAGGCCCACGACGCGCTTTCGGGCTATCTTCGCGCTTCTTATTTTGCTCTCGAACTTGCGGACAAACGCTTTTATCATCTGGACACTTGTTTCGCTCCTTTGGATGAAAAAACAGCCCTGGTGTACCTGCCCGCCTTTGAGGCCTACGCCCAGCTTGTTCTTTTGGAAAATATCCCGGACCCTGTCCGGGTCCCGGAAAAAGAGGCCCTTTGTTTTGCTTGCAATGTGGTCGTTGCCGGACGAAATGTGGTGATCCCTTCAGGCTGCCCGGAGACGACGCGAGAGCTTGAAAACCGGGGCTTTCATGTGTATGCTCTGGACTTTTCGGAATTCATCAAGGCGGGCGGAGCGGGGAAATGCCTCGTCCTGAAAATTTAAGCGATTCTTGTTTTCCCCGGTGGAATAGAAAGATTTTAAATCGATCATCATGAATAAAAAAGCAGCCGCGCTTTGATCCGGCAGTTAAGTGTCCTATGAAAAAAAGAGAGCCGCAAAATCACAAGCCTCAGATCAAGGCGATCATTTTTGATATGGGCAACGTTCTCATCCAATACAATGCGGTCAAGGCGGCGCGCAGGTTTTCGAAGGCGTGCGGCGTTCCGCTTTGGAAACTTTGGCGGCATTTCTTCGTTTCGCCCACGGAAAAGGCTTACACGCGGGGGGAGATTTCCTCTTACGCCTTTTACCGGCACGCCAAGCGGGTTTTGCGCCTGCCCGTTTCCTACAAGACCTTTTGCCGTTACTGGAACGATATTTTTTGGGAGAATCACGATATGGAGCTTTTGCTCATACGGCTCAAGCGCCGGTATCCGCTTTATTTGATTTCGAATACCAACCCATTGCATTTTGACCATATCCGAAGCAAATTTAAAATCTTGAGGCATTTTACCAAGACGTTCCCTTCTCATGAACTCGGATGCCGCAAGCCGGAGCCGGAAATCTACAAAAAGGCCCTTCAGCATATCAAGCTTCGCGCGGATCAGACGGTTTTCATCGACGATATGCCCCGGTTCGTGGAAGGCGCCAAAAAGATCGGGATGCACGCCATTTGTTTTAAAAATAAAAAGCAGGCCGCCGAAGCTTTAAAACAGCTTGGGGTTAAAGTTTAAATTGAAACACCCGGCCTTTTCGAAACTCAAAGCCACGTGAACAATATTCGAAGAACCCTTCTTTATCTGGGGAGTCTCACGGTTCTGTTGCTTTTCTCCGGCTATCTTTTGGGAGGCGCGCGGGGAATCGGCGCGGCGTTTTTATTTGCGCTCGCCCTTCCTTTGCTGGCTTTCGGATGGAGCGGCAAAAGAGTCCTCCGGACTTACCGCGCGGAGCCTTTATCCGCCGAATCAGCGCCTGAGGTCTTTGCAATCCTCCGGGAATTGTGCGGACAGATTCAACTTCCGATACCGCGCGTTTATTGGATCCCCAGCGCCGCGCCCAATGCCTTTGCGACAGGGTGCGGCCGCCGGCGCGCCTCGATTGTGCTCACTCAAGGGGCCGTTGAAATGCTGAACCGGGAAGAGCTCGCCGGCGTTTTGGCGCACGAACTGGTCCACGTGGAAAACGGGGACATTTTACTTTCTTCCTTAACGTTCGCGCTGGCAAGCGTTCTCGGCCTTTTTACTTCAGGAGTCAAAGGGATGTTTTGGGTGGGCAGCGCGCGCGATCCCAAAGGCGAGAGCACGAATCCTATTGTTTTTCTTACGTCGGCTCTTTTGCTTCCCTTGTCCGCGCTGCTGATCCAGCTTGGGATTTCGAAATCGCGTGAATACGAGGCGGATCAGAAGGCCGGGGATTTGTGCGGCAACCCGCTTTATCTCGCCAGCGCGCTTGCGAAACTCGAAGCCGGCTCGAAGCGGTTTCCGATGCATCAGGCAGAGCCTGCGGCAGCCCATCTTTTTATCCTCAGCCCGCTCAAAGGGAAGATGGCGTTGCTTTTCAAAACCCACCCGCCGATCGAAGAGCGTATCGCACGGCTTGAAGAAGCGGCGCGCGCAATGGAAAGGCGCTAAACACGAGCCGTACACTTAGTACAGCCCAACATTTGATTTTAGGGGGTAGGCGGTACTGTACATGACAAGCACTTGAAATTGAACACACCCAATTTCAAGTGTCATAGCGTACTAGCCGATATTGACGGCACCTAAGCTTCAAGTTACAATAATAAAAATTTCTTAGAGAGGAGACCCTAGTATGTCTTATGTAATTATTGAAAAATGCCTTGGTGAACGTTACGCCTCCTGTGTTGCGGTTTGCCCGGTCGATTGCATTTATCCGGGGGACTACCAGGGGCAGGAATTTATGGTCATCGACCCCACGATTTGCATTACGTGCGGCGCTTGCCTGCCCGAATGCCCGATCGGCGCGATTGTGGAATCCGAAGATTATGATCCCGCTTACGCAAAGATTAACGCCGAGTTGTCACCTCAATTCAAAGCAAATCCCAAGGTCCCTGAACGGCCTAAAAATGAGCCGCCCAGAAAGCCGACCAATAAGCTCGTCCAGTGATTCAGGAAAGGGAATGGGAAGGGCCTCTTATGATTTCCGGTATTCCGGATTCCGGCGCGGCAAAGTTTAACGGATGAGCCCGCATCGTATCCCTGCGCATCGAATCAAAAAGAAAACGCCGGCGGCCCAGCCCGTCAAATCCGGAGAAGGCCTCGACGGGCTGCTGAAAAGTTATATCGACGATTTCATCTCCCATAATCGCGCCGCAAAAGTGATTTCCGATGGACTGCGCGTGATCGGAATCGGGTTCCGGCCCGTGATCGATCACATGACCTTCCGGACGCTGGACGTGGACCAAAGGGCGAAAGAATTTCTCAAATACGGTTACGCCGACGATCGCAAGCTCGGAATTATTGAATACGAAAACTGGTGGGCCAAGGTTTATCGGAAAGACGGTTACCCCGCGCTTTTTATTGATCAAGCTTACGGCGGCCCGAAAGGAAAAGGAAGTTTGATCCCGGATTGGGTGCGCACCTTTGGAGATAAAGCGCTGCATCATATTGCCGTCCAGGTCGACGACATTGAGAATGCGATTTATTTTTTGGAGAAACAAAGCGTTGTTTTTTCAGGAAATATTGTAGGCGACCGCGGAACGGACTTAAGGCAAATCTTTACCCAGCCGGAAACCCGCAACGGAAAATCATTCACCGTCGTGGAGCTGACGGAAAGGCGCCGCGGTTATACCGGTTTTCTTCCTCCTCAAGCCCAAGGCCTTATGGAATCGACGCGGCTTTCTTAATCGTCCGGCTTATCGGTTTCTCTTTCATTTTTCCGCTCGAAGCGCCTCGTGAATCGGCGGGTTGCATAATTATAGTAAAATTGCTATATTCTTATCATGCTGCCCATCGGTTATCAAATTACCCTCAGAAGACTTGAGAAGGGATGGACGCAGGAGGCGCTGGCTCAAAAGGCGGGCATCCCGCAGCCGAATCTTTCCAATATCGAAAAGGGGAAACAAGATCTTACCGTCAGCACGCTCCGCAAGATTGGCTACGCGCTCGGCATCTGTTTGAGTGAGTTCTTCGCGGAGGAAGAGGTTCGGGATTCCCCCAAACTCAGCCGCCGGGCCGTTGAAAAAATCGCAGGGGCTGTGGTAAAAGGAAAAGGCCCTTTCACTCAAGAGGAACGGCGGATTGCGGATTGGCTTGCGGATGTGCTGCCTGAGAGAGAAGAGCGAATCCCTGTCAAGAAAATGCATCAAAGCTGGATCGAGCTCAAAAGGCGGTTTTCTTCCGCGCAAATCCACACCCTCTACGAACGTATCCGGGAGATCAAACGCATTTCATGAAGCAGCGGCAAATCGATTTTTTTTTCAAAACGCTCGACCGCCAATGGCAGAAGCCCGCTGAAATCATTTTGCTTGGAGCCGCTGCCGGTTCGCTCATGGGGAATGTGCGGCCCAGCCTGGATATTGATTTTGAGATCCGGACGCGGAGACAGAAGGATCCTGAAATAAGGAAGATGCTTGAAGATGCTATCCGCGCGGCCTCGCAGGTTACGGGCGTCGCCGTGAATTATTCCGGAAATGTGGCGGGCTGGTCCAGGATCGCCTTCCTTGATTACCGAAGGAAAGCGCTTGCGTATAAAAAAATCGGAAAGCTCACCATCAAAATTATGCGGCCCGAGTACTGGACCCTTGGCAAAATGGCCCGTTTTCTGGAGCTTGATATTCAGGATATAATCAAAATTATTAAAGCAAAGAAATTAACGCCTGGAGTTCTCACGGACATTTGGGCCCGAGCCGTCTGCGCCAGCGACCTTTCTCTTGAGCTTGGGCAATTCCGCGACCATATCGTTTATTTTATTCGAAAGTATGGGAAACAAGTGTGGGGCCGGCAGGCGGATTTGGAAAACATTGTTTGGAGATTCAAGAAGAAGGCAGGCTTGAAGCATTTTTGACCGTTCGCCTTTTCTCTTTCTCCTCCTTGTCACGCAAGCCGCATTCCGCTATTATGAACGGCATGATTATCGGTCTGACGGGTAAAAACGGGTCCGGCAAAGGGGAAATTGCCAAGTATTTGCAGAACCGGGGCTTCCATTATTATTCCTTGTCGGATGTCCTGCGCGACGAGGCTGCCAAACAAGGCCGCGCCGTGACGCGCGATATTTTAGTGGAGCTGGGAAACCGGTTGAGAAGCGAATACGGGCCCGGCGTGCTGGCCGAAAAGATTTTCTCCCGCCTGGATCCTGAAAAACATTACGTCATTGATTCCGTCCGCCACCCTTCCGAAGTCCAGGTGCTGCGCAGGCGTGCGGATTTTATCCTTGCCTCGGTGCGCGCTCCCGAACGGCTGCGTTTTGAGCGTCTCAAACAGCGGGGCCGCGAAAGGGATCCCAAAACCTTTGAAGAATTCCAGGAACTCGAGGCGAGGGAGGCGCAAAGCGCCGCATCGAGCGACCAGCAGCTTGACCGGACCATCACAATGGCCGATGTCGTGCTGGACAATACCGGCCCTCTTAAAACGCTTCACGAAAAAGTCAAGGAAGTGCTTTTGGAATTTTCGAAAAAAGAAATCCGCCCGGAATGGGACCACTACTTTATAGGAATTGCCAAAGTCGTTGCGCTGCGCTCCAATTGCATCAAGCGCAAGGTCGCGGCCGTGATCGTCAAAGACAAGCGGATTATCTCGACCGGCTACAACGGCACGCCGCGCGGCGTCAAGAATTGCAACGAGGGCGGCTGTCCGCGCTGCAACGCCATTGACGCCTCGGGCAAAGGGCTCGAAGAATGCCTTTGTTCCCACGCCGAGGAAAATGCAATTGTCCAATCGGCTTATCACGGCGTGAACATCAAAGATTCCGTCCTCTACACGACCTTTTCCCCGTGCCTGATGTGCACCAAAATGATTATCAACGCCGGGATACGTGAAGTCGTCTACAATATAGCCTACTCGCTTACGGCCGCTTCTTTCCAGCTCCTCAAGGAAGCGGGCGTTGAAGTCCGCGAGCTTTCCGTCGCGCCGGCTGAAGAGAGCAAAGAGATTAAGGATATGATGCCGTGAGCCTGCTGAACGAGAAAAATGAAATTATCCGCAAAAGCTTCGGCCTCAAAGAAGAAGTCCGTCCGCAGCTTGAAGCCAGTTACCACAGCCCTTTGATCAATCGTATCAAGGCCGAGGATTTTCGCCTGGAAACGGGGCGCCTGACGATTTATCTTGCCGAGGAGTTCGGGTTTTGCTACGGCGTGGACCGCGCCATTGATTACGCCTACGAAACGCAGGCCAAATTCCCGGGCCGGCGGATTTTTATCACGAACGAAATTATCCACAATCCCCGCGTCAATGCCAAGCTGCAGGAAATCGGGATACAGTTTCTTTCCGGGCCTTATGCCTGCGGAATCTCTGCTGAGGAAATTCAAGAAGGGGACGTGGTCATTATTCCCGCGTTCGGGACGACGGTTAAGGAGCTCGATTTGCTGCAAAAAAGAGGCTGTATTCTGGTGGATACGACCTGCGGCTCCGTGATGAGCGTTTGGAAACGGGTTGAAGCCTACGCCCGCGACGGATTGACTTCGGTGGTTCACGGAAAATTTGATCACGAAGAGACGCTGGCGACTTGTTCGCGCGTGCTCCAGTATCCTCAAGGGAAATTCCTTGTCGTGCGCGACAAGCCGCAGACCGGGAAAATTTGTGATTATATTGAAGGCCGGGGAAGCCGGAACAAATTTTTCGAAGAATTCGGAAACGCGGTTTCGCCCGGCTTTGATCCCGACACGGATTTAAACCGAATCGGCTGCGCGAACCAAACGACAATGCTCTCGAGCGAATCCCTGGAAATCGCCAATTTGCTTCAGGGCGCTCTCCAGCGGCGTTTCGGCGAGGCGGAACTCCCCAAGCGGTTTCGGCATTTTGATACGATTTGTTCCGCAACTCAGGAGCGCCAGGATGCGGTATTGAAGCTGACCCGCCGGGGGATCGACCTGATGATCGTGGTCGGCGGTTACAACTCCAGCAACACGGGCCACCTAGTCGAAATTTCTTTGGAGCGCTGCCCGGCTTTTCACGTCAAAGACGCCTCGTGCATTATTTCAAACAGATTGATCCGGCATAAAAAGGTATTCAGTTCGGAGATCGTCGAAACCGCGGATTGGCTGCCCCCGGGCAAAATTAAAATCGGCGTCACGGCCGGCGCCTCGACCCCCAACCGCGTCATCGAAGAAGTGATCGAGCGGATCTTGGAAATCGCTTGAGCGCGCAAGTGAGCGCGCAAGCCTTTTGCTTGAATTGCGGAATGGAGATGATTCACAACGCAATGCAAGGTCGAGCGCCCCGCCGCCGCTTTGCTTCGCAAATCGAAGCAGCGGGGGTATTTCAAGGATTGTTCGGACGGCGCCGCGGATCATCCTAATATCAGAACGAAAAATGAATAAAAAAGTAGTGATTTATACCACGGATTATTGCCCGCATTGCCGGCGCGCTAAGGATTTGCTCGCGCGAAAGAACATTCCTTTTCAGGAAATCGACGTGACGAATGATCAGGCCAAAAGGGACGCAATCGAAGAAAAAACCGGCTGGATGACGGTCCCTGTGATTTTTATCGGTGATGAATTGATCGGCGGAGCGGATGATCTTTACGGTCTTGAGGCCTCCGGAAAACTCGATTCAAAATTGAAGGACCAGGGTTAAGCGCGAATCCAAAAATTGGACTTTTCCATTCTGCCGCAATGAATCCTTCTCATCCTAAGCAATGGTACTACACGATTCCTTCGGTGATTTTTGCCCTCCTTTTATTCGGCCCCTTTGCTTTTCCTCTCCTTTGGAGAAGTTCTCAATTCAACAAAGCCTGGAAAATCGGATTAACGATCAGCGTCAGCGCTCTGACCTTTTATCTGATTTATGTAACGTGGTATTCCGTGGCTTGGATTTTCGGAGAATTGAAAGGGCAGGGGCTGATTTAAAGTTTTTTCTGCCGCGGGAAATTGGATAAAAAAAGCGATAAGGCCCCCGCGAGCGCAGGCAGGATCAGCGTCAGAAGCGCCGGGCGGAAGCCGAAATCATCCGCGACAATCGAAAAAATAAGATTGCTGAGGACTGAAATTTTTGTCGTCAGGCCGTAGAGGCCGAAGTATTCTCCGATATGCTCCGGCGGTGAAAGGTCGACCAGAACTTTCCTTCCCGAAGTCCATATCCCCGCAATAGCAATCGCGCCGCCCGTCAGGCTCAGCGCAGCAAACCATTGAAAATGATCCGTGAGAGCCATTCCTCCCAGCGTCGCGATTAAAGAGAGGGAAGAAAACCGAAGGATACGCATTGCCCCGAACCGGTCCGAAGCCCAGCCGAGAACACACCCGGCCAGAAAGGCCGATCCGTTCACGCCCAGGAGCAGATAGACCAGAGCGCTTTGTCCCGGCCGGAATACTTCCCGCGCGTAAACCAAAAACCAAAAGATGGTGGCGTTGATCGCGTCGACGGCGAAAAAATTTCCAATCAAAAAAAAGGCGAGCGCGGGCGTTGCCGGCAGCTTCCGGATCAACACGAAAATTTTTTTCCATTCCTGAGATAAAATCCGCCCCTGAAAAGCCTCCGGTTTTGAGACCCTCCTTTCCGGCGTCCACACAAAAAGCGGAAGGGAAAATAAAAAGAAAAGCAGCCCTGCGGCGCTAAAAACAAACGGCCTGCCCCAGTTTTTATCGATCCAGTCCGCCAGCGGCAGGGAAAAGACCACTCCGAGATATCCGAGGCCCGTGCCGAGCCCGGAGGCAAATCCCTGCCGCGCCGGAGCCGCAACGGCCGGAAGAAGGGAGTTGTAGAACACGAGCGAGGCGTGATAAAAAAAACCGGAGATTGCGAAAAAGAAAATGAGCAGAAGGGGATTTTTGAGAAAGCTCAAAGCAAACAGAAAAAGAATGCAGGCCAGCGTCGCGCGGATAAGATAAATTTTTGTTTTTCCCGTGCGGTCCGCCAAGGCCCCCAAGAACGGCAATACCGCGCCTGCGGCGAGCATCGAGCCGGTGGTTGCCGCGCCCAATTGCCAGTTCGAGCCTGTCTTCTCGGTGAAATAAAGAGGAAAATAGGCGGTCAGGACAATCGCCGAAAAAATAGTATTCGCAAAGTCATAAAACGACCAGCTGAGAAGAAGCGGAAGAGAATCTCTTTTTAAATTCATAAAGCAAGACTTTCGTTCATTTCATAAAGAAGATTCATGCTAGAGGTTGTTTTTTGCCGCCCGCCGCGATTTGGTCTATCCTTCTAAAGGACGTCGCAGGGCGTTTAAGATTGAGGAAGACTCTAAGCCCTGCGGGACGGGAAAACAAGAAATGAAAAAATTATATCGGGGAATTTCTATCAATGAAAAAGGTTTTACGTTCGTCGAGCTGATGATCACGATGGTTGTGGTGGTGCTGGTTCTTTTGGGATTTATGGGAGCCAATATGAGAATTCAGCAGGCGAGTGAAGCGGCCTATCAGCGGACCGTGGCCCTCCAAGATGCCAACCGCGTGATTGAATTAATGAGAAATGCGGCCGCGGCGGGCCAGTTTCCGGGCAATGTTACGGCCGTTTATCCTAACGGGGGAGCGGCTGCGGGATTTGCGAATCTTCCCGGGGAGCGGGTGGTCGTCGCTTACGCCAATCCGGGCGCGGATCCGCTGGACGTTACGGTCACGGTGTCGTGGGCGGAAAACGGGATTCGCAATGTCAATACGGCGCTTCGCACTTATCTGACGCAGAGGCTTTGAGATGAAAATACTTAGAAATGAAAAAGGATTTACGGTCTTGGAACTCTTGGTGGTCTCGGGGATTTCTCTCGTTATCGCGAGCGCAATTTTTATGGCGATGCGCCTCGGCAGCGAGCAGCTCGAGGGCGCGGACCTCAAGATGACGATTCAGGACTCCGCCCGCGAGGGGCTCTATAAAATGCTTCAGGAAATCCGCGAGTCGGCCCCGAGCCGGATTTCGTTCGGAAACGGCGGGACGGGCATCCAATTTACGGCGCCGGATCCGAATAATCCCGCGACCGCGCCGAACTATAGCGTGAATTGGGCCGCCGCTCATACCGTTCAATATTCTTTAGCCGGAAGTCAGATCCGGCGAAGCAATCTGACAACGAATCAAAATTCCATTATCGCCAATGACGTGACGGGCATAACCTTTGCGGGAAATGCCCCTCAGCCTACGGTGGTCACGGTGACCATGAATGTGCAAAGGACGCTTAAGAACAGCCGTGTCGTTCCCAGCGTTCCGCTCCAGATTACGGGGCAGGCCAAGATACGGAATCCTTGAGCCCGCTTTGGGCGGGTAGATATTTTATGGGAAGCATGAAATATCCAGGTAGATAAAGAAGGCGGAAGTAAAAATACAAAAACGGGGTGAGAAAATGAAAACTCAATATGAGCGTTTAGTTCAGGGCGAAGCGGATTCGCGGGGATTTATTTTGATTATGTCCTATATGCTGATGCTTGCCCTTTCTGTGTTTTCATTGGGGCTTTTCAGCCGCGGCGGTGTTTTCCTCCAAAGCGCGGAGCGCAATAAAAAGAAGGTCATTGCTTTTAATATGGCCGAGGCGGGTTTTGACGATGCCTTTTGGAGGATCAAAAATAATAGGATCGCCAATTATCCGTGGGCCAGCGGTTTTGTCCCCTTGGATACGGGCAATATTCGCGGGGGGTACAGTGTCACGGTAACCGATATGGGAAACAATATTAAACAAATTTTGGCGACCGGTTTTTCCCCGGATCAGAACACCATTACGGAATCCCGCGAAACAAGGCCGGTTACGGGATATGTTCAGCAACAGGCCGTCTCGCCTTTTAATTTCGCGGTATTTGCCAAAAGCAGTGTTCAGGTGAGCGGCAATGCCTTCGTGGACAGTTACGATTCCAGTGTTGGGCCGTATGGCGCCGCCGTGGGCGGGAGCATCAATGCCGGTTCAAAGGGCGATATTGGGACAGATAGCGTTGCTGCAGGAACCGTGATGATGTCGGGAAATGTTAAAGTGAAAGGCGGACTGACTGTAGGGCCAAAAGGGGATCCGGACTCCGTGCTTACCACTTCCGGTCATGTCACCATTGCGGGAGATAAAACTGCAGCAACGAGCGCGCAAAAACCTCCTGATCCATCAACCGCAATTTCTTCCGAGGGAAATCTCGCGCTCAATGGGAATACTGTTTATTATCTTCCTGCAGGCAACCACCGCTTTAACAGTCTCAGCATCACAGGAAATGCACAAATCGTACCCTTGGGGCCTGTGAGCGTTTATGTGGACGGTGAGGTTGTCATTGCAGGAAACGGTATTGCAACGGTGAATAATTCGCCTCCGAAGTTCCTTATTTATTCTCTAGGAGACGAGGCTGTAAAAATTGCAGGAAATGGGAAATTTTTCGGTGGAATTTATGCGCCTAATTCAGAGGTTAAAAACGTCGGCCAGGGGCAAATCTTTGGAGCTATTGTTGCAAAATCTTATCATGATAATGGGAATGGACAGTTGCATTTTGATGAGGCGATGAAAAAGGTCGGCAGCAGTGGAGGCGGAGGCCTCAACGTCCTGTCGTGGCAGGAGAATAATATTACAGTTCAAGCGACTTCTTCAGCCACGAATTCCAGCACGAAGACAATGGGGGGGTAAGTGGAATTCGGATCATTAAGCATCGTGAAGGGAATCATAAGGTAGAACAAAAAGGCAGCTCAAGATATAACTTATTAATTTTCAAATAGTTAAATTTTTTTTCTTCCTTAAAAAGTGACTTACCGGGAAAATTTATTCTCTCAGAAGCTAAAAAATAATACAAATCTAATATTGATATCTCATGAATATCGGTCTACTCTTTAATTAGGGATAAAAGAAAATGAAAATTAAAACACTCAATGGCCAAAAAGGAATCACCCTGATAGAGGTATTGTTTAGTTTTGGACTTATGACGCTCGTTTTACTGTCTTCTTTTTACGTCCTGACCGCCGCTCATCATATGTCGGAAGAATCCAGATCACGGCTTCTCGCCTTAAATGCAGCCAGGACGACGCTTGAGACGATCAAGAATACTCCGCTGGCGAATGTTCCGGGAATGAATACAGCCAATTTTATTCCTCAGAGTCTTCCCAGCGGAGCCATCAACATTAGGACAAATCCGGCAAACCTGGCCGGCGTCGCGGTTGCGACGGTGACGGTAACGGTGTCGTGGCTGGGACCCAAAAATATGCCACGTTCACTTCAGGTGACAACGATGAGGAGCCAATTTTAATGAATAACGGGAAAGAACCGTCTAAAAATTTATTTAATCCGCAAGGCTTTACGCTCATCGAGCTTGCCTTTGTGCTCGTTATTTTCCCAACGCTTATGATTTCCATTTTCTCGGTTCTGGATATGGCCAATGTGATTTTCCACACCAATGACGTTTATTCCCGCCTGAATCAGAGCGCGATGCAGACCCTGCGTTCGATCAGCCGGGAGATCGGGCAGACGAACCCCAATCCGACGCCTCCTCATTTAAATATCACAAGAGACGCGGGCAATAACAGTATTGTCGCGTTTCAGATTCCTGTGGACTGGGACAACGACGGAGATGTGATCACGGCGGGGGTTAACCCTAATGTGGAATGGGGCGCTTACGACGAAGTGGGGCGCTTTCAAAGCGGCCGGTTGAACGGATGGACAAGGTATTCGGTAGTCAGCAGCCAATTGATCCGGGAAGTCATTCAAGCCCTCGACGCAGGCCAAAATCCTGTGATGAGGCGGGTGATTGCCAATAACGTGCAAAATTTTAACGCGGTTCAAACACAGAATATTCTATCCATGACCCTTACTTTAAGCGGCACCGACACGATCGGCCAAGCCGGAAGGCAGCGCACGATCCAGACAACTTTTGCAAGCGATACGGTTTTGAGAAACGCCGTAAACTAAATTTTTTCAAAAGGAGAAAAATATGATGATCCCATCTCTGCTGAGGAATGAAAAAGGAATGGCGCTGATCGCGATTTATATTACTTCTCTTTTTATCACCACGATTTCCGCGGCCGCCTTCAGCAAGTCCTTCTTTGAAATGAGGCAGGTCGAACGGGAGATTTCGCGCCTGCGAAGTTTCGCGGCTGCGGAGGCCGGTGTGCAAAATGCAATGGCCCAGATTGCGGTCAATGCGTATACGGGATTCATCAACACCTCGCCGATCAATATCTCCAATTTTCAGGCTGTCGACGGCAGCACGGTCGGAAGCTATTCTGTGGCGATCGATTATCCGGATCAAGCCGATTGGGTGACCGTCAATTCCGCGGCCAATGTGGACGGGGACGCGCGGACTCTGGAAGGGCGGATCTTTTTGGATTCGAATCTTTCCAAGTATCTTGTTTACGCGGATGCTCCTGATTTTGGTTCCGGCACGAACGCCCAGTACGGCGAGCCCGACACGACGGACGCGGATCGAGACGGCATTCCGGATTATCCCGAGTTTGTTCCTCCGAGCGAGTATGACCGCGCCGCGCTTTATTTTACAGGGGATTGGACGACCAGCGGCAATAACGTGAGGCTTTACGGTGACACCAACGCCCAAGGGAGAGTCAACGGCAATGCCTCTTCCCGCATTCACGGAGACGCTTATACGGGTCAGTACACGACCAATGGTTCGGGGGCTGTGACGAGGAGCGGCGTCGGGGGCGGAATTCCGGTGGGAGACGGTTTCAGCGATGACCGTGACCGTAACGGAGACGGCATAATCGACGCTTCCGATTATCCGGATCACCACGGGCTTACGCAGGCCGGCGGCGGGGACAATCACAGAACCGAAACCCTTACGCAGATCGACAATAGTTTCTACAGGAGCCACAACAGTATTCCCGCTTATGGCGGTTTGGCTGCGCAAAACCGCTACCTCAAATTCGTTTCCGCGGGATCAGGCGCCGCCACCCAAGTTGTGGAATATGACCCTACGTTTACGAATGTCCTGAATAGTTACAATCTGCCCGCGACCGCCATTCTTTATGTGAATGGAAGCATTTATGCGAAAGGCGAAATCGGAGGGCGCGTCAGCGTCGTCTCTTCAAGCAATATTTATTTTGACGGAAATACGACTTATTCTACGGCTCAAACCCGGGCGGATACTGCCCATTCCGTTGCCTTTATGGCGAAGAACAAACTCTATTTCCGGGCCAATGATCTTGCGGTCAGCGGGATTCTTTATGCGGAGAACAACTCAAACAGTCCCGTTTCGTACGACTCCAATTATAATGTCGCCGGCCAATACGATCCGGCCGGTAAAGTCCGGCTCAGGCTTTCGGGCAACAGGATCATCAAAGGCTCGACCAATCTGAGCAATTATCAGGACCGCGTTTACGGCTACGATCCTTCGCTCAAATATTTCCGGCCGCCGGGCATTCCGGTGGTGCCGAGCCTTAGGACGGTCCGGGAAAAATAAAATGACGATCCAGAGAAGGATCCCGTGCCGGAAAACAATTTTCGAAATCGGCGTCCTGATCCTCCTCGGAGGCTGTATTTTTGGATGCGCGAAAAAAGAAAATCCAACGCCCGCGGCGAAGGTTTCCGCTCCTTCCCAGGGATTGCCGGAACTTGCCCAGAACAAAATTTTTCTTACGAACCGGCCTGCAGATCCTGAGCCGCCCGATTATTCTTACCGCGACACTCACGACGGCCTCGATCCTCCACCTGAGGGAATGGAAAATCTTCCCGCCGGGGATTAATCGGTTTGATCGTAAGATGGTTTCGATGGATCCTCGAAAATAAATTTGCCGCTAAGTTTATTTTGAAACTGACCCACTACCGTTTCCCTCCCTTGACCCTTCCTGGAGAACGGGATATGATGCCGGCTTATGAAACTGACCGGCAAAATCGTCCTGATTACAGGGGCTGCGCGGCGGATCGGCCGTGAGATTGCGCTTACGCTGGCAAGGCGCGGCGCCCAAATCATCATTCATTACAACCGGTCTTATAAGGAAGCGGCAAGCCTCGAACGCGAGATCCGGCAGTTAGGAACAAACGCTTGGATGATGGCTGAAGATTTCTCGGCACAGAAGGGCCGGATTGTTCCGGCCATTGAACGTTTTGTTAAACGGATTTATCAGCGGGTTCCGCGCATTGATGTTCTCGTCAACAATGCCGCAATTTATTACCCGACTCCTTTTGGAAAAATCAGGGAAAAGGATTGGGATGAATTGATGGACGTCAATCTCAAGACCCCTTTTTTTTTGGCCCAGGCTATAGGCTCAAAAATGTTCAAACAGAAATCGGGGAAGATCGTCAACTTGGCGGATTGGACGGGATTGCGTCCTTCCCCGGATTATCTGCCTTACTGCATTTCAAAGGCCGGGCTGATCGCGGCGACTTACGGCCTGGCCAAAAGTCTCGCGCCTTACGTTCAGGTGGCGGGCATTGCGCCGGGGCCGATCCTGCCTGCCCAAGGAATGGGAAAGCGGCAAACGAAACAGGCCGCCGCGCGGCGGACACTTCTTCAGAGGTTCGGATCTTCTTCGGATATTGCGCAAACGGTAAGGTATTTTATCGAGGATACGGATTTTGTGACGGGCGCTCTGCTTCCGGTCGAAGGCGGAGCCCTGTGGATCTGATTCAAGGGAAAAGGCAAAAGGAGAAAGAAGAAATGACGAGTGAAAAACGCAAAGGCGGAATAAAGCTGAAGAGCCGCAAGTCAATTTTGGATTTTAAATTGTAGTTCCCCCTTTTTCGTTTTAATTTTTTCCTTATTTTGAAAAAATATGTATTACGTCGGAAAAGAAATTCATTTCAGCTACGGCCACCGGCTTATGGATTATGAGGGAAAGTGCGCTTTCCTGCACGGGCATAACGCCCGGGTCGTGATCGAGGTCTCAAGCCGGATGCTTAACGTCCAGGCCATGGTCGTGGACTTTTATCAAATCCGCAAGGTTCTTGGAAGCTGGATTGACGAAGCGCTGGACCATAAGATGATCCTTTGTGAAAAAGATCCGCTCGCCGCGCTGCTGCAGAAGGCCGGAGAGACGGTGATTCTGATCCAAGAGAATCCGACGGCCGAAGTCCTGGCGAAATGGATTTTCGACGAGGCCCGCAAACGGCGCCTTCCGGTTTGCCGCGTCACGTTTTGGGAAACGGAAAATAGTTTTGCCGCTTATCATGAATAACGATGAACAAACTCCTCCTTACCGGTCCCGCAGGTTCGGGAAAAACCCACAGGGTTCTTGAAGAATTCAGCCGGGCGCTTCGTGAATCGCACCCTCTCCGCGACGACCTCTTTTTGGTCCTTCCTTCCGCGGAACACAGGGAACGGGTCATTCAGATCCTTCTGCAGCGCGGGCTGAACGGCTTCTTCCACCGCCGCGTGACCACCTTGCCGCGTTTGATCTCGGAAACCTTCGGCGTCCCTCAGGAAGGGGTTATCTCGAATACGGCCCGCTACCTTCTTCTGAAAAATATCTTTACCGAAGGCCGATGGGAATATTTTGCGGATGTTCAAAAGAGCCCCGGCGTTCTGAATTTGATAATGGGTTTTATCCTTGAGCTGAAGGATTCGCTCGTCTCCGCCCTGTTTTTCCGCAGCCGGATGAATGAATTAAAGCTTCTGGAGCCGGATTTTTCTTTTAAATACGAAGCCTTGGCCGCGATTTATGAACTTTACCAGTCGGAGCTTGCGCGCGGCGGATTAAGGGATCCGCAGGATAACCTTGCGATTCTTCAGCAGAAAAAATTGGAAAACAGTTTAAAACGCTGCAAGATCAAAAAAATCTGGTTTGATGGATTCTTCGATTTCTCCGCGCTGCAATTTGCTTATTTGCGGGAACTTTTTGAAATGGCCGAAGAGATAACGATGACCTTAACGTATGATCCGGACCCGCGCCGCGCCGGGCTCTTTGAGGGAGTCCGGCCGACTTACGAAGCGCTGTTGAAGAGGGGTTTTAGGGAGGAAGCCTTGAAGGCGGAATCTTCAACCCTCCGCGCTGAGGTTTTGGCCTTTATCGAACAAAATATTTTTGATCCTCACCCCGAGAAAAAAATAAAACCGTCCGACTCTTTAATGATTTTCGAAGCCGTCGGCATTGAAGGCGAGGTTGAAATGATCGCCCGGCACATTGAAACGCTGCACCCAGCGGGGCATTACCGGTTCAGCGATTTCGCAATCCTTCTCCGGCAGATCGGAGATTATGAAAGCGTCATTCGCTCGGTCTTTTCGCGTTACCGGATTCCGGTTGAGATCCACGAGCGCGAGCGGCTCGGGTTCTCGCCCCTCATTCAGGTCATTGTCCGGCTTCTTAAAATTTTCCGCGAGGGGTGGAAACGCAGCGACCTTATGGAATTTTTGAAATCTGCCTATGTGCGTTTTTTGGCGGACGAGGCCAAGGATTATGAATGGGCCGCCGGGCTGGAGCATTGGGCGATGGAGCAGGGTGTTTTTAGCGGCCGCGAGGCGTGGCTTGAGCCGTGGCCCGGGGAATCGGCCGATGCCCGGCTGAATGCGGATAAAATCAAACGGCTCAAAATTTTTGCGGACCTGGAAGATGCCCTTAACCGGGCCCGTGAGTTTTCAAAAATTAAAACGCTGATGATTGAGGCGGTCGAAAAAACGTTCGGCATTGTCCGGAAGGCCGACTCGCTTGAAGAATATGTCCGGCGCGACGCGGCAAGCTTCAAACGTTTTCTGGCGATCCTGGATGAAATCGAGATTTCCTTCCGCGCCTCTTCGAAGGCCGGAACCCCGAGCCCGGAAATTTCCTTTGAACAGTTCGCCGACCGGTTTTTCAGATTGGCGGAAGTGGACCTTTATTCCCTTCACGAAAAGGACAAAAACAGGGTGCAGGTCTACAGTGTTTCCCTCGCGCGCCAAAAGGAATACCGCGTTGTTTTTGCGGCGGGACTGCTTGAAAAGAAATTCCCCGTACAAATTAAGGAGGATCCCATTCTCTCGGACTGGGAACGGGAGCTTTTTAACGCCTCCCGCGGGCCTGTCATTCCTGCGTCCGCCAATAATCGGACGCCTGCCTGCCGGACAGGCAGGGATCCGTCCTCCGGCGGAAAAGCAGGAATCCAGGACGTGGATTCCCGCTTAACACCGTGCGGGAATGACAATTTCAAAACTGACACGGTCTTAGGGCGCGGCGTTCTCAGCCTGCGGCTGCCGAAGCAGCAATTGGAACGCTATCTTTTTTATCTTGCCTTGACCCGCGCGCGCGAAAAACTCATTTTGAGTTATCCCCGCCTCGATCTGGAGGGTAAAGAATCCCTGCCTTCTTATTATGTCCAGGAGGTAAAAAATCTTTTTGAATCCCCGGTCTGCGTCAAGAAACAGGACTTGAGCCGGCCTTATCCTTCTTTTGAAGAGGCGATCAATGAACGGGAAATCGAAATGGGGGTGATGGGCGAGCTTTGGACGATCCAAAAGGAGAAATCCAGCGGGGAACCGCTTCTTTTGTATTTGATCCACCGGCTGCTCGAACGGCCGGAAAGCCGCCGCCGCTTTCAGCGCGCTTTTCATGAAATCCGGGCTGAACTGACCGGCCCGCAAATAGGCGCTCAAAACGTTTTCCGCGGCCTGGTGACCAGCGCCACGGCCCTTGAGGATTATGCCAAGTGCGCCTTCAAATATTATTCGAAGCGGGTTCTTCAACTCCAAGATGTGGAAGAGGAGACAAAAATCCCCGTTCGCGGAATCATTTTGCACGAGGTGTTGGAACACTGCTTCCGCAAGTGGGCCGCGGAGCCCGCCCTTTACAGGGATAAAGAGAAAGCCCTTCAAACCGCGCTTCAGGAGCTTGAAGAGGCGCTGCGGAGAAATCCTCTCTTGACTGAGAAGAAATACCAATATGACCTGGAATGTGAGGACCTTCGCCAATCCCTTGAACGGTTTCTCGACCACGAACTGGAACGGCTCCTGACGAGTCCTTGGCGGCCCCGCTATTTTGAGTTTGATTTTGGAGGCGCGGGAAGCCCTTATCCGCCTTTTGAATTGGCCGACGGCGGGCGCAAAATTTTAATCCGCGGAAAAATCGACCGCATTGACGTGGATGAAAAGCGCGAGGCCGGGCTGATTCTGGATTATAAAAGAAGGGCCGTTTTTAAAAAACCTGACCTGGAATTCGGAACCGCCCTTCAGCTTCCTTTGTATTCGATGGTGATGAAAGAGATCCTCAAATTGAAGCCCGCCGGCGCTGAACTTTATTCCATTAAGGATCGTCAATCCAATGGTTTTTATCACGCCGATTATGCCGCGCTTTTCCCCTCGGTTTCAGGCCGGCGTATGATTTTAAAACAGGACGAATACCAGGCCCTCCTGGAACGGAGCGCTCAATTTATCCGTAAATTTTCGCGGGATATGCGGGACGGAAATATTGCGGTAAGGCCGAGGCAGTGCGAATCCTTTTGCCCTTACGCGAGCGTCTGCCGCATTGAAAAATGGAGGCTGCCTTTTATTTATAAAGAGATTGAAGAAGAAGACCGGATTATTTTTCAGAATTTAAACCCGAAGGGCGAAATCCCTGCCGGCAATCTTAGCGGACAAGATGTTCATTAAAGGTATTTTATGGAATTAACGGAAACTCAAAAGATTGCGGTTCGGACGGAGGGAAAAAACCTCCTTGTTTCTGCGGGCGCGGGAACGGGAAAGACCCGCGTGCTGGTGGAGAGATTCCTTTATTTTGTGACCTCCGGCCGGGCGCTTGTCACGGAAATTTTGGCGCTGACATTTACCGAAAAAGCCGCCAACGAAATGAAATCCCGCATTCTGCGGCGGCTGGCGGAGCTCAAGCTCGAATCCGCAGTCGGACAGCTTGAATCCGCCTATATTTCCACCCTTCACGCCTTTGCCGCGAGGCTTCTCAGGGAGCATCCGCTTGAGGCGGGCGTGGATCCGGATTTCCGCGTGATCGAGGCCGAAGAATCCGAATTCCTCAAAGAACAGTCCCTTGAAGAAACGATGGAATTCCACTGCAAAAAAGGAAACGCGGTTTTTGAACTTTTGAGGACCTACGGAGAGGACAAGATTAAAGAAGGAATGATCAAGGTTTTAAACGCCGCCCGTCACGAAGGAAAGGGTCTGAAGGAATTCTTTGCCCGGCCGGGGCCCCGCCTGGAGCCGATTTCCCTTACCGGATTATTTGAAGGGCTGGGAGATCAGGATCTGCTTCGGGAATGCAAACGTTTCGCCGGACTCAAAACGTGGGACTGGGAGGCTGTGGAGGCGTTTAAGGATTGGTCCCGGCACTTTTCAAAGCGCGGCGGCAGGGAGAATAAAAATATTTGGAAGAAAATCGCGGAAGGCTGCCGCGTTTTCCTGAGCCGGCGAATCGAAGATTTTGCGGGCCGGCGGGCCGGGTCTTTCGAGAGTCTGGCGCTTTGCTTCGAAGAAAATTATGAAATGAAAAAAAAGGAAAAAAATTTTCTGGATTTCGACGACCTGCAGATCCGCGCGATCGGCCTTTTCAAAAAAGAGGGCCGCGTTTATCAGAGGCTCCGCGAGAGGTATCAAAAAAAGTTCAGCCAGATCTTGGTGGACGAATTTCAGGACACCGATTTTCTTCAATTGGAATTCATCGAGCTTCTGGCCGGAGGGGGCAATCTTTTCCTGGCAGGAGATTTCAAGCAGTCGATTTACGGTTTCCGGGGCGCGGAACCCGGCCTTTTCCTGGGGAAAGAGGAGCTTTATAAAAATTCAAAAGCCGCCGCCGGGGTTTCCCTTGTGGAAAACTTCAGAACCGCGCCGGCCGTATTGAATTTCATCAACCCGTTTTTTGAAGAACTGTGGAACGAGGATTCGTTTCCGTTTGAGAGATTGCTTGCCAAAGCGCCCGGCGATCCCAAGGCGGGAGCGGAACTTTTGTGCGTCGAAATCAATGAAAAGGAATCTTTAGACAGTGGACGGCTTCGGGAGGCGGACCTGATCGGAGACCGGATTCTTGAGCTTCGTGAAGAAGGGATATCGTTCGGAGATACGGCTGTTTTGTTCCAGGCGATGACGGATATCGGGATTTACGAGCAGGCGCTGAAGAAAAGAGGTATTCCTTATTACGCCTTGTCGGGCAGCGGGTTTTACCATCAGCCGGAAATACGGGACCTGATCAGCTACCTTTCCTTTCTTGAAAATCCTCTGGCCGATATCCCGCTGGCCGCCTCGCTTCGTTCGCCGCTTTTCCAGGTCTGCGACAACAGCCTTTTTTGGCTGGCGCGCTGCGCGAAATCTCAGGATAAACTCCGGCCGCTTTATAAAGGCCTCCGGCAATTCAAAACGATTCCCGAGATCCCCGCTGAAGAAAAAGAAAAACTTTCCTTTTTTTGCGGCCTTGCCGACGAGCTTTTGAAAATCAAAGACCGCCTGAGGATCGCCGAACTGCTGGATATGATCCTGGCCCGGACTTCTTACGAGCTTACGGCGCTTGCCGATCCGCGGGGAGTAAGGCGTTACGCCAATTTAAAAAAGCTGGTCAATCGCGCGCGGGATTTTGAAAGCCGCGAACCTTTGAGCTTGGGGGCCTTTTTAAGAACGCTCAGGCGCCTTGAACTCCAGGAGGCGCGCGAAAGCGAGGCGCAGGTGGAGGCGGAGCAAAGCGGCAAGGTGGTGCGGCTGTCTTCCATTCACCGGGCCAAGGGCCTCGAATTTCCGGTTGTCTTTATTGCCGATTTGGGCAGAACGCGTCAGGCTTCGGAGTCCGCCGCTGTGATTGCCGCAGCCGGGATCGGATACGCCTTGCAGGTCCGGAATGAAATCACGTTCGAATGGGAGAAGCCCGAAAGGTGGATTCAAATTTATGAAACGATCCATCGGAAAGAAAAACAGGAATGGAAGAGGCTTCTTTACGTGGCGATGACGCGCGCGAAGCGGAAACTGATTTTGAGCGGCGCTTATAAAGAAAAAAAAGAGGCCAAGGATTCCTTTTACGCAATGTCCTCCTGGATGGACTGGATTATGAAGCTTTCTTCGAGCGCGTGTTTTGAGAATGTGTTGATCCATAAAGGGGGAAAAGTCGGAGCGGGGAAATCCATGGCCGCGTCCGCTGAAAAAAAAGACATACGAAAAATTTTCACAAGCCGGGAAGCAGGGGAGGATTTTTTTCTTTCCTCGATTCCAAAAAATCCGGCAGTCCAAGAGGCGGCGGAAAGCATCCTAGCCCGGATTGCGGAAAAAACAAGAGACCCTTCGCGGGCGATTGATTTGCCGGTTTCCGCTTACGGGGCTTTCCGCCGCGGGCCCGCGCATTATCTGCGGATTTACGAGATCGGCTATCCCGCGGAGGAGGAAAAAAATACGGAGATTCAGGAATACGAATCCCAAGAGGACGCGAGTGGAGCGAGCGAAACGAGCGCCGCGCCTGCCTGCCGGACAGCCATGGATTTCGGGACGGCCGTGCACAGCCTTCTGGAGCGGATTGACTTTAAAAATCCTCACTTCAAATTGGAGCAGTCCTTGCAGGAAATCTTCGGGCATTTTCCCGGGACGGCTCTGAAGGAAGCCCGGGACATTTTGAGTTCTTTTATACAAACGCCTGTCTTTGCCCGGATCCAAAAGGCCAAGCACGTTTACCGTGAGCTTCCTTTTGTCCTTCATGAACGGCACGGCCGGATCGACGGCATTATGGATTTGCTTTTCCAGGACGAAGCCGGCGCCTGGCACGTGCTGGACTACAAAACCGCAGTGGGAGATCCGGCCAAGGTCCGGGAGGCCTGCTACGATCTGCAGGCGGGCATTTACGCGTTTGCGGTTTACAAACTTTTGGGAGTCGTCCCTCAATCCGGGATTCTCTATTTTCTGAAGAATCAATGGAGCCACACAATGTCTTTTAATCCTTCGGAAATTGTGGAATGGGGCAAGCGGCTGGAGCAGCTTCAAACGGACATCCTTCAATACCGCCAGGCTGCGGCAGATGTGTGAGGCCGGTCAAGATTCGAAAAAATTTTGATCGCGGCAAAAAAAATGGTATCATGAATCCGATTTTTCAACCTTCTAAAAAATTAAGGTAATCCTTCGACTCTCCCCGCGGCGTCGCTTTTGCCCCGAAAAATGCGAAGCGTTTCCTGGACACAGTCCTGGAAATGTCTTTACGATTTCTAAGGGGGGAAGCAAAACGGTGGGGGTTCGCTCAGGACTTTGCTCCGCTCCGTGGGGTGAGCCTGTCGAACCAGGTTTCGGCCTCGGGAAAACTCCCCCAGGCTCAGATCAACTATGTTTTGTAATTTCTGCGGGAAAAATTTTGACACTTCCGAGGGTTTCGAGGAAGTGAATCGTTCCGGCCATCATCTGATCCGGTGTGAAAAATGCACTTACAATCAGAGGGAAGAAGAATACGACTGGAAAGCGGAAATGTACGGCCGCGGGCATCAGATGCAGGATGAGGGCTAGCGCTTCGACACTATTGATGTTATGGGAAAGCTCGGTACCGTGAGGAGCGACGATTGAAAGGGTTTCTGTCGATCCTTATCAATCGAGCCGAACCATAGGGCAAACGATCAGACGATCCTTCGTTGAAGGTGAGAGGGCAAACGTGGTTAAGCAAATTTTGATTGTGGATGATGAAGAAGATGTGAGGCTTTTTCTTCGCGATTTTCTCGAAGAAAGGGATTTCAACGTGGAAACGGCTTCTCAGGGGGACGAAGCGCTTGAAAAAATAAAACAAACGCCGCCGGATGTGGTGCTTTTGGACATCATGATGCCGGGAATGGACGGTCTTCAATGTCTTGAAAAGATTAAAGCCGGCTATCCCCAAATCGGCGTCATTATGATTACCGCGCTTAAAGATGAAAACCGGATTGCCAAAGCGAAAAAAATGGGCGCCTTCGCCTATCTTGTCAAGCCTTTCAGCCTCACTTATTTGGAAACGGAATTGGACCAGCTTCTCAAGGGGATCTAGTACCCTGTCAAGTTTAAAATTGTCATTCCCGAATGGTTTCATCGGGAATACAAAGCTTGTGGATTCCCGCTTAACATCGTGCGGGAATGACAAAAATAAAATTGATACCGTACTAGGCCTTCTTCTCGTCCCGCACGGTTTTCCGCTTTAGCGGTCCGGCGTTTTCCCGCGCTGAAAAGTGCAGGCAGCAGCTCCCGGTGGAACCATTCTTGATTTGTATTTTGTAACGGTCCTTTGCAATCGCGGCGTAAAGGCAATCAGAGATCTGTTTTTTAAAAGCAACTCGGCGCAGCCTCCTGAGAATTCCCAAAAAACGCTTGAGGCTTAAGGCATAAAAAAACGCGGGAGCGCCGCCGAGAATGTCACCTTCGGGAGTCACTCATTTGAGCTCTCGCATACATTCATTATAAATTAATGAAGGATAAAGACTGAGAACCACACGATTCATTAAGCCGAGCTATTTTAAATTTTATTTCCAGCCGCTGGAATAAATTTTGGACATAGCGCAAACGTTTTTCAACATGGGGGCGTGTTGCAATACGCCCTTGCATTGGGATCAGAATCTTGAGTAATAAAAAATTACTGCCCTCGAAGCGGCTGATTTTTTATGATCTGGACGGCACCCTCGTGGATACGCGCAAGGATATCGCGGCCGCGGCCAACTATATGCTCCGCCAATTCGGCAAGCCGTTTCTTGAGGAACGGAAGATCAGCCGCTATGTGGGACGCGGGCTTCACCATTTGGTGAAGAGCTGCTTGAAAACCGAAGACGGACGGGAAATCGAAAAAGGGGCGGCTCTTTACAGGGCCTATTATTCCGAGCATATGCTGGATCACAGCCGGCTTTATCCCGGCGTGAAGGAAATTCTGGATTATTTCAAAAATCAAAAACAGATTGTGCTGACCAACAAACCCAATCCCTTTTCTCAGAAGCTCTTGGAGGCGCTCGGCCTCGCCCCTTATTTTGCGGAGATCATCGCGGGCAACTCTCCTTATCCGAAGAAACCGGATCCCGGCGCGATTTTAGCCGTTATCCAAAGGGAAAAAATTTCATCGGAGGAAACCTTTTTTATCGGCGACAGCCCGGTCGATATCGAGACAGCCCGCAGGGCCGGCGTCCAGGTGGCGGTTGTAACTCATGGATTTGGGGAAGCCGATGAGCTAAAATCAGCGAGGCCGGACCTCATCGTCAAAGATTTTAATGAACTTTTAAGCTGGATCCGGAAACAAGACGCGCCATAAATCGGGGAAGATTCTAATGACAGAGACTGAGATCAATCAAAGCGGCAATATTATCCGTGACGGAGATCTTGTCCTGTTGTGGTTCGAAGGCCAGACAAGTTACCTGGTTGAAGTTGCTCCCGGAAAACGGGTGGGAATTCACTGCGGACGGCCGCTTTCGGTTGAGGAGTGGATCGGCCGGGAATTTGGAAAAAAAATTATTTGCGAGCACGCGGCCGGTTATCTTCTCAAGCCGACGCTGGACGATTTAATGATGAAGGCCTCGCGGGAGAGCGGCATTATTTATCCCAAGGACGCGGCCTTTTTAATCGTCAAAGCCGGCATCCAGCCCGGCTCGAAAGTTCTCGAAATCGGAACGGGCTCCGGCTCTCTCACCCTCGCCCTGGCGACAATGGTGCAGCCGGCAGGCCGTGTTTACACCTACGACCGGCGGACGGATATTCCTCAGAATGCCGTCCGCAACATCAGCCGGGCGGGATTAAAAGATTATGTCTCCTTTTGCCAGCGCCAGTCCGCTGAGCCTTTTCCCGAGAAGGATTTTTTTGACGCCGTGGTTTTAGATATCCCTACGCCGTGGGAGGAAGTCCTTGTGGTCAAAGAGGCCCTGAAAAATGGGGGAAGGCTCGTGAGTTTGAATCCCACGTTCAATCAAATCGAAAAAATGGCGGAGACCTTAAAGCGAAACGGCTTTATCCGCGTGGAGGCTGTTGAGTTGCTCGAAAGGGAAATCCTGGCCCGGGAAGGGAAAACCAGGCCGGTCCAGCGGATGGTTTCCCACACGGAATTTTTAGTTTTTGCTGCAAAAATCGCGGAGAATGAGTCACTATTTTGTTGATTTCGAAAAACCATTTTGCTAAACTACGGCTTCGATAGGATTGATTTTATGCGAAAGCTCAATCTCGGCCCGGAGGAATTTAAGTCTAAAAAGCAGGCCCGAAATTATATCACTAAAGGAGAATAATCAATGACTAATCTCATTCGAACGAGTCTTCTAATCAGTTTTTTGGGGATCTTTTTTGTGGGGACCACCGGCTGTGCGCGCCAAAAAAAGGTATCCAAAATCAATGCCCTTGAATCTCAAATCGGAGTCATTACCGAGGAACTGGCCCGCCTTGACCAGTCCATCCAGGAAATCCGGGGGACAGCCGCCCAGGCCCAGACCGGCGGTCAGCAAGAATCAACCGGCGCTTCTTCACCTGCTGCTTCAAGCGCAGGCGCGGGCTCTCCTGTTTATCGCACTCCTTCAGGCTTTGAACTTCCTTCCGCAAATATTCAGGCCGCGCTTAAAAATGCGGGATATTACCACGGGAATGTCGACGGAAAGATCGGCCATCAGACCAAAGAGGCGGTCCGGGCTTTTCAGCGCGATCATGATCTTGAGGGGGACGGCGTGGTCGGCCGCAGGACGTGGGACAAGCTGAAAACTTATCTTTCCGGCGCCGGCGCGAATTAATTTTCTTTTCTCAAAAATATTTCGGTAAGGGCACGGCATGCCGTGCCCTTACGTGTTTTAATTCTAAATTCCTTCATCCTTCCATTTTTTGTTGATACAATACCCGCCTATGTTTTCCCTCATTCATTGGCTGGTGATCCTTTCCGTGACGCTTTGGCCTTTTGGGGCCGAGAGCAAAGAAATCAAAAAGACCTCGCTTGAAATCCCAAAAGGAAAAGAGGCCGAAGTGGTGCGGATTGCGCTCCTCCAAAACATTTCTGAGGTCACGCTGTCCGCGGACGGCTCTTTTCAAGTCCGTGATTCCCAAGGCAGACCGCTTTTCAGCGGCCCGCGGATTGTGAAGACGAAAGTAAGGGCCGCGCCGCAGGGCGGCATTCAATGGGGCATTCAATCTTTTGCGACCGCCCCGCTTGTCATTCAAGCCAGGGGAGGCGCAATCCGGTTAGACCATCACCTTTACCGGCACACGCTCGAAATATGGCCGGAAATGAACGGCAAAATTTCCGTCATCAATCAAGTCGGCCTGGAGGATTACCTCAAGGGCGTTTTGCCCGTAGAGGCCAATCCCAAGTGGGATTTGGAGGCCCTCAAGGCGCAGGCTGTGGCGGCCCGGACCTACGCGCTCTTCAAGGCGGTCGAAAACCGGGATAAAAAATTCGCTTTAGGCAAGGATGTTTTAAGCCAGGTTTACGCGGGAAAAAATTCCGAACATCCCGTCACGGATCAGGCGGTGGAATCGACGCGGGGCCGGATTTTAACTTATCGAGGGAAAATTTTCCCCGCTTATTTTCACTCCACTTGCGGGGGCGGGACCACGCACGCGGAATACCTTTGGAATGTCGAGCCTCACCCTTCCCTTAAGGGAGTTCAATGCAACTTCTGCTGGGCCTCGAAGCATTACCGTTGGAGCGATTCGATTTCAATTTCGGAAATCGAGGCGGCGTTAAAAAGGAGCGGCGTCAAAATTTCTGGAATCTCCGAAATCCGCCTTGAGGATATCGACGCCACGGGGCGGGCGAGAAAGATAGGGATTGTCAGCCCGGAAGGAAAAATAAGCCTCCACTCCAATGATTTCCGGCTTTGGATCGGGCCTTCAAAGCTGAAAAGCACTTTGATTACTTCTATGGAACGCAAAGAGAACCAATATTTATTTCGCGGCCGCGGGTGGGGCCACGGGGTCGGGCTCTGTCAATACGGGATGAAACAATTGGCGGAGCTGGGGTACACGTACGCTCAGATTCTGCAGTATTATTATCCGGAAGCCGTCGTTGAAACATTGAACAACAGCTCCGAATTCGAATCGGCCAGCCCGTAGCGCAGCCCCCGCCGCAAAAGTTATGCGCCCGTCCCGCTTCACGGGACTGCCGGCAATAGCAGATATGCAAATGGAGGTCAGTGACGGTCAAACGTTATTTTGTCCGCAATATTCCGTGCGCCCGTAGCTCAATTGGATAGAGCGCTACCCTCCGGAGGTAGAGGTTTCGAGTTCAAATCTCGACGGGCGCAAATTTTTGGAGGTGAAATATGGAAAACAAATCTTTAAAATATTGGCTCCCTTGGATATGGGTGCTTCCCGGTGCTGTCTTAACCGGTATTCTTTCTACTTTTTTATTGCATTGGATTTTATATTCTACTTTGGTGCATGGAGAAATGATTTGGGGAATGGATATAAAACCAATTGAGTATGCCCCGCAATATGACCAGGATATTGAAAAACTTTCCATTAATTCTCGGGGCGCTTTTTCGCTGGCGTAATTCCTCACTTAATAATCCCTCTCCTCATTGTCAGAGCGGTTCAATTCTGATATCCTCTACCCCAATATTTTTTGCGGAACGTTCTCTTGAAAATTTAATTTCGTGCGCCCGTCCCGCTTCACGGGACTACCGGCAATAGCAGATATGCAAATGGAGGTCAGTGACGGTCAAACGTTATTTTGTCCGCAATATTCCGTGCGCCCGTAGCTCAATTGGATAGAGCATTTGCCTTCGGAGCAAAGGGCTGTAGGTTCAAGTCCTACCGGGCGCA
>JAHFHG010000021.1 GCA_023247035.1 Candidatus Omnitrophota bacterium
TATTATCTTTGGAAAGAAGCGGACTCCCGGCCGGACAAAAAACAATGAGACGCGTTTTTCTGGCGTTGCCGCTGGCGGAATATTTTTTATCGGAAATCACCTCGGGGCTTGACCGGATACGGTCTCAAATCCCTGAGGTGAAATGGGAGCGGCCCGAAAAAATCCATATCACACTTCATTTTTTTGGCCCCGAGCCGGATTCATCCTTACCGCAAATCAGCAAGGCGGCGGGGGATCTAACTCGTAAAATCTGTCCCTTTAATCTTTCATTAAAAGACGTAGGATATTTTCCGGATTCCCGAAAGCCGAGAATCATTTGGCTGGATGTCGGCGGTGAAACTCAAAAAATTTTCGCGCTTCAGGGCGAATTGGAAAAAAATTTCGCGCGCCTGGGCTTTCCTTCCGAAAGCCGGAGTTTTCATCCTCACGCGACAATCGGAAGGGTTAAAGAAGGGCGGGTTCCTGAGGCCCGCTTCCCGCAACTCGCTTTTCCGTCAACCTCCTTACGGCGTATGGACAGGATTGTCCTCTACCAAAGTCGCCTTGAATCGACCGGCTCTCAATATGAAATCCTTGAAACGTTTCGTTTTTCCCAAATCGCGCCGCCTGAACGCAAACCGGCTTAACGAGGTTTACCGGAACCTCTATAAAGCATTCGGCCCTCAGAAGTGGTGGCCGGGTGAGAGTCCTTTTGAAATTATGGTCGGCGCGATTTTGACCCAGAATACTTCTTGGGCCAATGTGGAAAAGGCGATTCGAAATTTGAAGCAGGCCCGAAAACTGTCCCCTCCGGCGATACTCAAACTCAAGGATCGGAAACTTGCCGAATTGATCCGGCCGTCGGGTTATTTTAATGTTAAAGCGAAGCGGCTAAAAATTTTTGTCGATTTTTTATTCAAAAAATTTGGCGGCGATATTCGTTTAATGGCCCGGGTTGACGGCCGCGCGCTGCGGGTGGAGCTGCTTCAAATCCCCGGAATCGGTCCCGAGACGGCCGATTCCATTTTACTTTATGCGCTCGGCAAACCTTTTTTCGTCATTGACGCCTACACCAAACGTATTTTCGCGCGCCACCGCCTGAGTTTTGAATCTCGCCCGACTTCCCCGCCACGGCTGGTTGATCTTCCCTATTCGGCCTGGCAAGAAATTTTTACCCGCCACTTTTCTCCCGATGTCTCCCTTTATAATGATTTTCACGCTCAGATCGTCCGCCTTGGAAAGACTTACTGCAAAGCCTCTGTCACTCTTTGTTCTGCCTGCCCCCTCGCAAAGTATTTATAGCAATAACAATCAAAAACTATCATATTAGCTAATTAAAGAAAAAATTTAATCTTCTCATAGTTTGAAAAAACATTTAATGGGCGGGTATACTTGAAGTGTCATGACCGCAAAAGATAAGCAAAAAAAACGCTTAGGTGAAATCCTGATCGAAGAGGGAATCTTAACCAAAGAGAATTTGGAAGAAGCGCTCAATCATCAAAAAAAAGAAGGCGGCATTATCGGGCAAATTCTCATCAAACTTGGTTATATTTCCGAAGAGGCGTTAGTGGGGGCGTTAGGCAAACAACTCAAAATACCCTATCTCTCCCTGCCCAATTATTCCGTGAATGCAGATGCCGTTCAGCAATTTAACGAGGAATTGTGCAAACGCAATATTTTTATAGCCTTCGATCAGGACGATAAATACATCTATGTCGCGATGGGGGATCCTTTGAATGAATCGCTGGCTGCAGAAATAGAAAAGAAAACTCAAAAACAGGTCCAGATGTTTTTATCAACGCCTACGGAAATTCTAGATATGCTCAACCTGATATCCGGCGTGAGCAATCTTAAACCTCTCAAACAAGCGGGTTAGGAATGGCCTTGCCGAAGGATGAATTTAGGGGAGACCTCAAGGACGCTTTGCTCCGCGAAAAGATTGTCACGCAGGATGTCTTTAATGAAATTCTGGGTGAACAAGAGAAAACGGGAGAGCCGCTCCTTGAAATCCTGATGCGAAGCGCGAAATTTGAGGAGAGAAAATTCGTCAGCCTTTTGAACCGGGAATACGGATACGCCTCCATCAATCCTGCTGTTTTTTTGATCGACCGTGAAATTTTGGAATTGATACCCAGGGATCTTGCCGAAAAATACTGCGTCCTGCCTATCAGCCGCCACGAACAAACGCTGACGGTCGCTTTTGCCAATCCGACCAATGTAAAGGCCATTGATGAGATACATCTCGTGGCGAAGCTGCGGATCCGAGCCGCTGTCGCGGAAGTGAGTCTTCTCAGAAAATGCATTCAGCAATATTACGACGACGACCCTTCGCTTGCCGGTTCTATCTCGGCGCCGGAGGAGGGAGAACTCGAGGAACTTGCGAAGGTCATTGATTTGGAGCAGCGAGAGGATATGCCGCAGGGCGAGGACCTTCTGAAAATCGCTTACCAGACTCCGGTCATCAAACTGGTCAATATGCTTTTGATGGAAAGCGTCCGCCGCCACGCAAGCGATATTTTTATGGAGCCTTGGGAAAATCATGTGCGGGTGCGCGCGCGCGTCGACGGGCTTTTAGAAGAAATTATCCGCCCTCAAAAATCAGTGGGCCCGGCCCTTGTGTCGCGCATTAAAGTGATGAGCGGTTTAAATATAGCCGAACACCGAATTCCCCAAGACGGAAGGTTTAAAGCAAAAATCAGCGGAAGAGAAGTGGATATGCGCGTCTCTATTCTCCCCACCACTCACGGAGAAAAAGTGTGCTTGAGAATTTTAGATACCTCCGCGCAAGGCCACGACATCGCAAAGCTTGGATTTAACGATAAAGAACAAGGGATCATCAAGGATTCGGCCCGCAAGCCGCACGGGATGATTCTCGTCACCGGCCCGACGGGAAGCGGAAAAACAACCACGCTGTATTCTGTTTTGAAATATCTCGATTCGCCCGAAGTCAATATCACGACGGTGGAGGACCCGGTGGAGTATCAATTGCCGGGCATCAATCAAGTGAACGTTAAAGAGCAGATCGGGCTTACGTTTCCGGCGTCCCTGCGCTCGATCTTGAGGCAGGATCCCGACATCATTTTGATCGGCGAGATACGGGATAACGTGACCCTGGATATTGCCGTCAAAGCCGCGCTTACCGGGCATCTTGTTTTGAGCACGCTTCACACCAATGATGCGGCCAGTTCGGTCACCCGAATGGTGAATATGGGATTGGAACCTTTTTTGATTGCCTCGACCGTCCTGATGATTTCTGCGCAAAGACTCGTGCGCCGGTTATGCCCCCGCTGCCAGTATGCCGAGGAATTCGAAGATTCATTTTTAGTCTCGTGGGGGCTGGATCCTAAAAAGTGTAAAACATTTTACAAAGGCCGGGGTTGTATTCAATGCCGGCAAACCGGGTATCAAGGCAGAACGGTCATTACGGAAATTGTGGAGATCACCCCCGAGATCCGCCAGTTGATTATGGAAGGGGCTTCGGCGGAGAAATTGAAAACCGAGGCGCACCGGCACGGAATGACGACGCTTCGCGAGAGCGCAATTCAGAAGGCCATTGCGCGCGAAACTTCTTTAGAAGAGGTTTTTCGGGTTACCGGCGAAGATCAGAAAATGGAGAATGATTTGAACCTTCGCGAGGCGCTGAAAACACAATCCGGGCGCCGGGAGGCCGCATGATTTCAACAGGCTCAAAAGAGGCTTTGGTGCAAAAGCTGGTTAAAGAAGGCAAGCTCACAAACGCCCAAGTCAAGGAATGTACGGAAACCGCCCGCAAGCACAAGAAAACAGTGTTTCAACTCATCCTTGAGAAAGAACTGATGGGCGAAGAAGACGTTTTTGGATTCCTCAGCAGGGAATTAGAAATTCCGAGGCTCAATCTGGCCGCGCTGCGCGTTCCCAAGGGAATTATTCGTTTAGTGCCGAAAAAAATTGTCGAGCGGTATCAAATTCTGCCCTTATCGCGCATTCAAAACTTGTTGAGCGTGGCGACAAGCAACCCGTTTGAAATTATGTTTTATGACGATTTGAAAGAACTCACGAACTGTGATGTTTCGCTTGTGCTTGCGCCTCCCAAGGCGATCACCGCGGCCATTGATAATTATTATTCGGAGTCCTCCAATATGGAATCCATCCTTGACGATATCGATGAAGAAAATGCCGGCGCCCTCAAAGTGGAGAAGGGCGAAGACGAAAGCTCCGCCACGGTTTCCGTGGGCAATGAAGCCCCTGTCGTGAAAATGGTTAACCTTATTCTTCACGAGGCGCTCCGTTTGCGGGCCTCGGATATTCATTTTGAGCCTTATGAAAAAAACTTTCGCGTCCGTTACCGGATCGACGGGGGCTTAAAAGAATCGTTCGCCCATTCGCGGGAACTTTACGGATCGCTGGTGGCGAGAATCAAAATCATGGCCCAGTTGAATATCACGGAGAAACGCCTTCCCCAAGACGGGCGTTTTAGGGCGAACCTGGAAAAACATGAGATTGATTTTCGAGTTTCCATACTCCCGACTTATCACGGTGAAAAAATCGTGCTTCGGCTTCTGGACAAAAGCGGGGTGAAAGCGGGGCTCGATAAATTGGGATTTTCCGAAAAACCGTCAGCCCTTTTTGGCGAGGCCGTCAAGCATCCTTACGGGATGATTCTGGTTACGGGGCCGACGGGGAGCGGAAAATCGACGACGCTTTACACGATTCTCAGCACGATGAATACTCCGGGTCGAAACATCATGACGGTTGAAGACCCTGTGGAGTATCAGATTGAAGGCATTACGCAAACTCAGGTGAATGCCGAAGTCGGCCTTACGTTTGCCAACGGGTTGCGGTCGTTGCTGCGTCAAAGCCCTGATATTGTGCTGGTCGGAGAAATTCGTGATACGGAGACGGCCGACATCGGTGTCAAAGCCGCTTTAACCGGACATCTTGTTTTCAGCACCCTCCACACGAACAGCGCTGCAGGAGCAATGACGCGCCTGATCGATATGGGAGTTGAACCCTTCCTGATCGCATCTTCCGTGATTTGCGTGGCCGCCCAACGCTTGATGAGAAAAATATGCGTGCATTGCAAAGAGCCTTACAAGATTCCCGAGGAGGTGCTGCGCCGCTGCACCCTCAAAAGCTCCGATTTGGCCCACGTGACAGCTTATAAAGGCAAAGGCTGTCCGAATTGCAATCATACGGGTTATTTAGGCCGCATCGGAGCCATTGAAGTCTTGAAAATGGAATCGGAAATCCGCGAGCTGGTTCTTAAACGCTCTTCGAGTGATGCCATTGAAAAAAAGGCCCTTGAAAAGGGAATGGAAACCTTATACGAAAACGCTTTGGGAATTTTCAAAAACGGGCTGACCACTCTTGAGGAAGTGCTCCGCGTCGCAAGCAAAGGATAAAACCAATGCCGGAATTTGAATATCAAGTCAAAGATAAAAACGGCAAGGATCAGGGAGGGGTTCAAGAGGCCCCGGACCTTAACGCGCTGGTTTCGGGCCTGCGTTCTCAAGGTTATCTGATCCTGAAAGTGAATGAAGTCAAGAAAGCGAGTGTCTTCGGCATTACAAAGGGGCCGGCCAAGGCAAGCGGAAAAGGCGGAAATATCGCCCTTGATGATTTGGTCGTCTTTTCGCGGCAAATGGCGACGCTTGTCGGCGCCGGAATTCCGTTGATTCAAGCCATCGATATTCTGGCCGCCCAGGTTGACAAGGCGAAGTTCCGCGTCATCCTGCGGGATATGCACCAGCAGGTTCAAGGCGGAAAAAGTTTTTCGGATGCCATGGAGAAGCATCAAAAAGTTTTCTCCGCACTGTTCATTAATATGGTAAGGGCAGGGGAGACCAGCGGAAGCCTGGAAGAAATCCTGGACCGTATCGCGACCTATATGGAGAAGACCAGCGTCCTGCAGAAGAAAGTTAAATCCGCAATGATGTATCCGGCCGTGGTGACCGCCCTCGCTTTTGTGATTACGTTCGGCATGATGACTTTCGTGATCCCGAAATTCGCAACCATTTTTGAGGGTTTGAACGCCCCGCTTCCGGCGCCCACCAAAATGCTGATCGGCGTAAGCAATTATTTGGCCGCGAACTGGGTCATCGTTTTAGGCGGGCTCGGGGGCCTTATCTTTTTATTCTTGCAGATGCTTCGAACTCCGGCCGGCCGTTTAGCGTGGGATTCGATAAAACTCCGGATGGCCATTTTCGGACCTATTTTCTTAAAAGTGGCCGTCAGCAAATTTTCCCGTACTTTTGCGACCCTGGTCAAAAGCGGCGTTCCGATTCTTTCCTCGCTGGAAATTGTTTCCCGGACATCGGGAAACAAACGTCTGGAGCTCATTATCCGTTCGCTGATGGAATCTGTGAAAAAAGGGGAAAGCATCTCCGGCCCCCTCGGCAAAAGCGAAGTATTCCCCCCGATGGTGGTTCGCATGATTGCGATAGGCGAGGAGACCGGCGAGCTTGAAGAGATGCTTGTCAAGATCGCGGATTTTTATGATGCCGAAGTTGACGCAGCCGTCGATGGGCTTACGTCCCTTATCGAGCCGCTTATCATTGCCTTCCTTGGGATTGTTATCGGAGGGATCGTGGTCGCGATGTTCCTGCCCATTCTGACGCTCACTCAAGCGATTCATTAATCGCCTAAGCTCTTCTGAACCTAGCGGCTTCATCTTATTAAAGTTTTAAAGAAACTAATTTGAATTTATTTTATTTTTGTCGGAATTTGCCGTTAAGAAATTCTGCAGGTATAATTCAGTTTAGCTGCGACGTATTTAAATGAGGAGGTTTAACCATGTTTATTAAACTAAACCAGAAGGGATTTACCCTAGTGGAAATCATGATCGTTGTCGCGATCATCGGTCTGCTAGCGGCTATCGCAATACCGAACTTGCTGCGTGCGCGCTTGAACGCGAATGAGGGCGCAATGAAAACGGATCTGAGAACTTTCAGCTCCGCCAATGAAAGCTTTCGGGCGGCTCAGAATCCTCCCACCTATTCACCGAGCGTTAACGCGTTGTTCGTTCCGGCATTTGGACCGGGCTATATCGACCGGTCTTGGACAACGCCCCCGAAGCATGGGTTCAATTTCGTTTATTCGGTGGCCGCAGCTCCAGCCGCAACTTATGCGTTGCGAGCGGCACCGGCGACCCGAGGGCAGACGGCAAACAACTTCTATTGTGTTGATCAGACAGGTGTTGTTGTGGGATCGACCAATGATGGAAATGCCAACGTCCCTGTGGGTGCAGCCGCCGGCTGTGCAGGTGGTTTGGCGATTGCGTAATCGGTAAAGCGCCACGATGTTGTAAAACCCACTCTGCTTTGCAAAAGGCAGAGTGGGTTTCTTTATGAAGAATAATCTCCCAAGATTTTGCACTGCATTGCCGATAATACGGACACGGACAAATCAGGTATCTCCATTTAAAAATGCGCCCGATTCTGAACAAAATCCAGGATTCTTTGAAGCCTTTTTTATTCCCCGCGCCGCTTCAGAAACTTTCCTTGAGGCTTTTTAAAAAGCGGGGGAGTTCCGAAGCCGAATCCGCTCCGATTGTGGGTTGCGATTTTGGAAAATCAAAAGTGGTTCTCCTTCAGATTGAGAAATCCTCTCCAAAAATTCGTGTCGTGAAATTTCAAAAAATTACCCGCGGGGCTGCGAACGGCCAAAAGGATGCCGAGTTTTTGAAGAAGTGTTTTGAGTCGGGAGGCTTTAGCGCCCGGAGACTCCGGATCTCCGTAAAAGGCCAGGGAGTGATCCTTCGATTTGTTCAATTCCCCCAAATGAAGCATGAAGAGCTCCGCAATGCCGTTTCTTTCGAAATCGATCAGTATATTCCTTTTAAAGCCCATGAGGTGGTTTGGGATCTTTGTGTTTTGGAGGAAAATGTTTCGCTGGCTTCAGGCGCAAAAGGGATGAACGTCCTTTTGGTGGCGGTAAAACGTGAGGACTTGAATGCGTACCTTCAAGTTTTTCAAGAAGCGGGCCTTCAAATCGAACTCATCGATATTGACGCGCTTGCGGTCATCAATGCCCTTGAATTTTTTCACCCGCAGTCCGTTCAAACGACGGCCGGAATATTGGATGTCGGCACTGAAATTTCAACGCTCAGCATCACCCAAAAGGGAAAACCCCGGTTTATCCGTGATATTTCTTACGGCACCCTTGACATTGTAAAGCGTCTCAAAAGAAAACTGGGCCTGAGCCAGGAACAAGCTGAAGAGCAACTTGCGGGCGATAACCCTCCAAGCCCGGAAGCCCTGGCCGTCATCCAGGAAGGATTGGGGGACCTTATTTCTGAGCTGCGGGTAAGTCTCAATTATTATTTGGATCAAGTTCCGTCGGCGGAATCGATTCAAGCGCTTTTTGTGACAGGCGGTGTCGTCCGGCATCACGCCGTTTTTCTGGGAAATTTTAAAAACGATCTTGGCTTTGCGGTTGAGCCCTTTGATCTCGTCAGTAAAATTGAGGCCGCCAGCTCAATCGATCCCGAAATGCTCAAACAAAACCAGGGGATTCTCCCCGTTGCCATGGGACTTTGCCTAAGGGCTTAGAGCGATGATCCAAATTAATCTTCTGCCCGAAGAGTTAAGGGGCCGTGAGAAAAAAACGGTTAAAGTGCCGGGGCTGAAGATCGGTTTAGGGGCGGGAATTTTTATCCTCGCATTAACCTTTTTCTTTTATATGGATCTGATCATCGCAAGGCATAAGCTTAAAAAGCTTGAAACCGAATGGTTTGCCAATCAGCCGAAGTCCCAGGAACTGAATCAGCTGCAGCAGGAAGTTGAAACGGTCTTAAAACCCGAAAAAAAATTTCTGGAGGAGTTTGTCGTCACGCAAACGCCTTTAACCCATAAACTCCGCTGGATAAGCGAATTTCTGCCGGAAACGGCGTGGCTGCTCGAAGTCAAGCTGGAGCGTAAAGCGGAGGAGAAGGAAGATCTTTTTATCAAAGGATTGTCCCTCCCTTCAAAAGAAAAATCCAGTATTGCGCAGATTGAAACCTACCTCCACGATCTGAAGGCCAAAATGCCTGAGGCCAATCTGAGCCTTACGACGACCCGCCAAAATCTTGAAGGCATCGACCTGACTCAGTTCGTTGCAAATTTTCAGCGGGGTTCTAAAGAGTGAAATCCATTCAGCAGTTGACGTCCAAGGACATCCTCGATCTGCTGAAGAAAATCGACACGAAAACGTGGATCAAAATAGGCCTTGCCGCGGCCGGGGTGATTTCGTTTCTGATTGTCGTCGGCATCCCCGCCTGGTTTGAACGTCCCGGTGTGAAGAGCCGAATGAGAACCCTCGAAGATGAAATCTCCGTGACCAACGGGCTGATTCTGAAAAGGCCTGAATTGGAACGGAATAAACAGGACTCTATCAAATTTATTCAAGGGGCGAAGCAGCAAATCTACCTGCCGGGAGAATCCTCGTTGCTTCTCGGGGCGATTTCGAAGCTCGGGGAAGAGAGCCATATTTCCATTATTGCCTCGAAGCCCAAGAATTATGAAGGGAAACTTCCGGAGCCCTTTAATGCTCAATACGAGGCCAACCAATATGATTTTACGGTTGAGGGGGGGTATCACGATCTGGCGACTTTTGTCAGCCGCATTGAATCCAACCCGAAGCTCCTGCGCGTGCAGTCGTTTTATTTAAGGCCGCAGGAAGAGAAACCGCAAAATCACTTAGCCGACATCAGCCTTTCGGCCGTGTCATTTAAAAAAGAAATTAAATGAATAGAACCCTTGCGCCGATGATTTAAACGTTAAAAATTTCGTATGTTCTCAAAACAACGTGTTTCAGTTCACTTGCTCCTAAGCCTCGTAATCGTTTCAACCGCCTATGCCGAAGAAATCCGCTATGACCGCGGCGCGCGCCGGGATCCCATGATCCCCTTAGTCGGTCCCGGCGGTATTGTGCAAAAAATCCCCACAGGGGATTTTAATATTGAGGGCATTATTTACGACCCGCCAGCCGGCTCTTTAGTGCTCATCAACGGCGAGTTTTATAAACCCGGGGATACGATTAACCGCGCATCCATTATCAGCATTTTGAAGGATCGGATTATCCTGCAGGTCCAAGAGGAACAAAAAACTTTGTGGCTTCGCGAGGAGATCTCAAATGAAGGAGAAAAATAAGGATGGCCAAAAATCTGAGGGCAAAAAAAAGGGGAAAGCGTAAAAAAGCAGTTTTGATTCCACGGGCGGCCCTTCTTTTTCTTAGTTTGATTCTGCCCGCCGGTTTTTCAGAAAAGCTTTTATTTTCTGCGTCTACGGAAGCGCCGATTCCTGCCGCCCCTGCGTTACCGTCCGATGCTCCTGAGAATAGGCAAGACGCCGGCAGCATTACTCTGGATTTTAAAGAGGCGGATATCAATACCGTTTTACGCGTGATGAGCCTCAAGAGCAATGTCAATATTGTCGCAGGCCCTGAGGTTCATGGCACCGTGACGATACGGCTCGAAAATGTCCCTTGGCAGAAGGCCCTTGAGGTTGTTTTAAGAACCTATGGGTACGTGTATGAGCGGGATGGAAACATCATCCGGGTGACGACGCGGGATAATATGGCGGCGGAGCCCGTGATCACCCAAACCTTTGTTCTGAATTATACCAAGGCCGCCGAAATTCAAAACGCGGTTCAAGATATTTTGACCGAACGGGGAAGAGTCAAGGTCGCCGAACGGACCAACGCGATTGTGCTGACGGATATTCCCACAAACCTTTATACGATTTCCGAGATCATTAAAAAATTGGACCAAATCACGCCTCAGGCTTTTATCGATTCGAAAATTGTGAATACGAGCCTCGGGGTCTCTGAAAATTTGGGGATCGAATGGAAAACGGGGGGCACGTCCAACGATCTAGGTTCGGTATCGGGTTCTTCGCGGCCGGTTACGTTCCCCTTTGTGACAAACACAAACCATGAGCAGGAAAACTTAATTCCCTTTATTCGCCAATTTTTACCGGTTATCACCTCAACAACGACGGCCAATACTGAGGATCCGCGGTCTTTCCCTCGCCCCGCAGCGGCGGTTTCGGGCAATACGTTTGCCTACGGGGCCTTGAATTTTTCCTCTTTTAGTGCGGTCTTACAAATGTTAAAATCTAGGGCGAACACGAAAGTCGTTTCGAATCCGCGGATTGTGGTCTTGAACAATCAAACCGCTGAAATTCATGTCGGAGATAATATCCCGCTGCCCAAGTTTGAAACAAACCAAACCACCGGACGGCTTGTCGTCAGTGGGTTTGACTATGACGTGCTGAAAACCGGCGTGACGATGCAGGTTACACCCCATATCAATTCACAGGAAGAGATTCTCGTGGATTTGCAGCCCGCGGTGAATGCACGAGGGGCCACGATAACGTTCAACACCGATCTTTCAGCGCCGATTATTAGCGAGACGACCGCAAAAACTCAGGTCTTGATTCGAAGCGGTGAAACCATTGCGATTGGGGGATTATTAACCGACAGCGTACAGGTTAATGAATCAAAAGTTCCAGGGTTGGCAAACGTTCCCGTTTTTGGAAAACTGTTTCGTTCAAAAAGGCAAACCGCGGGATCGGGCAATGCCAAAGTTGAAACGCTTTTCTTTGTTACCGTAAGCATGGTGGATACGGAAGGGCAGCCGACAGGCGGACGATCGAGAACTAAACAAAAAACGAGTCAACAACAGTCCGGGGATGAGGATGCCGCATCCCAAGCTTCTTCAGATCAGCCGCCCGTGGAAAAAGTTGAGGAGAATCAGTCGCCGCAAATTGTAAAAACGAACGCCGAAACGCCTACGCCGGATTCGCAAACCCGTCAAACACCGGCGGGCTTTGCGCAAGGCCCGGCCGCGCAATAGCGACATGTCCCTAGTTGCAGGCTTGAATCTAAAAAATTAGAGATCGTTGCGCCGGCGTCGTCCTCAACCCTTCCGCGTCTTCCCATTCTATTTATTGTTACCGGAGGTTGTTATGTTTACACGGATTCTATCCGTCATTTTTGCGGTATTTTTTCTCGCTTCTTCGTATGCTCACGCGGAGCCCCTGGCCTCCGAATCTTCGAGGAAGCTCGATAAAATTTTAGAGACTCAAAAACAAATCCTTCAGCAGATCGAAGAAATTAAGCAGGAATTGTACGTCATTAAAATTCGAGCAACGCAGCAATAGATTAATGTTGTAATATCCCTCAGGGATTCTTTGAAGAAAGGGTTAGCGAATGAAACGTGAAATTTTAATCAGTTTGGATGCGAATGAAAAGCAGGTTGCCATCCTTGAGGAAGGCAGCCTCGAGGAATTTTATATCGAGCGGGCGGATGTGGGGCGCACGTTCGGAAATATCTATAAAGGGAAGGTGAAGACGGTGATCCCCGGCATCGGAGCGGCTTTTGTCGATTTGGGTACGAAAAAAGACGGCTTTCTGTATGTCACCGACGCCCTGAAATCCCCTTTAGACCTTGAAGCGGAATTCGATGAACAAAACCAGCAGGCCGAAAGAAGAAGAGAGCGGATTAAAAGGATCGACGAGGTTTTAAAGGTCGGCCAGGAAGTTATCGTCCAGGTCGTCAAGGAGCCGATCGGCAATAAAGGGCCGCGTTTGACGACGCACTTTTCAATCCCTGCCCGTTATCTGGTCATGATTCCAGGAGAGGAAAAAGTCGGTGTTTCCCGGCGGATTGAGGACCGGGCGGAACGGGAGCGGATCAGGAATCTTTTCAAAGAAATCGAGATTCCAAAAGGCGTCGGTTTTATCGTCAGAACCGCGGGAGAAGGCAAAGGCGCTAAAGAATTCAGCCGTGACATTCGCTATCTCATCCGGCTCTGGAAGAAAGTTCAAGCCTCGATCACGACTAAAAAAGCGCCAAGCGCCATCCATCAGGAGCTGGATCTTGTCGAGCGGATTATCCGGGATCATCTGGTCGAAGAAACGGACAAGATCGTTGTGGATCATAAGGAGATTTACAAAAAAGTCGACGGTTTCCTTCACGTTTACCTGCCCGGGCAGTCGATTGATTTCCATCTCTACCAGGACCGGCAGCCGCTTTTTGAAAAATATAATATCGAAAAGGAAATTGAGCGGACCTTCCAAAAAAACGTTTATTTGAAATCGGGAGGATACATCGTCATCGAACAGACCGAAGGCTTGGTTGCGATTGACGTGAATACGGGAAAATTCACGGGCCATAAAAATTTGGAAGAAACGGTTTACAAGACAAATCTTGAAGCGGCGTGGGAAGTGGCGCGGCAGATGCGCCTCCGCGACGTGGGAGGGATCATTATTATCGATTTTATCGATATGGAGCATCCTGAACACCGCCGGAGTCTTTACCGGAATTTCAAAGAATCGGTTCGCAAGGATCGGGCAAAAACCAACATTTTAAAAATGTCCGAACTGGGCCTTGTTGAAATGACGCGCCAGCGAATCCGCCCTTCTCTGGAAAGCGCGATCTACAATACGTGCACTTACTGCGAAGGAAAAGGAATGGTCAAATCGCCGACGACTATGGCCATCCAAACCATCCGCGAGCTGCGGAAAGCCTTGGGCCATTCTCAGGGAAGGACGATCAATGCTTATGTGCATCCGGAGGCGGCGGAGCGTTTGCTTCATCAAGAAAAGAAGGCCATTGAGAACCTGGAGCACCAGACCCGCAGCCGCATCTTTGTGTATTCCGACGCAGCCCTGCATATTGAAGATGTGAACATTACTTTTGTCAAATAAACTTCGCAAGACTCAAGGTCCATACGGAATATTTGTGGTTCCACACAAAAAAACACCGGAGGAAATACATCCGCTACGGAAAGTTTAAGTGAAATCCTAAAACGGAGCCCGCTTCAGTGCAGATCACCACTGAATGCGACGGTTAGCGTCGAAAACGTTTGATTGTAAAAATCTTAGGGAATAATGCCACTGACGGCGCTGGGCCTATGGAGTCTTGCGGCTCCAAGTGCGGCAGGAATTTTGAAACCGGAAATTTTTTCAATGCGTCCCAATCCAATGCTGGAAAAGCAGTTAAAAGACAAGGGGATTAAGGATACTCGAGTCCTTGAGGCCTTCGGCGCGATTCCCAGGCACCTGTTTGTTCCCGAGGAATTTCAAAACTCAGCTTACGAGGATCGGCCGCTTCCCATCGGCCATTCCCAAACGATTTCTCAACCCTACATCGCGGCGTATATGACGGAGGCTCTTCAAATCGAATCGACGCAAAAAATTTTAGAGGTCGGCGCCGGATCCGGATATCAGGCCGCTGTTTTGGCAAAACTTGCCCGGTCGGTGTATACCCTTGAAATTATTGAGCCGCTCTACCGGCAGGCCAAAGAGGCGCTAAGTCACCTGCAGATTTCCAATGTATTCCTCCGGCTGGCGAATGGCTGGCAGGGATGGCCGGAAGAAGCCCCGTTTGATAAAATAATCGTGACGGCTGCTGCCGCGCGGCCGCCTCGTGAACTTTTCGCACAATTAAAAGACGGAGGGTTGATTATTTTTCCTTTGGGCCCGCAGGAGGATGTTCAAACGCTGGTTTTGGGGAAAAAAATCGAAGGGGAAGTTAAAACCAAAGCATTGCTGCCGGTAAGGTTTGTCCCTTTCATTCATGACAAGAATGATTCTGAATAACGGAGGAAAAAAATGAAAAAAAGCAAGTCCCGAGCCGCCAAGGACATTAAGAAAAGTAAATCCAAACCGAAAAGAAAAGCTGCTGCAAAAAGAAAACCGAAGGGGAAACCCGCAGTTAAAACCGCGCAAGCAAAAAAAAGGCCCTCGCGTCCGGCCCCGGTTGCCAAACGACCGCCCGGCAAAAAAAAACCCGCGGCTAAGATCGCCGGAGCCCTTATCGGGCGCGTGACTCACTATTTTCCTCAAGTGAATGCCGCGGTTGTGAAAATCCGGAAAGGGCCGCTGGAAATAGGCAGTATCCTTCATTTCAAAGGCCATACCACGGATTTCCGGGAAACCCTCCAGTCGATGCAGATCGATCACCAGCCGGTTCGTGCCGCGAACCGGGGCGCGGAGGTGGGCCTTGGAGTTTCCCAAAGAGTAAGGGAAGGGGATTCTGTTTTTAAAATCAAGGCCGTTTAAGAAAGACTAGGTCAAACATGCCTGAAGGAAAAGAATTTCTGCGCACCTATTTGCCTTACGATATCACTGAAATGAAGCAGTACCTCCTGATTATGGGAGACCTGAGCGCTGACTGCGCGGCTTGCAAAGCGCTCGGTATTGACGGGTATGCGGCCCGTCAGTGCCCTCAATGCGGCACGCCGTTTAAGTACATCACCAGCCGGCGGCTCGAAACTCACGGTGAAGAACGCTTCCGGCTTGTACGCAGAATGCGGGAAAAGAGGCCCGATCTGGCCGTGATTGACTACACGGATTACATCAAAACCCTGGGACATAAAAAAGCGAGAGATTTTTTTGCGTGAAGCATAGCCGGGACGTGACTTTGATTGCCGCCGCCGTTTATTTTGTCCAGGGCGCAATCGGGATTTCAGGAATCGCGTTCCCGATTTTTTTGCGGAGCCTGAACTGGAGCGTTGCGGAGATAACGGCGATGACTTCCGTGGCGGCATTCCCTTGGGTCTTTAAAATTCTTTTGGGGCTTGTATCGGACGCCTGCCCGCTGTTCGGGTACCGAAGAAAGTCATACCTCATGCTTTGTTCCTTGATTTCTGCTCTTGGGTGGTTTTACCTGGTCGCTTTCCCGGCGGAAAAATCCTGGATTTTTTTAGGGTTGCTGTTGAGCAACTTGGGCTTTGCCGCAACCGACGTGATCACCGACGGCCTCATCGTTGAACATTCCACCCTTTTGACGAGCCATATCTACCAGGCCATTGCCTGGGGGTTTCGCAGTTTCGGGGCCGTGGTCAGCGGCGCGGCCGGGGGATGGCTGGCGGCTCATTGGCATCCCCGGCATATTTTTTTACTCACCATGGCGCTGCCTTTGATTATTTTTTTCAGCGCGATTTGGATCCGTGAGCGCAAAGTTTCCGAACTCCCGTTTCGATCCGCGCTGATTCCCGCCAAGCGGTGTCTGAAGCTTCTCTGGAACGAAAATTTGCGCGGTTTTGCGCTCATTCTCCTTTTTGTTTCGATTTCGGCGTCGTTTGGAATGCCCTTTTTCTTTTTTATGAAAGAAACTTTAGGATTCCACGAAACTTTTTTGGGCCTCTTGATGAGCCTCGGCTGGGGTGGGGCGATGATCGGCAGCTTTGTTTATGCTAAATGGCTGCGAAAGTTTCCGCCGAAGTTGATTTTACGCTGGGCGTTATTTTTAAACAGCATTAATATTTTTACCACCTTGCTCATTACCGACCGGCTGACGGCATTCCTAATCATTTTTGCAGGCGGCGTGATGGGGTGCCTGGTGATGCTTCCCATTATGTCTGCGGCGGCTTGCCTGACGCACAATTCAGGGGTTGAAGGGACGCTTTTCGCCGTGCTTATGAGTATTTTTAATCTCGGGCAAATCGTTTTTGGATTTTTAGGCGGGAAAATTTTTTCGCTGATCGGCCTTTACCCGTTAATCCTGTCCTCGGGGTTCATTGCCCTTGCCGGCCTTTTCGTCGTGCAAAAACTAAGTCTGGAAAAACCTTCCGATGAGGTTTGAACTCAACCTTTCTGACGGGGCCGCAGCCGAGGCGTTCCGAATTGCAGAAAGGCTCAAAGATGCCGGCCGGATCGCCTATTTTGCCGGCGGCTGTGTTCGGGACGCTTTGATGCAGCGGGCACCTCAGGATTTCGATATCGCCACAACGGCCCATCCTGACGAGGTGGAAAAACTTTTCCCCAAAACCATTGCAGTTGGAAAACAATTCGGCGTGATCCTGGTTGTCGAAGGGGCCAGGGCCTACGAAGTAGCGACCTTTCGCAAAGAAGGGGAGTACCAAGACGGCCGCCACCCGGAACGCGTCAGCTATACGGATCCCAAGGAAGATGCCTTGCGAAGGGATTTTACGATGAACGGCCTTTTCTACGATCCTTTTGAAAAGGAAGTCAGGGATTTTGTGGGCGGTCTCCAGGATATTGAAAAAAAAATCGTCCGCGCCATCGGCCCTCCGAACCGGCGCTTTCAAGAAGACAAATTAAGGCTGCTCCGCGCCATTCGTTTTGCGTCTTCCTTGGACTTTGAGATCGAACCGGATACCTGGAAGGCCGTTGGCGAGAACGCGGATTGGATTGGGCAAGTGAGCCCTGAGCGGATCCGTGATGAACTGGTTAAAATTTTTACCCGACCCGGAGCGGCCCGCGGCTTGATGCTCCTATCCGCCTCGGGCCTTTTGCGTCAGATCCTACCGGAGATTGAGGCGATGAAAGAGGTCCAGCAGCCCCCTGAATATCATCCCGAGGGGGATGTTTTTGTTCATACAAAACTCCTCCTGGAAAAGCTGGAGCAGCCGTCCGCAGCTCTGGCGTTTGGAGCGCTTTTTCACGACGTCGGCAAGCCCCCGACCTTTGCGATTCGCAACGGGAAAATTTGCTTTTATGAACACGCCCCTCTCGGCGCGGAAATGACTGAAAAAATCATGCGGCGCTTGAAATTCTCGAATGAGGAAATCCACGCGGTCCACGAATGCGTGGCGAACCACATGAAATTTGCCGACGTCAAAAAAATGAGGGCCGGCAAGCTGAGGCAATTTGTAGCGCGTCCGACATTTGATACCGAGCTCGAATTGCATAAAATTGACTGCCAGTCCAGCCACGGGATGCTCGACAATTATCATTTTTTAAAAGAGAAACTCCGTGAATACGCCGAAGAAGAACTCAAGCCGGCCCCGTGGATTAACGGCCATGATCTGATCGCGATGGGAATGAAACCGGGCCCGGCCATGAAACCGCTTTTGGAGGAACTCTACCTTTTGCAGCTTGAGAAGAAAATCCTTTCGCGCGAGCAAGGGTTGGCCGTTGCAAAACGAAAAATTGGGAACTAAAATAATTTTTAAACAAGCAACTTCAACGAGGAGGCGCTCATGAACCGTCTGTCGATCGTTTGGATTTTGGCGTTTGTTTTCACCGGCTGCTTTTCGGGGCGGGATGTTCAAATCCTCGAAGGGGAGTCGGATAAGGCCTATGTTTCTTTAGGCCACATTGAGGTCAAAATCCCTGCCCAGCTTTCGGTCTGGCGTCAAGGGCCGCGGTATAAAAAAATACTACGTAGGGAGCTCCTCCAAAGGGCCAAGCCTCTCGAGGCCGATGCTCTGATCCATATCCGGTATTGGCCGGATTTGTCGGAGAAAAATTTCCCGGATGGTTTTGTTTATGCGAAAGCCGAGATGATCCGGTTTCAAAAATTTCCGATCAAACGCCCGGAAACTAAACAGCCCGTCCCTGCGACGTCGTAATTTCGATGGGCGCGCCTCCTGGGATGAAAGCGAAGACAACGCTTGCCTTATTAACGGTCATCGGGAAGGACAAACCCGGGATCATTGCCAAAGTTACGGGTTTTCTTTTTCAGCATCGCGCGAACCTTGAAGACATCAGTATGACGGTGCTCGAAGGCGAGCTTGCAATGTTCCTGATAGTTAGGCTGCCTTTACACCAGTTTTCCGATATTCAAAAGAACCTTCTGGAATTCGGAAAACTTTGGGGATTGACTTTTTTTTGGAAAGGCCTGAATTTTATCCGTCCCCAAAAGCCCCGCCGTCAATCCGGAGTGGAGAAATTTATCGTGAGTTCGATTGGCCCGGATCAAACGGGCATTGTTTGCCGTATCAGCCGGTTGCTGGCCCGCTTTAAGCTTAACATCACGGATTTAAATTCCAAGATCCTCAGTTACGGCCGCAAGCCGGTTTATACGCTGGTCTTGGAAGTCGATATCCCGCAACGCATTCCCATCCGTAAGCTGGAGAAAGAGCTGGCGGGCCTTAGCCGCCGGTTGCATCTCGATATCTCGCTGAAGCGAGTTGAAAACGTTGAATTCTAGGTATTTGATTCTGGAGATGCGATGATCATGGATTTCCAGATTCGTTTTTTCCCAGACCCTGTTTTACGCAAGAAAGCAGCTCGCGTCCACGAATTTAACGCCGCCCTTGAAGAGATCATCCGAAAGTTAGATGCCGCAATGCGGGCGCAGACTTCAGGCATCGGCATTGCCGCCCCGCAAATCGGTAATTCACTTCGGATCGCGATTGTGGACATTTCCCGCCGTTTGCCCGGAGCCGAGAAGTTGATCCTTGTGAATCCGGAAATTGTTAAGGCGTGGGAGAAGCGCCTTAGCCGTGAGGGGTGTATGAGCCTCCCGGAATATACAGCACAGCTTCCTCGATTTGATCGGGTTCATCTCCGCTGGCAGGATTCCGCCGGTCGCTTTCGGGAAGGAGTTTTTGGCGGATTGCAGGCGGTTTGCATCCAGCACGAAATTGACCATTTAGAAGGCCTTTTGATTATCGACCGCGTCGTTTCGTTGAAGAGGGACTTGATCCCAAGGCCGATCCGAAGGTTGCGGCCGTCGTAATATTACATCCTATAATGTATGTTATGTGAAGTAAGTAAGAGGAGGAAATTCTCACCAGTCTTTTTCAACTTGAGGCTGGTTAGACTGTAACTGCGGGCGGCGGAGGTCCTGCAATTCTTTTTCACTGTCTTTAAGGGCATCCAGCAGTTGAATTGCATTTTCTAGGCTCATCTGGCCCTGAAGAGGCGTTTTCCCTTCCGGCTTTTTATCTTTCAAATCCCCGGCCGTCGGCATAGGCTGAGGCTCCGCGCCAGGCTGTTGCTGCTGATCCGATTTATCCTTTTCAGGAGCTTGCTGGGGCTGCTGCGGCTGTTGTTGATCCTTTTCCTCTTGTTTCTCTTGATTTTCTTTATCTTCTTTAGACTGAGATTGAGGCTGCGGGTTTTGATCCTGTTCTTTTTCGTTCTTTTGGTCCTGCTTTTGCTGATCTTTGGATTTGTCCTGTCCCTCGTGACCCTCTTGGTTTTGCGGCTTTTGTGATTGATCAGGCTGCTGTTGTTGCTGCTGTTGCTGCTGGTTTTGCTGCGGATTCTGCTGCTTTTTGCGCTCTTGGTTTTTTTTCTCAAAAATACTTTTTTCTTTCAGGAGAAATTCAAGATTATATTTCGCATCCACATCTTTTGGATTTAATTCCAAGGTCTTTTGATAAGCCTCGATCGCTTTTTGGAAATTGCCGAGGCGGTATTGCGTATTGCCGTAATTATAAAGCGCCTTCGCCTGAAGCTCGGGATGAGCCGCAGAATCGGCGGCGGCCTTTTCAAGCTCCTTTCCAGCTTCCTGATACTGGTTTAATTGGTATTGGGTTGTGCCCAAATCATAGCGGATCGCCGGGCTCTCAGGGTTCTTCACCTTTGCCGTTTGGTAAAGCTTAAGGGCGGATTGGTATTTTTTTTCACGATAAAGTTTATTGCCTTTGTCGGTTAATCCTTTAGGGCTTTCCAGGAACCCTGAAAATAAAAAGAAAAGGATCAGTACCGAAGCCGCCTGCGCGTGATTCCGGACGGACGCTTGAGGCTTCATGCGCCGGCAAAGCATTTCCAGAATCAAAAAGCACACGGCCATAAAAAGAAAGATTTGGAAATGTTCTTCTTTTTCATCAACCATTCGCTCTTTGAACTGTTTCTTGCCCAATCCTTCTCTATGCTTCAACACGACGCTGATTTCTTCCTCGCTCGGGGTGCTCGGCAGGTAAAGGCCGCCCGTTTCCAAAGCGATTTTTTCAAGAAGCGGCGGATTGAGCTTCGTGATCACAATTTCTCCGGAGCGGTCTTTTTTAAAGCCCGACTTCCGGCCTTGCTCATCGCGCAAAGGGATAGGCTGGCCCTCCAGGGTGCCGACGCCGATCGAATAAATCCTTATCCCCTGTTTCTTGATTTCTGCAAGGGCCTGCTCCACTCCGCCGATGTGGTCTTCACCGTCCGTAAAAAGGATAAGCGCTTTATACTTGAGGTTATTGGTTGGAAACGAGCGGGCCGCCAGCCTGAGGGCCTGGGCGAGCGAAGTTCCGGGATCGGGGATATAGCCCACCTCGACCGCGTCCAGAAAAAGAAGGAACGTAGAATAGTCCAGGGTCAGGGGCGCCTGCAAAAATCCCGATCCGGCAAAGGCGATCATTCCTACGCGGTCACCCTTCAAATTCCGCACCAGCGTTTTAAGTTCCAGCTTGGATTTTTGAAAACGGCTGGGCTTGACGTCCTCGGCCAGCATACTGAGGGAAGTATCAAGCAAGATGATAAGGTCGACGCCTTTGCGCTCAATTTTTTTCTTTGCCTCTCCCCACTGCGGGCGCGCCAAGGCCAGCGCGGCAAACAGAAAAATTAAAATGAGGTGTCCAAGCCGGAGCGTGCGTTCTTTCGGGTCATACGCCGGCATCAGCTTGTTCCGGACGGTCTCAAACTCGGCAAATTGAGCGAGGCGTTTTCTCCAAAGCTGCTGCGAAATCCAAAAAAGAAAGAGGAGGCCGGGGACCGCCCATAGAAAAAGAAACGCCTCGGGAGAAAAAAATTGCATTAGGGCACCTTGAGCAAAACCGTGCGGCTCAACAAAATTTCACCTAATAATAAAAACATCCCCGGAATAAGAAACAGAGGAAAAAGTTCCTCGTAGCTGCGGTATTCCTTGACCTTTATTTCCGTTTTCTCCAATTGATTGATCTTCTCGTAGATTTCATTGAGCGATTTTGAATCCCGCGCCCTGAAAAAAACGCCTCCGGTAATATCCGCAATGCGCTTGAGCGTCATTTCATCAATTTCCACGTTGGCTTGGACGTAACGTTTCCCGAACAGTGGGTCATTGACGGGAAAAGGGACAAGCCCTCCCCTCCCCACCCCAATCGTATGGACACGGATATTAAATGTCTTGGCCAGCTCAGCGGCTGTGATTGGGTCGATATTGCCGGCATTGTTCTCCCCGTCGGTGATTAAAATAATGACCTTGCTCTTGGCCGTGCTGTCCCGCAAGCGGTTGACGGCCGTGGCCAGCCCCATTCCCACGGCGGTGCCGTCCGCAATCATCCCGATCTCGACATCGGCGATCAGTTTCGCGAGGACGTCATAATCCAGCGTAAGCGGGCATTGGGTAAAAGCTTTGCGCGCAAAAACAACCAGGCCGATCCGGTCATTCTTCCGGTTGCGGACAAACTTGATGGCCTCTTGCTTGGCGATGTGCATCCGGTTCTCCGGCTTAAAATCTTCCGCCAGCATCGAACCGGAGATATCCATTGAAATCATGATGTCCACGCCTTTGGTTTGAAAATCACGCTCGGCAGTAACCTTCTGCGGCCGCGCCAGGGCGAGGATGAACAAAACGAATACGGCGGCCCTCAAGTAAGGCAGAAAGGTGTAAAGCAGCCTGCGAATTGAGAATACCTGGGGGATAAAGGAAGTGCTGGACAGGGCGATAAAAGGCCTTCTGCGTTCGTGGTTTGAATAATAAAAAAATACAGGGTAAAGGAGAATGAGGGCTAAAAAAAGAGGATGCCTAAATTCCACGCGGGATCGCCTCCTGAGGCCTTGACTCTTCAATCACCTGCTTGGATTTTTGATTCAGTTGAATGATTTGAGAAGGTTCCGGGATCCATTTGGCAAATTTCGCAAGGTCCGCGGCGCTGAGCACTTCCTCAATTTTTTGACGCAGCGCGCGGTCGATATCTTTCTCAATCAAAGCGCGCAGAATTTCGTAAGTCGTTGACTCAATGGCCAGAATTTTGTACCGCCCTTCGAAATATGCTCTCAAGATTTCCGAGAGCGCTAAATAGTATTCTTTAATTTTCCCCCGGCGGATAAGATCCGAATCAAAAAGCTGATTCAGCCGGGATAATGCCGCTTCTTCCGGGCTGAGAAGCGTTTCGGGGCCAGCCGGGATTTCCCGGGAGCGCTTGCGCAATCGCAAATAACCGAAAAGGCAAGCGCCGCCCAGCGCCGCCAGAAGGAGTAAAAGGATCACGATCGGCCGTCCCGCGAACGGAATGACTGATTTTACTCCGCGGATATCTGTTTTTTCTTCGCCTTGGGCCACGCTCTTGACCGTCAAGTAGAGGGGGTCGGTCGATAAAGTTTCCACCTTGCCGCCGGATCGGTACTGGATTTGAACCGGCTCCAAAATAAATTCTCCAAGCTTAAATGCAGTTAAAGTAAATTTTTTTCCTTCGACACTCTGTTTATCTTCAGTCCGTTTGAAATCCTCCGTTTTTTTGAGCTTTAGAATATCCTGCGCGGGCGCGGGAATGGAAGAAAGTATCTGAAGCGAAGGAGCGTGCCGGAGGGTCACGGTATATTCAACCGGATCCCCGATCGTGATGACGGCTTGATTGAGCTCGGCTTTCACCGAAAGCGGCGAGGATTCGGATTGCGTTTCAGCTCCAAGGGCCGGAGCGCCCGCTGCCCAGCCGAGCAAACTGAAGGCCAAAAAAAAGGGGCCGAAAAAAAAACGGATCGATTCCAGCAGCCTCATAATCTCTTCTCGCGTATTTTAAAAAATCTCATTAAGGGTTCGACATAGGAAGCCTCGGCGGCAATGTCGATCTTATCCATCCGGAGCGTTTTAAATAACTGGTCCGCTTTTTCTTTCCACCGGACGGCCGCGGCGGCGTAGGACCTTTGAAGCTCAGGCCGTGAAGTATCGACCAGAAAGCGGCTGCCCGTTTCGCAGTCTTGAAATTCCATCAATCCGCCGGCCGGGAGGTCCTGTTCCCTGCGGTCGTGGAGGTGAACGGCAATCACATCGTGCCTCCGGCTCAAAATTTTCAGGGGTTTTTCGTAGCCTTGGTCGAAAAAGTCCGAAATGATGAAAATGACCGCGGTCCGCGTCAAAATTTGATGCAGATATTGCAGGGCGGCGGAAAGTTTTGTTTTTTTGCGGCGCGGCTGATAATAGAGAATCTCCCGGACCACGCGCAAAACGTGCATTTTTCCTTTTTTGACAGGAATATATTTTTCGACTTCATCGGTGACAATGAGAAGGCCGGTCTTGTCGTTATTTTTGACCGCCGAAAATGCCAGGACGGCGGCGATCTCGGCGGCGATCTCGGATTTCAGTTTCATTCCCGAGCCAAAATACTGCGACCCCGACATATCGACCACAAAAAGGACGGTCAGTTCGCGCTCCTCCACGAATTTTTTGACGAACGGGTGTTGCGAGCGCGCGGTCACGTTCCAATCAATCGCGCGGATGTCGTCGCCCGGGACGTATTCCCGCACGTCGGCAAATTCGATCCCTTGGCCTTTGAAGACCGATTCATATTCTCCCCCGAACAGGTCATTGACAAGGCGCGTGGTCCTTATTTCGATATGCCGTATCTTCCGCAGGATTTCTTTGGGGATCACGGGACCTCGATCTGGTCGAAAATTTTCTTGATCACCGATTCGGAAGTCATCTCTTCGGCCTCCGCTTCATAGGTGATCAATACCCGGTGCCGGAGGACATCCATACCGATTTGTTTGACGTCGTCGGGCGTCACATATCCCCTTCCACGGATAAAGGCGTGCGCTTTGGCGGCGAGCGTGAGCATAATGCTTGCCCGGGGCGAAGCGCCGTAAGCAATCAGCGGTTTCAGGCTTTCGAGTTTATACTGGGAAGGATCGCGCGTTGCAAAGACCAAATCGAGGATATACTCCTTTACTTTTTCGTCGATATAAATTTGGTTCGTCAAACTGCGGAGCTCTTTGATCTTTTCAGGGCTGATCACAGGGTGGATTTGAATTTCCTTGCCCATCGTCATACGCTCTAAAATTTCTTTCTCCTCTTTTTTGTTGGGATAAGTCACGATCAGCTTCAGCATGAAGCGGTCGACCTGGGCTTCGGGAAGCGGGTAGGTCCCCTCCTGCTCAATCGGATTCTGCGTGGCCAGCACCAAAAATGGATCTTCGAGGGGGAAGGTGTGCTCTCCGATCGTGACTTGACGTTCCTGCATGGCTTCCAGGAGCGCGCTTTGCACTTTAGAGGGGGCGCGGTTGATTTCATCGGCAAGAATGATGTTCGAAAAAATAGGCCCTTTTTTCGTCGTAAAGGCCCCGTCCTTGGGATTATAAACGAGGGTGCCGATAAGATCCGCGGGAAGGAGGTCGGGCGTGAATTGAATCCGTTGAAATCGTGTATGCACGACGCGCGCCAGCGTCCGGACGGATAATGTTTTGGCCAGGCCCGGCACCCCTTCAATAAGGATGTGGCCGTTGGCCAAAAGGGCCATCAGAAGCCGCTCGACCAGATCAAGCTGCCCGACGATCACCTTGCCGATTTCCCTCATCAAATCATTGATGACGGCGTTGGCGTCTTTGACTTTTTGATTAATTTCCTGAACCGTACTTTCCATGGACTCCTCCTAACGGGTGATGGTTAAAAATTACGAATTCATGACGATTTTTCGCTTCCCGACAAATTCTAAAATGGATTCGATAAGGCGCTTGAAGTCTTGTTCTGCGGTATTTGTTGGAACAAATTTAGCTTCCCGGATCTCGGAAAGAAGCACGGTGACGAGCTTCTTTTCATCAAGGGGAAGCTCCTTACGCTGAATTTCGCCGATGAGTTCATCCTCCGTGGCTTCCCGATGCGACAATTGATAATACTGGGCCAGGAAATTCCGGAATTCTTTACTTAAGTCATAGATCAGCGCTTTGCCCGCTATTCCTGGGGCCATTCTTTTCTGAATCTCCTGAAATTTATCAAAAGCCGAAGGCGGCTGGGAATCCTGCGGAATTTTTTTTCGTCCGCTGGAACGGATACGGAAAGCGAAGATCGCAAGGAGCGCTGAAAAAAGGACAGCCCCCCCCGTCTCGAAGAAGGCCTTTAAATTTACGGGCCGGAGGATCTTGATCGATGAGCGGGGAACGAGGAATTGCCCTTGTTTTTGTGACAACGAGTCCACGTAGTGAACCTGAAATTCTTCAATCGCTGCGGTTCCGGTTTCAAGGGGCTGGAATTCAAGCATAAATGTTTTTCGCGTCCATTCCGCCCCTTCTTTTACCCGTGTCTCCTGAGCTTCCCCTTGCCTTAGGAGTTTCATTTTTTGGAGATTCGGGCTGGGAATCGCAAAGGTATACCGCGCTTCCTTCTTAGGCCATTCAAATTCAATTTTCAGCGCGCAAGTCTGATTCAAAAAGATTTTTTTCCGGTCCACAGAGGCTTGGAAAGAAGGTTCAGCGCAGGCGGAATCAAACAGCGCCGAAAAACAGCAAGAGAAAAAAATCAAATAAATCCAACTTCTTTTCCTAAAAGTCATGAGGCATTAATTCTAACTTTCAACATTTCAGTATTCAATAACAAAAACCGCGTGCAGATTTTGGGGTGGTTTTAACGGCCTTTGCCTGTGTGGCGTTTGACCGCGGCCCGGCTCTCTTGATCGTGAATGCGGCGTTTGATCGTCTCCCGCTTGTCATAAGCTTTTTTGCCTTTTCCAATTGCAATTTCAACCTTGACCAGCCCCTTTTTAAAATACATTTGAGTCGGAATAAGCGCGAACCCCTTTTGCGATACTTTGCCTTCGAGCCAGGCCAGCTCCTCCCTTTTCAAGAGCAGCTTCCGCATTCTCACAGGATCAACGTCGAGATGGCCCTGAATTTTTGAGTAGGGGCTGATGTGGCAATTGAAGAGAAAAGCCTCGGCACGGATCATCCGGACAAAACTGTCTTTCAAGTTGACCCTGCCTTCGCGAATGGACTTGACCTCGGAGCCCAAAAGCGCGATTCCGGCCTCAAATTTTTCAAAAAGGAAATAATCGTAGCGGGCTTTTCGATTAACGATGGACGGCGTCATAAAAATTCAAAACTCAAGGATCAAAAACCAAAATGAGCTTCGGCCTTGGATTTCAGTTTGCATTTTGACCTTTGATCCTTGAGTTTTAAATGTGCGGAGAGGGGGAGTTGAACCCCCACGAGGTTGCCCCCGCTAGCTCCTGAAGCTAGTGCGTCTGCCAGTTCCGCCATCCCCGCTAATCAATGTGGATTTCGGAATGTAGATTGCGGAATGTCATTGGGATAAATTTTAATAATCCGCATTCCGAAATCCGCACTCCGCATTCAATTTGGTGGGCAATAGAGGACTTGAACCTCTGACCCCACGCATGTGAAGCGTGTGCTCTAACCATCTGAGCTAATTGCCCTTGTAAAAGCAAAAAGCGCTAGCGATAAGCTCTAAGTTTTAAGTTCAAAATTTTCCTTAACGCTTACCTCTTAGCGCTTCGTTACGCCCTTCCGGCATACTCCCCGGTTTCCGTATTGACCTTGATCTCGGTTCCCTCGTTGATAAAAATAGGGACATAGATTTTAAGGCCCGTTTCGCACACGGCCGGCTTTGTATTGTTGGAAACGGAATCCCCCTTCACCCACGGCGGGGAATCCGTGACTTTAAGCGTCACAACTTTGGGAAGCTCCGGCATCACAGGTTTGTCCTCGTGGAAATGCACCTTGATTTCCATATTTTCTTTCAAATAATATTTTGCGTCTCCGATAAGATCATCGCCCAAGGCAAAGGTATGATAGCTTTCGAGATCCATAAAATGATAACCGGAATGGTCCTGATAAAGATACTGGCAGGCTTGCGGCTCCAGAACGGCCCGTTCGACCGTATCATCGGAGGCAAATTTATTTTGAAGCATCTTGCCGGTCTTTAAATTTTTCATCGTCGCCTGGACAAATCCCCTTTTATTACCCGGCGTGTAATGGCGGAACTCCGTCACAATAAAAATTTCGTTTTGGAAAAGAATAGTCGTGCCGCGGCGTAAGTCATTGGCTTGCATATCGATTAACCTCCTCGTAAAACGGGGATTATATCACAGTATCCAAACAGGGAGAAAAGCTAATCGGGACGGATCTGAATGATGGAAAGAATACGCTCCGAAGCGCCTTCGCGTCGCGCGGAAAAAAATCTTTGATTGCAGCAGGAAGTGCAGATTCCGGAATCCCAGATGTTTTGTTCCAAAATCCCTTCCTTGGAAAGCCGCTCAAGGGCAACCCCGATCAAATTCACGCGTCCTTTTCTTTTTTCCGCCGTGACGATGGAAGTTTTTTTGTCCGAATCTTGATCCTGGATTTTATACTGGGAAGGAAAGAAAGCTTGAAACTCCTCCCCTACTTCGTAACAGCATTCGCGGATTGCAGGCCCCAGCAAAACTCGAATGCCCGAAAGGTCCGAATTGAAATGATGAGCAAACGCCTCAAGCGTACGCGCGAGAATACCGGCCTTTAGGCCCCGCCAGCCGGCGTGCGCAATTCCGGCCGTTTTTTTCGAGCGATCCCAAAAAAATACAGGAATGCAATCCGCGGTAAGAATGCCCAGCGCCGGCCCGGCCAGAGAAGTGAGCAGGGCATCTCCGTCCGCACCGGAAGTTTTGGAAGATGCGCCCACGATCACAACTTCGCTTCCGTGGATTTGCCGCAGCAGTACGAGATCTTCGATCCTGAGTCCGTAAGTCGCTAAAAATTCCCGGCGGCGGGAATTCGGGTAACGGCGTTCGGAAAAGGCAAGGAAAAAAGGAGGATCGGAAAAGGAGGTTCCTTCAAAAGAATTCATAACTCTTTCGCTTCAGGAACTTTTAGGTTGGGGCGGAGCTTCGAAAAAACGTTCCGCCGTGAGAAGCCTCTCGGCCTTTTTCATTTGAGGCTCGGAATGAAAACGCCTCCGGATCGCGCCCTTATTCAAATAATTGTTGAGCGCAACCAGGATCATTCCCTGATCCAGGGACAGGTACTTCTTCGCGACCAATCCTGTTTTCACCGTAACGGCATCATAAAAACCGTACTCCCCGTAAATATCATAAAGGCCGATCAGTTTGCGCAAATTCACGATCACCTTTTCGGGCGCATATTCAAGCGCCAAAATACTTGCGTGCGGCGTCACCACGCCGTCCTTATATCCCTTCGAGCCAAAGGGTTTGGCGCCGTATTCGGAATACCCCCCTTCGGGAACCGAACAAGGGCTCATTCCCCACACGGGGTACTTTAATTCTTCGAGAGCGTAACGGATTTGACCCTGAACGTGGCGCGCGTTATTGAGGCCCAGTCCTTCCGGCGCCAAATCCTTTTCATTCAGGATCAGCGTCGGCATTAAGGCCTCAAACGCCGAACCTCCCCAGCTCGGCAGATATTTTAAATCCTTCCACTCGTAATGGCCGTTAAAATAAGTAAAACCTGCGGTGGTTTTTTGGACGCGGTTTTTGGGTTCCTGGGCCTGCCACGCGTAGGCCTGGGGAAATGTCCGGATAAGCCCTTCGTACCAATGAACCTCCGGAACTTCTCCGCGCGCAATCGCAAGATAACTGGCGCTCCGGGGCTCCGTATAAAAAACCCCGTAGTGGTAATCCGAATAAGTCTCGAGGTGAGCATAGTAGCCGTGATACATTTGCTGTTCGATTGGATCATAGAAAAAAGAAAAATTACCGCGGCCGAGCAGTTTGCCCGCCTGTTCGGACAGCTCTTTGGGAAAGGCGTTTTTGGCGACGTAAAGGCCGGCGATCAGCCATCCGCTGTCGACGAGTGAAACAAAATAACTTGTGCGTTCGAGGGTCGTCGTATCGTAATAATTGTACGGGAACCCGCTTTTGTGATATTCCGCCTTTTCCATCGAGGTCATCGTGCGGCGGATTCTCTTGACGGCCTCCTCCTTCGTGATAAAGCCGAGGTCATAGGCCGAGACCAGGCACATAAGATAAACCCCGATATTGGTCACATTCGTGTAGTCGCCGATCCAAGTCCCTTCATCCACCGCCTTTGCTTTTCCCAATTGAATCGTATCCAGCGGCAGCCCGTGTTCTTGGTCCACGATTTCATCGAAAAACCGCCACGTGTCTTTTGCGATTTCCCGGAGAAACTTTTCTTTATCTTTGGGAAATTTCTTTTTGACGGTCAATCCGCTCGGGAAACCGCCCAGGCGGAGGATCAGGAAGCGCGCAAAATCGAGGCCTTCAAGACGCATCGGCGTTTTCTCGGCTTTTCGCGGCGGGAAATCCACCGCGGTCGGGCCCGGCTTGCCGGTATTCACGAATTTGATGTTGTCGATATAAATCACGCCTTTTTTTTGCGTAACGTGCCGGTCCTGAAAAACAATGACAAACTCATCCAAGTTTTTCCGGGCGATCGCGGGATTCTCCCACGCCTTGGGATCGCCGAAATCCACAAGCCCGGTCATCTTATTGAGCGGGATGATTACGGTCTGCCACGACTCGGAAATATTTTCCACGGTTTGCGAGCCCTTGATCTTTTCAACCCGCTCCTTATCCTTATACTTTTTGATTTCAATTTTAAAGCGCCGGGTGAAGCCGGGCTTGGGATCGCCCTTTACGTCAAACTGAAAATGGTCATAGGGCGAGGCGTCCAAATTTTTCAATTGTGTCCAAAAACCGTTCTGGGACGGGACATCGGATTCAACACTATAGGTGAGCTTAAGGGCGCGGTTCGGCTTTCCCTGTTGATCGGGAATCTCAATCAAATCCGCATCGGTATAGGAATTATTCTCATCCCTCGGATCCAAATTCCACGAGCCGCTTTCACCGCCTAAAAGGTTGGCAAGCTTTTCACCTTCAAAATCAGCGACGAGAAGCTCCGCGGCCGCTTGCGGAGAACTCTGAGGGACGGCGGAGTTATCGGCTCCGGATTCCGCAGCCTCGATTTTCCCGAATAAAAAAAAGGGAAGAATACTTAAAATAAAAAAAAAGGGCTTCCGAAAAGTTTTAAACATAACAGAGGTTTGACGGACATTCGATTGATTCACGGGAAGGGTTCCCTGCAAAAGAAACGCCTGAACGAAGGGACGCTTGATTACTGAGTAAAGCGCTGGAGCTGATTCCGTGTCCTTGAACCGACAATAGCGTCGCCCCGCAATCCCTTGGCCTTTTGAAATTTTTTAAGCGCGCGCAACGTCTTGCGGCCGAACCTTCCGTCGATTTGGCCAGGATCAAAGCCGGCCCGCTTTAACGCCAGCTGGATTTTCATCCTTCCCTCTCGGCCCGTTCCTTTTGTGTGATTTGGATAACGTTTAAGCAGCGCGAGCCCGAATGGGTAATCGACTAAAGTCTTAAGGTCCTTCCAAAGCCTGAGGCTGCCCAGCATCGATACAAAAACTTTTCTCCCGTTGAAATTGATTTGCCCCACAAAACAATATTTCGCAGTGCGCGTCCAGCCCGTTTTGCCGACAACCGCACGCGAATTCTGCCAAAGCATTTTGTTGTGATTCTTAAGAAAAATTTTTCTGCCGGCGCGGCTTTGAATCTGCATCGTCCGCGTGCCCATCGTTTCTACCAAAAAGGGATAACGCTGGGCCTCTTTCATGATCAACGCCATATCGTAAGCCGTGGAATATTGATTTTTCGCAGGCAGGCCGCTGGCATTGACGAAATGAGACCTGGAGCATCCTAATGACCGGGCCTTGCGGTTCATAAGATCCGCAAAATGGGCCCTGGATCCTCCGCCGCCGATAAAGGACAAGGCCTCGGCCGCATCGTTTGCTGAAGTGATCAGAAGCGCCCGGATCAAATCCTTGATCCGGTATTTTTCCCCGGTCTTGAGGTAAATTTTTGAAGGCGGCATCTTTTCCGCAAAGGCAGGGATCGTCACCACGCGGTTGAGATCCATATTTTGGACGGCAACAATCGAAGTAAGAATTTTCGTCGTGCTGGCAGGCGCTCTTTTTAAATGAGGCGTCTTGGCGTAAACGATTCTTTGCGTGGAATGATCAATCAGGATTGCGGATTTAGCCGTAATGGGTAAAACACTGAAGGCGTAGACTTCAGCGCCGTGAAGAGGCGCGAAAACAATCCCAAGGATGATTGATAAACTTAAGGTTTTTCTAATCATAAAGCCGGGGGTTGGCGAATTTTTTTTGACACTGACCATTTCACCAAAAATTTATCGGCGAGATCTGTGAAAGCTTAACACAAAACCCGCCGGCCGCAAACTGCAAATTATGCATAAATCCGATAATGAATATCGGGAAATAGATTGTCCTGCCGCTCGATTTCCGACAGCCGGGAAGCGTCAATCTTCCCTTGCCGAAGTTCGTCGTGAAGCCGGAGGAACCGCAAAATATGCTCGCGGGTCCGGTAAACGGCATAAGCGACCATAGTCCCCGTCTTCATAATAAACGCCCAGTCGCTGGATTCGGCCAAAAGCAGCTCGCGGGCCGCTTGATTCAGGGCGCGGCGCTGGATTTCATTCGGATGGGTGAAATCCCGGGCCAGTTCCTGCATTTGCGCCGACGCGTGGTGGAGGTGGCGGTAGATCCAGTCATTGGACCCCTCAAGCCAGACCTCGCTGTAGCCTTTATACCCCCAGCTGGAGTACGAGGGATCTGAAGGCTGGAGGCGGGATTTCTGCCCGAAATATTCCGGCGCCGTAATAAGCTCCAGTGAAGGCGAATCAAAAATGACCTTGCGGATCAGAAAGTTTAAAAAATCCGGCCCCTCATACCACCAATGCCCGAAAAGTTCAGCATCATAAGGCGCAACGACAACGGGGCTAAAACCAAATTTGTCACAGAGATGTTCGACCTGTTTTTCCCGGTTGAACATGAAATTTCCCGCGTGGCCGGACGCGCTCCGGAGCGCTTTGTCGGGCTGGTAAGATTCTTTATGGTTGGTCTTATTCGTGATCCGGTAGTATTTGATCCCCGTATTGATCCGGAACCCGTCGGGATGAATGTAAGGGCGGATATATTCATAATCCAAATCAAATCCGATATCGCGGTAATATTCGCGGTAATTGTAATCCCCCGGGTAACCTTCTGCGGCGCTCCACACTTGCTTTGAAGATTCAATATCCCGGCCAAAGGCATAAACGCCCGCGGGTGTCCGGATTGGCGCGTAGATTCCATGCTTGGGCCTCGGATCCGCGTAAAGGACGCCGTGAGCATCCACAAAAAAATACCGGATGCCCTGCTCGTGGAGAATTTTGTCGTATCCGGGATAATACCCGCATTCCGGCAGCCAGATCCCGCTCGGCCGCCGTCCAAAAACTTTTTCATAATGCGCGCAGGCGGTCGCAATTTGAGCCCTCACGGAAGCTTGCACGGGAAGCATCAGCGGCAAATAGCCGTGCGTCGCGGCGCAGGTCATAATCTCAAGGCATCCCGCGTCCTGGAATTTGCGGAAGGCTTGAGTCAGATCTCTTCCGTACGCGCGCTCGAACGTTTCGCGGATCTTGTAAAATTTCCGGCGGTACATTTGCGCAAGTCCGTGAAAGGCAGGGTCATTTTTCGTCCGGTCAACTTCTTTCTCGGCGAGCTCAATAAGGCGGTTGATGTGCTTCAAATAACGCGTTTGCAGGAGCTCGTCCTGGAGCATCGACGCAAGAGTCGGCGTGATCGACATGGTGATCCGGAAAGGAATTCGCTCAGCCAGCAACTGATCGTAAAGATGGATGAGGGGAATATAAGTATCCGTGATCGCCTCGTAGAGCCAGCGCTCCTCCAGAAAATCTTCGTGCTCCGGATGGCGCACAAACGGAAGGTGCGCATGCAGCACCATCAGCAGGGAGCCTTTTTTCATTTTCTGATTCCTCGAGGAGGGCTAGCGGCGGCGGAACTGCGAGAAGATTTCCGAACCACGGCCTGGCGTGTTGACGCCGGAAAATTTGTAAATCTCTTTAAACTCTGAATCCGTATATTTCCATTCAGGATCCACGTTGGGCGATGGGCTGTTGCGCGGCGTATGAATGCGGTTGCTGCGAGCGATCAGGTGAAATCGGCCCCGGGAATCCAAAAGGCCCAACTGCGCTTCAAAAGTCGTATCCGGAAGCCCAAGATCAATGTACCACCGCCTTGTTTCCAGTTCGACCTGGAGATCAAAATGACTGCCTTTGTTTAAGTTAAAAATCCGAAGGATGGACAGCGCCCCGGGATCGGCGCTTCGGAATTTTTCAATCCAATGCCAACTTTTCGTGGAAAAATCCCAATACCCATAAGCCCACCTCTGATCACGGAGCAGCAATACCAGTTTTGTTTCATTATAGGAAAAAGGCAGGTCCTTATAAGCGGGCGCGGAAATTTCAGGATGAGCCGCGGCAGACGGGGCCGGGCTTGGGGGCTGAAAAGAGTGCCGGTAATCCCGTTTTTGAACCGCTGGGGAACGTTTCTTCTTCTTAATCCTTTTGGAGCGTTTGCGTTTGGAAACTAAAGAGGTCCTGAGCTTTTTGACCTGTCGCCGCTTTTTGCTGGCTGATATGAGGTTTCCTTTTTTCATAATTTGTGTTATGATAACGCGCTTTTTCGCTTTTTTATGCAAATTCATTATAAGACTTTATAAATTTTTTCACAACGAAATTTTGGCTCCTTCGATTGTTCGATTGCGTGGCGATCGTAGCTCAGTTGGTTAGAGCATTGGATTGTGGATCCAAGGGTCGCGGGTTCAAATCCCGTCGATCGCCCCATTTGTTCCCCTCCCGCGAACCAAAAAATTTTTCAACGGTTCGTCGAGGGTAAGCGGCGGGACTCATCCCTCGATCAGAACTGAACATCAAAAGAATCCGGGTTGCGCCTCACAAGACAGTGGATCTGACGCGCTGCCTTGATCCCCGGAAACCTGTTTTTTTCTATATGGATCAGGCGCCGGGAAAAATTTGGGTCAACCGGGAGGAACATCCCCTCATCGTGGGAAATTCCTTGGGACTTAGGCTTCCCGCAAAAGTGAAGGTTGAAAATATAACGCCCGCGCCGCTTGTTCTTCTCGTGATCCAGGCTTAATTTCTAAATTTGCCGAGCCAGGCGCAGTATTCGCATTGGGCGTTAGTGGCGGGAGCAGGACATGTGAGAAGAGCCACGGCTTTTCGGAAAGTCATTCGGGCTCGTTCGGGGTCCGTCGAAATTTTGATGGTCTGAAGCTCGAAAAACACCTCGCCGTTTTCTCGGACGGTCTTCGGAGAATAATAAAGAAGAAAACCGTATCCCGCCGTAGGCATTTGGTTCTCGTGAAGAAGAAGCGCGTAGCAATCAAGCTGATTTTGATAATATTTGACCGCATCCTCTTCAGTTGTAACGGAACCTTTGGTTTTATAATCAAAAGGAATGTAACGATCACCTTTCACAAGCAAGTCATCGAGTGCGCCGCTTAAAATCGATCCGTCGCTGTCCCGGTACTCAAGCCCCGTGCGCCAATTACGCCATTTTTCAAGTTGCGTTTGATGTCCAAATAATTCGGTATTATCAAATTCCACCTTGTTTAATTCAGCCGGAAGCGAACCCTTTGTCCGAAAGCTGTCAAAATGAGCCTTGATCACTCGATCCATACCGCCTGGAAGCGAAGGGAAAATGCCCCGCGGCCGCTTGATACCTTTGACTTTATCCATCCAGAAACAGCGCGGACATTCGAGGAAAAGATTTAGCGTGGAAGGAGATAATTTAATTTGCATCTTTCAACACTTCCACGAATTCTGCGATAACTCGGAAGTCATCGCCCTTCACATTTTGAAGAACGATATCCTTGAAATCCTTATTATCAGGTGACAGAGTGATCTTCCTATGACGCCATTGGTCGCCGGGAAGTTGCTCTTTTTCGCTCGTGTACCGTTTAATAGTAAAACTCTGATTGGTTTCCGAGTCAGAAACCAGCCGCGATTCCACAAGAACCGCAAGACCATTACGTGATCCACCGCGATCAAACCGAAATAAGCACCAGCTACCATCAGGAATGGTCGGCTCCATGGATTTGCCGACAACTTGAGCAATGAACATGTCCTTGCTCAATTTGCGCCCATCATTGATTCGTTTCCAGCCAACAATCTCAGGCGTGCTTTGCTCTTTAAAGGAAGTTGCCACTGCTTCCAATGACATTACAGGTAAGAACTCGACAAATTTTTTTGAATCATCAATTTGGTCATCCGTAACGACATCGCTGAAAAATAAAGGCTTGCCCTCATCGGGCACAGCGGAAGCGTCCGTCCAATCTCTGCACAGCAGGGTTGCCTGTTCAAGGACCGTTTCCGTTGCTTTCTTTTCCTTGTCCGGAGGATAACCATACTTGCGTAAAATTCTTTTCACCATCACACGAAGCTTGGCTTGTACGCTTTCTTTAAGAGTCCAGTCGATCGTAAGATTGTTGCGTACAGTAGTCACGAGTTCGCGAGCAATGGTTCTTAATGTCTCGTCCCCCAGCAACTTTACCGCGCTGTCGTTGACTTCCAGCGCATCATAAAAAGCAATTTCATCTTCGCTTAGCCCTAAATCTTCTCCGCGTCTTTCCGATTCACGCATTTTCTTGGCGAGTTCGATCAGTTCCTCAATGACTTTCGCGGCCTCAATTGCCTTGTTTTGATATCTGCGGATCGCGTTCTCAAGCATTTCAGCGAACGAGCGGCCTTGAATCAAATTCCGTTTGGAGCGTGATTTAATTTCATCATTGAGAAGCTTCTTCAATAACTCAAAAGCCAGATTCTTATGCGGCATCCCTTTGACTTCGGCTAGAAACTCATCGGACAGAATCGAAATGTCGGGCTTCTTCAAGCCCGCTGCGGCAAAGATATCAATGACCTTGTCCGAAGCAATTGCTTTGGAAATAATCTGCTTGATCGCTGAATCAAGATCATCGTCTGTTTTACCGGTACCGGTCTCGTATTTTGCAATTCGCGCCTTGACCGCTTGAAAGAATCCGACATCGTCCCTAATCTTCAAGGCCTCTGGATTCGGAACGGAAAGAGCAAACGCCTGGGAAAGCTGCGTCACGTAAGCGATATACCGTTCCTTACCGTTCTTCTGCTGTAAAATATGTTCCTGCGCTTGCGTAATGATCGTCATTTTCTCTGTCACAGATGCCTTGAAAAATGGCTTGAAATCAAATTGATGGAACATCCCCGAGACTACTTCATATTTCTCAAGCATTAACGCAACCGCTTCCTCCTGATCAAAGGCCGGTTTCCCCTTGCCTCCGCTCTCCGTATATTCGGCAAGCGCTTTTTTCAAATCGTCTGCGATCCCCAAATAATCCACAATCAGGCCGCCGGGCTTGTCTTTAAACACGCGATTCACCCGCGCAATCGCCTGCATAAGCCCGTGGCCTCGCATCGGCTTGTCGAGATACATGGTATGAAGCGACGGCACATCAAATCCCGTAAGCCACATGTCCCGCACAATCACGAGCTTAAGCGGATCAGTC